>JAIRRT010000166.1 GCA_031255835.1 Bifidobacteriaceae bacterium | reverse complement strand
GTGCCCAAAACGGGAGAAGGACATCGAAGTGAAGTGGTGTTTTGGGCAGTTGGGGTTGGGGGGTGATGGGGAGGGAGCGCGGATTCGTGCTCAGGGGGCGGGCGGGGGCGGGGGCGGGAAGACCGAAACTGCTCAAAACAGAAGTTCCACCAGGTGCTTCTTGCCCCTTTTGAGCACTTGCGGCGGTGCGTCATCGGAGGCTGAGCACGGACCACTCCCCATCTCCCGTCCGATGGCGACCCCAACTGCTCAAGACGGGGTCGCGCCCAGGGGGGCTAGGTGGGTGGGGGGTTGGTGGTGAAGAAGGTTTGTTCTTGTTCGTAGAGGATTTCGGTTAGTTGGTTCCACTGCTGCATGGCTGGTGAGTCGGAGGACGGGTCCTCGTCCGGCATTGGGATGGTGATGTTGGGCATGAGCGGGTACGGGATGTCCTCGCCGCTGGCCATGGCCTCGTGGACCTGGGCGGCGGCCTCCTCATCGAAGTTGGGGCACGCCTCCAGCAAGCTGCGCAGCGCGGACTCAGTGATGCTGGGCGGGAGTTCCACAGACGGGTAGTAGTCCGGATCATTCGAGGCCAGGAGCACATCGGGGAGGTTTGGGTATCCATTCTCCCGGGCGCATGCGGTCCACTTGTTGGTCGCCTCAGCCATCAGCTTGTTCTGGCGCACCCGCTCCTCATCGGTGATCCTGACCGGCTCGAAGTAGCCCGATTCGGTGTAGCAACGCTCAAAGTCGACGCTGTAATCCACCCCGTCAATCTGCAGCCCAAACGTCTCGGGGTCCCTGTGCGCATCGAAGAACGCCTGTTGGGCCTGCTCACTCAGCGCCACCGCACTGCCCTCGCCCAGCGAGATAGCGGGCGGCTTGCCGGGCACCGCCTGCATCACGGCATGCGATCCGAACGTCACGAACGCCTCGGCGCTACCTGCCTCAGCATCACCTGATCCGCCGTCACCCCCACCCCGGTTGACCGGCTGGATCTGCGCCGGCAACCCCGCATCGACCAGGCACGAGTAGAGCGCCTCGGCCGTCAACCGCTGGTCACCTGGCCCGGTCGGATCACCTGCTGGCGTTGCTGCGGCGCCGGCTTCGTCCCCTTGCTGGCTCACTTGCCCCGCGCCGTCCGGCAGGGCATTGCTCACTTCGGGACTCTGCGTCACGGCCAGGTCCTCGACAGTGGCCACATCACGTTCCTCACCCTCGCTGCATCCCCCGACGATGCCGGCCCCCACCAGCGCGGTCAGGCCCACCAGAACCCTTGCGCAGGTTCGGGCCCTGGCACGCGTGCTGTTGACGCGGGACTGCATCACTAGGTTCTCCTTCGCGAAGGGCTGAACTGTGGTCAGGGCCGATGCAGGCCCGTCAGGTGTGGTCTTTGGCTGGGGTTTGCCCGGCGGGCGGAGGGGCCGGGGCGGGAATTAGGGCAGCTGAAACTCGGGCCACGATGCTCGCCGGGTCCAGACCGACATCGGCCAGTACCTCGGAGCGGGAGCCTTGGGGCAGGAACTCGCGGGGCAGGCCGAAGCTCAGCACAGGCATGGTGACCCGTTGGGCGCTCAACGCGCCGGCTACTGCTTGGCCCACTCCCCCGGCCACCATGCCGTCCTCGATTGTGACCACCGCTTCATGCCCAGCGGCCAAGCGGACCAGGGCATCTGAGACCGGCAACACCCAGCGCGGATCCACCACAGTGGCCGCGAGCCCCTTCTCGGCCAGCCCCTGCGCTACCTCGATGGACGCCTCGGCGCAAGCCCCAACCGACACGATCAGCACCGTCGCGTCAGGCGCGCGGGTCAAAACGTCCAAACCATCAGCCGTCTCGACGGCCTGCAAATCCGCCGGCACCTCACCTTTGGGGTAACGCAAAGCGGTTGGGCCCGCACCGTCGGATAGGGCTTCTGCAAACTCAGACCGCAAGGTGGCGGCGTCACGCGGGGCGGCCACCCGCAAGCCGGGAATCAGCCGGAGCATCGCTAGATCCCACTGTCCGTTATGGCTCGGTCCGTCCTCACCGGTAACACCAGCCCGGTCCATAACAAACGTTACTGGAGCCGAGTGTAAAGCTACATCCATCAAGATTTGATCAAACGCACGGTTCAAGAAGGTTGCATAAACCGCCACAACCGGATGGAATCCCTCGAAAGCGAGCCCGGCGGCGGTTGTGACGGCGTGAGCTTCAGCAATTCCGACGTCCAATACGCGGTCCGGGAACTCCGCAGCAAATGGGCCCAAACCGACCGGCTCACGCATGGCTGCGGTCAGTGCGACAATCCGGTCATCGTTCCTGGCCGCAGCCACCAGAGCCTCGGCAAAAACCCACGTCCACCAGGAGCGGGACGCCTCGACGGGCCGCCCTGACTCAGGGTGGATCCGCCCCACAGCATGGAACCGATCAGCCTGGTTGTCCTCCGCCGGCGCATACCCCCGCCCCTTCTCAGTAATAGCATGCACGATGACGGGCCCACCAAACGCCTTTGCCCTTTCCAATGCGCGCGTCAACCCCGCAATATCATGCCCGTCTATGGCCCCGATGTATTTCAACCCAAGGTCTTCGAATAGCACCTGGGGCGCCACCATATCCTTCAAACCCTTTTTCATGCCGTGCAGCGCCGAATATGTCAACTGCCCCAGCCTGCCCCGAGCCTTCAAGAATCGCCGTCCCCAATCAAGCACCTGTTCATAAGCTCCGGTTGTCCGCAACCCGGCTAGGTGGGTAGCCAAACCGCCAATAGTCGGCGCATAGGACCGGCCGTTGTCATTGACCACAATGACCAGCGGGACGTCCTTCCACTCGGCGATGTTGTTCAAAGCCTCCCAACTCATCCCACCTGTCAGTGCGCCATCGCCCACCACCACAACTGTGTAGCGGCCAGCCGCCTTGCCATGCCCTGCAATGTGCCGCCCCGCGGCGATCCCGGCCGCCCAGGACAGCCCGGCCGAGGCATGAGTGTTCTCAACGACGTCGTGCACAGATTCGGCGCGGGACGGATAGCCGGACAGCCCGCCGCGGCCCCGCAAGTTGGAAAAGTCCTGCCGGCCGGTCAACAGTTTGTGCACGTAAGCCTGATGCCCGGTGTCAAAGATGATGGTGTCACGCGGAGAGTTGAACACCCGGTGCAGCGCGATGGTCAGCTCAACCACCCCGAGATTCGGGCCAAGATGCCCGCCGGTCTGGCTGACCGCCGAGACCAAGAACTGGCGGATCTCCTCAGCCAGCGCAGGCAGATGTTTGGCGTGCAGCGCCTTTAGATCGCCCGGCCCCGCCAGGCTAGCCAGCAGGGGCGGACGGTGAGGCACGCCACCGTCCCAACCGTCAGACACGAAGCACAGTTCCTCTCGGCCGGGTGGTCAGATCGCCACTACTCTAACGGCGTGAGCACCGTCAGCGGGGTGGGCGCGACGTGAACCAGCCGCCAACCCCTGAACCCACCCCGGCCCAACGCCGCCGATGGCGCCGCTACCTAGCCGACGAGGTTGCAGAAGCCGAGATCTACCGTGAGTTGGCCGCCCGGCGGTCAGGCGAGGAACGCTACATCCTCCTCGAGCTTGCCCAGGCCGAGGTACGCCACGCCGACCATTGGCGCGGGCTGCTAG
Organism: Bifidobacteriaceae bacterium; assembly: GCA_031255835.1. Classification (GTDB taxonomy): domain Bacteria; phylum Actinomycetota; class Actinomycetes; order Actinomycetales; family WQXJ01; genus JAIRRT01. Next base: position 9,714 of record JAIRRT010000166.1, on the reverse strand, counting down.
GCCCGGAAGCCAAGCCGTCGCGGCGCGGCGGCGGGTCGCGGTTGCTTGGATTCTTGGCGCGGCGGTTCGGTTTTGTTTTCGCACTGGCACTAGCCGGGCGAGCCGAATCGCGTTCCACCTACGGCGCTGACCCCGATGCGCCCGCCTCAATGGCGGCCGATGAGGAGATTCACGCCGAGGTTGTCCGTGGCCTTGCGGCCCGCGGGCGAGCCGCCCTTTCAGGCACATTCCGCGCCGGTGTGTTCGGCATCAACGACGGTCTGGTATCCAACCTGTCGCTTGTGATCGGTGTCGCCGCAGCCGGTGTCAGCTCCTCGTTTGTGCTGCTCAGCGGCGTTGCTGGCCTGTTGGCTGGGGCGCTTTCGATGGCGGCCGGTGAGTACATCTCAGTCCGCTCCCAACGCGAGCTGCTGGCCGCCAACACCCCGAACCCCGAAGCCCGCCGCGCCGTGGCCGCCCTCGACGCAGCCACCAACGAGCTGGCATTGGTCTACCGCTCACAAGGCCTGGACCCAATGGAGGCAGCCAACCGTGCCGCCCAAGTGCTTGCCGGGGCGCGGTCCTTCGCCGATCCACCAGACCAGACGCCGGACACAGTGGGCACAGCCATCAAGGCATCCATCGCCTCATTTGCCCTGTTCTCAGCAGGCGCCGCCCTGCCGATCATCCCCTACGCCTTTGGCCTGTCCGGCTGGGTTGCACTAGCGGTCTCAGCTGGTCTGGTCGGAATAGCCCTGCTGGTGACCGGCGCCGCAGTAGCCCTCCTGTCCGGCTCCTCCCCCACCCGCCGAGCCCTACGCCAACTAGCCATAGGCTACGGAGCAGCCTGCGTAACCTACGCAATAGGCTCCCTATTCGGAGTAGCCATCGCCTAAGCCTCCCAACTACCCACCCCGTGCGAACCAGCCCCATCCCGCAACCCTCGGCTCGCCTATGAATCCCCTTGGCTGCTGCTCCACGAGCCATTCACAGTTCTGCGTGGCCGGCGTGCCTCGCAAGCGCACCGACCACGCAGAACCGAAGATCTCCGTCAATATGAACCTGTGAGGTGGCTCACCAGAGTTCATTCAGGAGTCCCACAACGGCGCCAAGAACCGTCGCGGCGGCGATTGGGGCGATGATCCACGCTGCGCGCAGTTGCCATTTCGAGGCAGCCTTGGCGTGGATGACTCCAAAGCCCCAGCCACTGATCGCGAGCACAGCCAGGTATCCAGCGAGGTCATTCGGCATGCCCAGTGTTCCCGCGTACAGTCCTCTTGTGGCGAGCGAAGCCACGGCGCCGGCGAGCAAGCCAAGGCCGGCGGCTCCCCAAGGGATGACCTCACTGAGGTCTGGTAGCTTGCGCGTGCGCGCGGCGCTCACCCCCACAACCACTATTTGGCCAACACTTGCCACCGCAGCAATTCCGAACAGAACCGCCAGAACGATGTCGGCCACAAACGCAGTCATCAACCCTCCCTCCATGTTGGGGTTATAGGCCGGTTATTAGGGGGGTTAGGGGGAGGACTCCGGCTAGGCGGCCGGTGTCTACTACTGGGAGGAGTCTGGTTGTGGCGGCGTATGGGGCTACTGATTGGACTAGCGCCACTCCGGACAGGGTGATCGGGACTGCAACGCCGCGGGGCAGCGCCACCATCACCGCGTCGAGCGGGGTCTGATCGTTGCCGGCTAGAGCTGTTTGGGCTGCTGGTGGGTCCACGTAGCCGATGGGGGCGCCTCGGTCGGTTACCACGATCCACGTTCCGCGGGCCAGGTCTGCTGCGACATCGGCCAGGGGTGTGGTCCGGGCGGCCGCGACCGCCGGCTCGATGAAGCCCTCGACTGTCCGCGATGCGGCGCGCAGGGCCGTGCGCCCTCGCCTGGCCGATGCCCAGGCGCCCTGCATGACAGTCACCCCGATCAGGATCAGCCAGATGGTCATGGTCAGCCGCCGCCGGGTTTCGAGGAGTCCGATGACGATCAGCCCAAACCCAACAACCAACCCAAGCCATCCTGCCGCCACCATGCCCCGCTCACGGTTGCCCGTCAGGCGCCACACCAGCGACTGCACAATCTGCCCACCATCGAGCGGCAGGGCCGGCAGCAGGTTGAACGCCCCGACCATCAGGTTGATGAACGCGCCCATGTACACCGCGACCATCGCGATCACATGGACCTTGGCACCTGTCTGCCCCTCGACGTAGGCAGGTAAAACCGAGTCATCGGCGGTTACCCGGAACACCATCCACAGCAACGCAGCCAACAGCAAGTTGGTCAGCGGACCAGCCGCCGCCGTCGCAGCGGCCTTGCCTGGGCCCGGCATCGGCGCCGTGAATGACGTCTCACCGCCAAAGAACGTCAGGAGGTATTCGCGCACCCCGACCCCGCTGAGCCTGGCAACCCAGCCGTGGGCAATCTCATGCAGCAGCACAGTGATAAACAGGATGAGGACCGATGAGATTGCGCTCATCACCTGAACGGTGCGGTCCTCAGCAAACCCGTCAACAAACGTGGCGGCCAGCAGCACAGCAACAACCAGCCACGACCACGTGACGATGACAGGCGCCCCGCCAATTCGCCCTATGCGTAGCCCCGACGTTCTCACGCCGTCAGCCTAGTGGCCTCTCAGTGCACCTCGGCTTCAGGCTCGCGAGAGACTTCTGGCGCCAGGCGCAGAGGCGGTTTGGGTGCCTCGTCCTTCGAACGAGGCGTGATGGTGCCGTCCATCCACTCGGTCAGAGACCCGGTATGGAGAGGAAACACGTTCCAAAGAGCCCGTCCAGCGTTGTCCTTTGCCGGCGAAAAGTCAGAGTAGATTTCGGCCTCAACTTCAAGGGTGGTCGGGTTGACTATCTGGTCGATCATCTCCCGGTATGCGCCAGCCTCATAGTCCTCATCGTTGACCACCATCAATGGCTCACCCTCCTCATCGAAAAGCTGGACCAAATCAATGGGCTCACCGGCGGCATCGTAGGCGAAGACGTTGCGGATCTCTCGCCCGCCCACGCACAGGGGACCGTCCCCACGGGCGCAAAGGGAGCTGGTATACATCGAGGCGTCCGTGGCGCCTTCCATGAACTCCTCTCCCGACGCCTCTTGCACTGCCGCCAAGTCAGCCAGGACCTGCGCAGTCGATTCGGCGTTTCCGGCCCGCGTATTGACCGCGTCGATAGCCACCCCTGCTATCACCACCAGCGCGCAGTTGGCAATGAGCATGGTGGCCCGTAGCCATCGGGTCTGCTCCCCCCAACGCACCTGCCCCAGCAGCAGCGACGCGATCAGCAGACCGGCCAGCACAAAGAATCCGCCGGCCGTTCGTGGCAGCGCCTCTTCGGAAATCAGACTGAACATCGCCCATGCCCGCAACACCCACCAGGCCGGCGCCATCACCCGGCCAAACGCTGCCGCCTTGGGCCACCACGGCAGTGTCCGCACGCTACGCACCCGTCCGATGCCGCGACGCACCAAACCCTTGAGCGTCCGGCCCTCGCGCCGCCGGGTCTCGCGACGCCCGCGCCGCTGGCTGCGCTTGGACTTGCGGTCCGGAGCATGCTCGCTCAGGCCGGCGGCTTGCAGTAGTTCCTTGACATAGTCCTCGGGCGGCCCAAACCGTTCGGTCATGGTGGCGGCCGTCAGGACCTGGGCATCTTCTCCCGATGAATCCGAATCCTCCAGGGCGGCGACCAAATCGGCCTCCAGACCGTCGGTCATATCGGCGATGTCGGCCGGTTCGAGCCCCTCAAGGCCAGCGCGAACAGCTTCGGCGTATTCGCGAACGGCAGGCAGGTAACGCGGGGTGTTCATGACTTGGTCTCCGAGTCTTCGAGCAGGGTACGCATGGTGGTTGCGAAGGCGTTCCAGTCTTCGGATTGGCGGACGATGGCGTCCCTTCCTTGGGGTGTCAGTCCGTAGTACTTGCGGTGGGGGCCCTCTTCCGAGGGAACGACATAGCTGCTCAACGCACCTGAGGCGTACAGCCGGCGCAGTGTGCCGTAGACAGACGCCTCACCGACATCGTGCAGGCCGGAGGAACGTAGGCGGCGGACTATGTCATACCCGTAGGCGTCTTCATGGCCAACGACGGCCAGAACGGCCAGGTCCAGAACCCCTTTGAGTAGCTGTGTTGTATCCACTCATGCATAATACCGCGCAGTCCGCAGTAGCACGGCGCACGCAGTATTCTCGGCGTGTCGGTACCGCCTGAGTGTTGAAGACCTGCCAGCGAACGGGTTGGCTCAGCGGGAAAACACCCCGGCGCACACCACATCCAACGGCGCACCCACACCTAGCCGCATCGCCAACCCACAGGCCGGCGCCGGCTCCTACCTGGCGTTTTGCGGGTACCAGCGGAACGTGCGCTGCGCAACCACGGCCCAAACCGCAATCCAAGCCAGCAGCACCAGGGCGATCATCCCGTGCTGCCAGTTCCCCACAGGCTCGGCCGCCGCAAACGCCTCGGGCAGGAACACCGAGCGAAACCCCTGCGCCGTCCACTTCAAGGAGAACATGGCGGACAGGTTCTTCATCCACATCGGCAGGTCCGGGAAGGCCACGAACACCCCAGAGATGAACTGGAGCAGCAGCACAAACGGGATGAGGAACGCGCTGGCGGTCCGCGCACTGGGCATCAGCCCGCCGATGGCGATCCCAGCAGCCGCTCCAGCGGCGGATGATGCCAAGCACACCCAGGCAAACGTCAGCCACACAGACGGATCTGTCGGCATCGGCACTTTCCAGATGAACTGGGCCGCTACCAGCAACAACACGATCTGCAAGGTGAGTGAGACCACAACTTGACCGAGCAGACCGAGGAAGTACGCCATCGGCGGCAAGGGGGTGGCGCGCATGCGCTTGAGCATGCCGCTCTCGCGGTCTTGGGCCACCTGGATGCCAATCAGCTGGACCGATGAGAGCACAACAGCCGTGGCCACCACGCCTGGCAGGAAGTAGTGGGCAAAGGTGATCACCACGGTGCCGGAGGGGTCCACAATTTGCCGGCTCTGATCGAACACCGAAGAGAACACGGTCATCATCAACAGTGGGTAGGCGAACACGAAGAACACCGCTCCGGGCTCGCCACCAAAGGCCCGCATCTCCATCCACACACGCCGGATGGCCAACCGGGCAAGTGAGCGCCTGGCCTCTTGAGCCCGTTCGCCTTCTGTTGCCGGGGCGTTGGCAAGGAACGCTGCGGTTCGCCCGCCGCTAGCGACTGCCGTCCACCGTTTCACGTATTCGACCCTCCGCCCTGTTCTTGCCCAAGGTTGATGCCGTCCGATGGTGATTCGGCGCCCTGATGGCTGCCGACCAGCCTGAAGTAGGCGTCCTCCAGGGTCGGGGGGATTACCTCCAGTCCCTCGACCGCTCGATTTGCCTGTTGCGCCAGTTTTACCACCAACGATGCCGGATCATCCGTGCGCTGTTCATGCACCTTTCCGTCTTCGCTCCACCGGACAAGTGAGTCGACTCTGTGTTCAGCGCCCAGTTTGTCCGGTGAGGCGGCGGCCATCATTCGGCCTGCCACCATCACTATCAGCCGGTCCCCCAGCCATGCTGCCTCATCCAGATAGTGGGTGCACAGCACGATGGTGGTTCCGGCGTCTTTGAGTTGTCCTATCAACTGCCAAAAGGCTCTGCGCGAGATCGGGTCAAGTCCGGCTGTCGGCTCGTCCAAGAACAGCAGTTCAGGCCGGCCGATGATCGCCAAGGCGAACTCCAACCGTCGCCTCAGCCCGCCGGAAAGGGAGTGGCCTTTGGCGCGCGCCTTGTGCTCCAGCCCAACAGTGGTCAGGACTTCAGCTGGGTCGCGCGAGGCCCGGTACAAGGTGGCCCAATACTCCACCGTCTCCCAAACTGTGCGGCCAGGGATCGATTCGTGGTGTTGGGAGACCACGCCGATCCGTTCACGCCAACCGGACCGCGCCTTGGCTGGGTTGACGCCGAGCACCTCGATGGTCCCCGAGTCAGGGGCCCGGAAGCCCTCCATCAGCTCCACCATGGTTGTCTTGCCTGCACCGTTTGGGCCCAGGATGCAGATGCACTCGCCGCGGTAGACATCCATATCTAGGTCACGCAGTGCGGCGACAATGCCGTATCGCTTCGACACGCCGCGGGCGCGCACCACTACATCGTCGCGGTCGCCGCGGGTCAGCGTGCTTAAGTCTGAAGTCAAGCTCTTGCCCCCATCACTTCGATGTGCCCGTGCAACGACCCAGCCATACTATGCGAGTTGACGCGATGTGGCACTGCCTGCGTCGCTTAAGGTTCTGATAAACACGATCCTCTCGCCCTTCTTGCCGGCCACACGGGCCCAATCGTCCGGGTTTGCTGTGCCTGGCAGGTCCTCGTTCTCCTGGAACTCGCGCCGACAACTGGCCAACAACTGACCCGTGGTCAGGCCGCGCTCACCGGAGGTTATCAGCGCCTTGATGGCCATCGTCTTGGCGCGGTCCACGATGTTTCGGATCATCGCTCCTGAGGCGAAGTCGCGGAAGTAGAGCACCTCACGGTCCCCCGAGGCGTAGGTGACCTCCAAGAACTGGTTCGCCTCATCGACGGCATACATTTGTTCGACTACCGTGTCGATCATTGCGGCCACCGTTGCCGCCGGGTCATCGCCGTGTCCAGCCAACTCGGTTTGGTGGATGGGCAGATCAGGGTTCAGGTAGGTGGCAAAGATCTCTTTGGCGGCGGCATCGTCGGGGCGGTCCACTTTGATTTTGACGTCAAGGCGACCGGGACGCAGGATGGCCGGGTCAATCATGTCCTCGCGGTTTGATGCGCCGATCACTATGACGTTGTCCAGTGACTCAACCCCGTCAATCTCGGCCAGGAGCTGCGGCACAACTGTTGTTTCGACATCTGAGGAGACGCCGGTGCCGCGGGTACGGAACAGCGATTCCATCTCATCGAAGAACACCACAACCGCCTGGCCGGCCGCGGCGCGGTCACGTGCCCGGGAGAAGATCACCCGAATGTGCCGCTCGGTCTCCCCGACGTATTTGTTCAGCAGTTCTGGGCCCTTGACGTTGAGGAAAAGCGATTCGCCTCCCCTGGCTCGCGATAGCGCGTTGGCCACGGCTTTGGCGATGAGAGTCTTGCCGCATCCAGGCGGACCGTACAACAGTACGCCTTTGGGTGGGCGCAAACCGTGTTCTCGGTACAAGTCAGGCCGGGCAAACGGCAATTCGACGGCATCGCGCAACTGTTGGATCTGGGCGTCTAGCCCACCGATCCGCGAATAGTCGACGTCCGGGACCTCTTCCAAAATCAGGTCCTGGACCTGGGAGCGGGAGATCAACTCGAACGCGATTTGGGCTCGCGGATCGACGGTCACGGCGTCCCCTGCCCGCAGCTTCACTCCGATCAGCGGCCCGGCCCTGCGCACAACCCGCTCGTCATCCCCGCGGCCAACCACCAACACCCGGTCCTCACTGAGGACCTGTTTGACGTTGGCCACCTCACCCACTCGTTCGAACCCGCCAGCCTCGACCAATGCCATCGACTCATTCAGCCGGACTGTTTGGCCTGGTAGGAGCGATGCCAGCGACACGTTGGGTGAGACAGGGACCAGCAGGCGCCGGCCCTGGGAGGCGACCTCAGCGGCATCGTCCTTCGATGCCAGGAACAGCGCGTAGCTCCCAGGCGGCTGGTGCATGGCGTCGAGCTGGGCGCGCAACTCGGTCAACCTGTCGCGCGCGTCCATCAGGGACTTGGTCAGCCGCGCGTTCTTCTCCTCCAGGCCGGCAGCGCGCCGTGTGGCCCGGTCATAGGGCGTCTCGGTCACGTTTCGCCTTCTTCCGCCTTCTCACCGCGCACGATGCCGGCCCTCACCTTGCGGATCTTCTTTTCCGATGGTGTGGGGATGCCGAGGTCTTGGGCTTCCCACTGGCCTTCGGATTCAGCTCCCCAGGGGACGTCGTCATGGGCGCCGGGTGCTGGGCGGCGGCGGCGGGTTGGTGGGGTGACGCCGGGAGCCATCCGGCGCGCGGACAGCAGGAAGCCTGTGTGCGCCACCATCCGGTGGTTTGGCCGGACGGCCAGGCCGTCCAAATGCCAGCTGCGGACCATCGACTCCCAGGCGGCCGGCTCAGTGAACCGTCCATCGGCCCGCACTGCCTCGGCCAGACGCGACAGCTGCGTCACGGTGGCGACGTAGGCCATCAGCACCCCGCCCGGCTCGAGCGCCGCCGCAGCGGCGTCGAGATTCTCCCAAGGCGCCAGCAGATCCAGAACCACTCGGTCAGCGATAGGGCCGTGGTCAGGGGGTGGGCCGGCATCGTCCACCTCTTGGGCTATTACCTCGGATAACTCGCCAACCACTAGGCGCCAGGCTGGGTGCGGCCCGCCAAAGAACGCCTCGACGTTGGCTCGGGCAATGTCGGCAAAGTCGGCGCGTCGCTCCACCGACAGCAATGCGCCGGCCTCACCAACCGCTCTGAGCAGCGACATAGTCAGCCCGCCGGATCCGGCGCCGGCCTCGATCACGCGAGCGCCGGGGTAGATATCCCCCAACGCGACAATCTGCGCAGCATCCTTCGGGTAGACCACGGCTGCGCCACGGGGCATCGACAACACCCAGTCTGAGAGCAGTGGCCGCATCGCGAGGTATTCGATCCCGCCGCCTGTTGTGATGACGCTGGCGTCCGGGCGGCCAATCAAATCGTCATGGGAGAACGCCCCGCGATAGGTGTGGAACGTCTTGCCTGGCGTCAGCTCGATGGTGTTGTGACGCCCCTTTGGATCGGTCAGCTGCACCCTGTCCCCCGCACGCAGCGGCCCACGCCGGTGCGGCAGGCGCGCGTCCCCACCAGGCAACCCCAAAGTCACCGCGCCAGTGTAGTGGCGCGGTTGTCGGCGCTGGGCCGGCGCCGCGGCAACGCCTGCATGTGAGGTGGGATTTCTCACTTTTGTGCGGGAGGGGTGGCGCTGACCAGGGACTCGGAAGAAGATGGCAGAACGGTTCGTCTTACTGGCGGACTGCGCGCAGCGGCCTGACCTTGTCCGCAGCGCGGTTTAAGGGAGAGGGGGCGCCCTAATTGGACGCGTTGATGAGTCTTGCCACGGGACGGTCCGGACGGGACCGGTCCAGGCGGCAGAGACGTGCCGCCATCGTCGGCTGGCTGACGTGTGTTGCACTGGCCGGCATGATGTGTACGGCGGTTCCGCCTGCGAACGCAGCCCGTGGTCCAAGTGTTCAAGAGCAATCTGCCTGTGTTGGGCCGTGGCTGGAGTGGGGCGATCCAGGGCAAACAGCGGATTCGCCGCACGGCAAAGCGGTCCAGGTCCTGGCCGACCGCTACATCGATCTGTGGATGGCACCTGACCAAAGCGGCTTTGTAGTTGCGGTTTCGCGGCTGTCCAGTGAGGAAGTCGGGCCACTTACCGCCGCGTTGGCGCGTCAGGGGCTTGGGACGGTGACTTTGGTGCACCGCGACTTCTCGCGAACCGACGTCAACTCCCTGGCCACGTTGGCGGCCAGAGCTGTCAACACTGTTGGCGGGTGGACCTGGTTTGGGCCGCACTATGGGCCTGGGGTGGTCGATATCGGGGCGCGGACCGCTGAATGTGCCGAGCAGTTGGCTGCAGCAGTCAAGTCCGCCACCGGGGTTTCCCCTCTGGTAGGTGCCGCCGCCGATGCCGCAAACCTGCCTGGTTGGGTCAGCTCGGGTTCTCCGGTTGTGACCATTCGGATTGGCGAGGTGGTGCACCTTCCGATAATCCCGGCGCCTGGCG
>JAIRRT010000159.1 GCA_031255835.1 Bifidobacteriaceae bacterium | reverse complement strand
GGTGGTGGTCCAGTTCCTGGACGTCGAGTGGTTCGGATCCGATAGGTGGCTGCGGACAAGGAGGTGCGCGAGTGCGTCTCCCCCCAACCTCACCCCTCAGCCGTGGTTGGCCTGGTCGGAGGTGCTTAACTGACCAATTGAGCCGCCTGGCTCGCCAATTGGTCACTTAAGCACATCCACCCCGATGGGCCTGAGCACGACAGGGCGGGTGGGCGGCCTGATCAGAGGTGCTTAACTGACCAATTGAGCCCCAGCGCGGGCAAACCAGGAGGTATCCCCACGTCTTGAGCAGTTCCGGTCGTGGTGGTTCTAGCGACGCCTGCTTGCTGAGCACGAACTTGTCCTCATTGCCCATCAGCCCACCGGCGGGCGTTCTCGGGGGGCTAGTCGATCAGGGCTATGGCTTCGATCTCGGTTGAGGCGCCGAATGGCAGTGAGGCCACGCCTACGGCGGAGCGGACGTGGGTGCCGCGGGGGCCGAACACCTTGCCGAGAAGGTCGCTGGCGCCATCGGCCACTGCGGGTTGGGCGCCGAAGTCCTCGGTGGCGTTGACGAACACGGTCAGCTTGACGAACCCAGCCACGCGGCTCAGCTCGCCGAGCCGGGCCTTGAGCGAGGCGATCATCCCCAAGCAGGCCATCTGGGCGGATTCGTAGGCCTCGGTCTGGCCGATGTCCCGCCCCACCTTCCCGGCGCAGGCGACCTTGCCTTCGCTCATCGCGAGGTGACCGGACAGGTAAACGTGCCGTCCGTCAATCCTGACGGTGCTGTATGCGGCGGCCGGCGCGGGCGCGGGCGGCAGGGTCAGGCCGAGTGCGGCCAGAGTGTCTTCGGGGCGGTTGGCGGGTGGGGTTGCCATCGGTGTAGCCATGGCGCAAGACACTACCGCTCTCCCCGCCGCACGCCGTTGGCGCAGCGGGATGGACGATGCCGGTGCCGGCGGCGGCCGCTGACCGGTCAGGCCCGCGGGGTGGCCGGTTGGGGGGGTGCCTGCTCAGGTCTGGGGGTTTGGCGGTCAGGGTTGGGTGTCCAGGCGGGCCAATTCCTCGGCCACAATTGAATCATCTAGTTTGGTGAAAATCGGCTTTGCCGGCGGGACATCTTGGCCCGGTGGAATCGGTTCTGATGCCCATTGCGGCGTGTCGGAATAGTCGCCGGTGATGATGGGATAGTGTCGCTCTGGCTTGTCCAGATCCGTCACCTCTTCGATTTGCGGCGCATTGCCAAATGCCCTGTCAAACCCGAGCGCCTTATCAACGGCTTGAGCGGCATGTGGCAAATACGGCGCCAAAAGCCGGTTGCAATCGCTGACTGCCTGCGCTGCGACGTGAAGAACATCTCGCATACGCGCCTGGTCAGCCTCATCGCCCTTGGCCAGTTTCCATGGAGCCGTGGTGGCCAAATACTTGTTGACCTCCCCCACAAGCCGCATTGCTGCCGCGATCCCAGCCCGCTGACGTTGGCGTCCGATGGCGTCCCCCACCTCGGTGAACCCGGCTGAGGTTGCTGCCAGGACGGCATCGTCCACGGGGGTGCGGGGGCCGGGAGGTGGGATGGTGCCGATGTTCTTGTGGATCAGGTTGACTGTCCTGTTGACCAGGTTTCCCCAGCCGGCCACCAATTCATCGTTTGTGCGGCGTTTGAACTCTTCCCACGTGAAGTCTGAATCTTGTGATTCGGGTCCAGCCACAGCGATGAAATACCGCAAAGCATCACCCTGGTAACGCTCCAACATATCACGCACATATATGACAACGCGGCGGGAGGAGGAGAACTGGCGGCCCTCCATCGTCAAGAACTCAGAAGAAACAACCTCGGTTGGCAGATTCAGTGTGCCAAAGGACCCTGGATCGCCACCGGCGGCGCCTTGCCCGTTATAGGCCAACAACTCGGCTGGCCAGATTTGGGAATGGAACGTGATGTTGTCTTTGCCCATGAAGTAATAGGACAGCGCTTGAGGATCATTCCACCACTGGCGCCAGGCATCGACGTCCAAAGGATTCCCGCTGGCCTGTGCCTTGCGCCTGGCCCACTCGACGGAGGCCGACAAATACCCCACCACCGCGTCAAACCAGACGTACAGACGCTTGTTGCCGTTGTCTTCCCATCCAGGCAACGGCACCGGGATGCCCCAGTCGATGTCCCTGGTCATGGGGCGCGGGCGGACGTCATCGAGCAGGTTGAGCGAGAAGTTCAGCACGTTGGGCCGCCACGATGTGCGGGTCCGCAGCCAGGCGGTCAATGCATCGACCAAGGCGGGCAGGTCGAGGAAGAAGTGCTGCGAGGAGACGAACTTCGGCACCTCACCGTTGATCCGCGACCTCGGATCGATCAGGTCCACCGGGTCAAGCTGGTTGCCGCAGTTGTCGCACTGATCCCCGCGGGCCGATTCATAGCCGCACAGCGGGCAGGTTCCCTCGATGTAGCGGTCCGGCAGAGTCCGGCCTGTCGATGGCGAAACTGCGCCCATTGTGGTCCGCTCAACCATGTAGCCGTTCTTGTGAACGGTGCGGAACATCTCCTGGGTGACGGCGTAGTGGTTGGCCGTGGTTGTCCGGGTGAACAGGTCATATGACAGCCCCAAGGCCTGGAGATCCTCCACAATCACCCGGTTGTAGCGGTCAGCCAGCTCCTGGGCAGTGATCCCATCCTCTTCAGCCTGGACCAGAATCGGGGTGCCGTGCTCGTCCGTGCCGGACACCATCAGCACATCGTGGCCGGCCATGCGCATGTAGCGCGAGAACACGTCCGAGGGGACACCAAAGCCGGCCACGTGGCCGATGTGGCGTGGACCGTTGGCGTACGGCCAGGCCACGCAGGAAAGGATGTGGGTCATGGACCCCAAGTGTAAGACCGTCCGGCCCCGGATCAGGCGTCCAGGATCACCATCGGCTTGATCAGATCGGGTGCCTTGACATCCATCAGCTCGAACGCCGCCGGCATCTTGTCGAATCCGGTGAACGTGTGGGAGATGATCTTGGTCGGATCGCAGCGGCCGTACTTGACGATGTCCAACAGCTTGGCCATACGCACCGCACCACCGGGGCAGAAGCTGCCGCGAATGTCGATATCGGCCATTCCCAGACCCCAGTCAAGTGCCGGAATGGAGAACTTGTCCGTGATGTCAAAGAAATTGATGTTGGAGACGATGCCGGTTGGCCGGGTCATCCGAATGGCCTGCCCAAGCGTGTCAGCCGAACCGCCTGCAACGATCACCCTGTCCGCGCCGGCGCCGCCGGTCAATTCGCGCACCTGGGCATCGATTGGGCCGTGCTTGTAGGAAATGATCTCGGTGGCGCCGTAGCCTTTGGCGACCTCAATGGCGGCCGGCCTGGTGCCGACAGCGATCAGCCGGCCTGCGCCGCGCAGCGCCGCTCCAGCAATGGCCATGAGCCCAACGGGCCCGATCCCGATCACAACAACCGTGTCACCTGGTGTTATATCGGCCACCTCAGCGCCGTGGAAACCCGTAGACATCATGTCAACGATCATCAATGCGGCCTCTGGAGCCACACCCTCAGGCAGCTTTGTCAGGTTGGCATCTGCCAGGTTGACGTGGAAAAACTCGGCCATTACGCCGTCTTTGGACCCGACAAGCTTGAAAGAGCCAAACGGGCCGACATCATGCGAAGTGGAACGTGCATTCTGTGCGCCAGGGCACAGCCAATCAGGGGTGACACAAGGAACTACCACATAGTCCCCGGGAGCGAATGTGACGACATCGGACCCGACTTCATCAACAATTCCGACGGCCTCATGGCCGAGGATCAGATTCTCATGGGGACCTGACCCGCCGTGGCTGACGTGTGTGTCTGAGCTGCAAGGTGCAACCATTGTTGGCCGGATGATTGCGTCAAGCGGCCCACAGGCCGGCCTGTCTTTCTCAATCCAGCCTACTTTCCCTACAGAGTGCATTCCAAAACCGCGCACTGCTATTCTCCTCCAGGTAATTTGTGAACCAATTGCCAGATTGGGGCTCCACTGGCAGGCCAAGCCGCATGGTGCAGCAGTGCAACGCCGAACCAAAGGCTCAACCCGGCTATGTATATTACACCTTGCCGCAGCATCAACGCTGGCGCCGCGCCCACGCGCTGTCAGAACATGACGGTGGCCCACGTCCCGATTTGTCTAAACCCAACGGCTTGATATGCCGCCAGGGCAGCGGTGTTGTGGGAGTTCACGTAAAGCGAAATCGAAGTGAACCCCCGCTCCAGCGCGTCGGCCACCACCGCCGCCACCCCGTGACGCGCCACGTGGTGACCGCGATGCCTCGGGTCCACCCAAACCCCGTGAATCTGGGCATTGCCGCCGATGGCGGCCCCCAAGTCAGCCTTGAACTCCACCCTGGGTTCCGGGCTGGCTTCATCAAACCGAACGTAGGTCAGGGCGTGGGCTAGCAGGTCCGCCACGCGGTGGCGATAGCCCGGGCCGTCCCGCAGCGGTGAGAAGCCAAGCTCCTCGGTGAACATCGCGATGGCGGCAGGCAGGACGGCTGGCAGCTCGGCCGGGGTTGCTCGGCGCACAAGCCTGTCCGGCTCAACCTTGGGCGGCCCGGTGATCTCCAGCAGGGGTTGATCGCGGCGCACGGTCCGGGCCTGCGGCCAATATGACTCCAGGCCGCGCCACAGCTCCAGCACTGTTTGGGCGTCACCCACAATCGAAGCGCAGCCTCGCCCGCGGCCGCGCGCCCTTGTGACCAGGGCAGGGATGTCCTCCGAGTCCACCCCGACAGGGATCAGCGTGCCGCCAAACCAGCAGATTGACCGCAGCTCGCCTGGCTCACCAAAGCCCCAGACCTCCCCCCACACCGAGGTCGTTTCAGACATCCGTGCCCCGGCCAGCACGCCCTGCGGCCCGGCTCGCTGCGCCAGCTCCATCGCGGCGGGCAGCTCATCATGCCCCAGCACGCGTGGCCCGCTGCGGCGCCGCACCAGGCGGGGCCAAGCCAGGGCACCGCCCATACCGGTCCAGGTCATGGCGGTGGCGCCTCATCTTGGGCCAGGCGGTGGGCGTGATCGAGCAGGACCTCGACAATCTGATCCTCAGGGACGGTCTGGACAACCTCACCCCGGATGAAAATCTGGCCTTTCCCGTTGCCTGAAGCCACCCCGAGATCAGCCTCGCGGGCCTCGCCTGGCCCGTTGACAACACACCCCATGACGGCCACCCGCAGCGGCACAGTCAGGTTCTCCAAACCCTCGGTCACACGTTCGGTCAGTTCCAAAACATCGACTTGGCAGCGCCCGCATGAGGGGCATGAAACAATTTCCAGACCTCGCTCGCGCAGCCCCAATGATTGCAGAAGCGCCACCCCGACTTTGACTTCTTCAACTGGAGGAGCGGTAAGTGAGACCCGGATTGTATCCCCAATCCCTTGGCACAGCAGAGCCCCAAATGCCGCCGCGGATTTCACAGTCCCCTGGAACGCCGGCCCGGCCTCAGTCACCCCGAGGTGGAGTGGCCAATCCCCGGCCGCCGCTAGCTGCTCATATGCCCGGATCATCACCACTGGATCATGATGCTTCACCGAGATCTTAAAATCATGGAATCCATGTTCTTCAAACAATGATGCCTCGACGATGGCGGACTCAACCAGGGCCTCGGGCGTCGCCTTGCCGTACTTGGCGAGTTGCCGGCGGTCCAACGAGCCAGCGTTCACCCCTATACGCAAGGACACTCCGGCATCGGCGGCCGCTTTGGCGATTTGGGCAACTTGATCATCAAACGCGCGAATGTTGCCCGGGTTCACACGTACGGCACCACACCCGGCATCTATGGCGGCAAACACGTAACGCGGCTGGAAATGGATATCGGCTATGACGGGAATCCGCGACTGTTTGGCGATCTGCGCCAGCGCGTCGGCGTCTTCTTGGGCCGGAACTGCCACGCGAACAATGTCGCAACCAGCTGCGGTCAATTCAGCGATCTGCCGCAGGGTCGCCTCGACATCGGCGGTCCTGGTGGTTGTCATGGACTGGACCGAAACTGGCGCCCCGCCACCCACCGGGACTGCTCCAACCTGGATGCGGCGGCTAGCCCGCCTGGGCCACGGTGGTGAACCGTCCGGCCCGCTGGGCATTGCGGCGCACCGTTGTGAACTCACGCTCACCAAGTATTCCCCATGCACAGCGCAAGCAACACCAGGCGCGTTGGGTCTGGCGGATGTGGTCCGCTACCCCGCGCGCACGCAGCGCCGCTCCCCCACGCGCACGCAGCGCCGCTCCCTCTCGCACACGCAGCGCCGCTCCCAGCGAGCACGGAACGCGCTGGGCTAGAGCGGTATCGGGTTCACAATGTCGGCCCAGACCAGCACCAGGGTCATGATGATGATGGCGATGAACACGGCGTAGGTCACCGGGATTGCGCGGGCCAGGTCCAGCGGCCCTGGGAGTGGACGATGCCGCAGCCTGGCCCACGTACGTCGCAGCCCTTCCACCGCGGCACCCGCCACGTGGCCGCCGTCCAGCGGAAGCAGCGGCAGCAGGTTGAACAGCCAGAGCGCCAGGTTGAGCATGGCGGCAATGGACAGCCAGGACGCCCACCGTTCGGTCCACGCATCGCTTTGGGCACCGCCGCTTGCATCGGCCGTGGCTTCACCTTGCAGCCGGGCGATTCCCACAATCGACATGGGTGACTGCGACGGATCGCGCTCCTGACCGCCCAATGTGTCCCGCGCCGTCTGCCAAACCGACACCGGCAGCCGGGCGTACGCCTTGCCTGCTCCGGCAATCTGGGCCCAGATGATGCCCGGAACCTCGCCAAGAGGCACCCGGATCCGCTCCAGCTGGCTCGTTACGCCGATCACCACCGCTGACTGGGTCTCGCCGGCGGCATCGGACACCTCGATCACGGCGGGGGTGACCTGCAAAACCTGCTGTTGACCACCGCGCTCAACTGTGGCGCTGGCCGTATCCCCTCCGGTCAGGGCAACCGCCTCGCGGAAGGCATCCCAGGTGTCCACCTCGATCCCGTCCCACGCCACCACCTTGTCCCCGGCCTGCAAACCGGCGGCCGCAGCTGGGGAGGGCACCGCGCCATCGGACTGGCAATCCACCACGCCTTCGGTTGGCGAGACGCACGGCGAAACATCCTCCAGCGTGAGGCTGGGCAGCGAAAACGCGCCAATCCCGCTGAACACGACCGCTTCGAGAACCACCGCGAGGATCAGGTTCATGGTTGGCCCGCCAAGCATGATGATCGCCTTGCGCGGGGCGGACAGGTTGTAGAAGGTGTGCTGCTCACCAGCCGTTTCTGTCTCCTCGGCGCTGAGCTGGCGGACCTCGGCTTCCAGGGTCGCTCGCCAGCGCCAACGCGGCTGCCGGCGGCTGCTGACCGGGGAATACATCCCGGCCATGCGGATGAACCCGCCCAGCGGCAGCGCCTTGACGCCGTACTCGGTATCGCCAAACTTGCGCGAGAACAGCGTTGGCCCAAACCCGACGAAGTACCTCATCACCCGCACGCCAAACGCCTTGGCCGGCAGCAGGTGACCAAGCTCATGCCAGGCAACCGACACCGTCAGCGACACCGCGAACACCACAATCCCCAGCGCCGTCAGCCAGAAAGTCACCAATCCCCACCTTTCGCGGTGGACGATGCCGGCCCTAGCCCATCCGCCACCGGTCCGGCTTGGGCGCCCAAACCAAGGATAGACGCGGCCCTGGACCTGGCCCAAAGTTCCGCAGCCGCGATCTGGGCTTCCGTAGGTGGGCCAGCCGGGCCCGCGGCCGAATCCGCCTCGGCCACCGCCGCCGGGGCGAAATCGGACAGGACCTGGGCGAG
>JAIRRT010000139.1 GCA_031255835.1 Bifidobacteriaceae bacterium | reverse complement strand
GCCACAGTCACTTTCGATGTCCGCCTGACCATGCAGGGCGATGCCGATCCAACGCAAGATGACAGTTGGGGCTGCAACCCAGATGACGGCGGTGGTGATGGCGGCGGCGGTTCCGGTGGTTCCGGTGGCTCTGGCGGTTCCGGTGGCTCTGGTGGTGGTTCGGGTGGCTCCGGAGGTTCCGGTGGTGGTTCGGGTGGTTCCGGTGGAGCTGGCGACGAGAGCCAGGGTGGCGGTGAAAACGGCGGCGGCGCGGCAGGCGGCGATTCCGGTGGGAACTCCGGCGGTCAGTCTGGCGACAAGTCCGGCGGCGATTCCGGTGGCAGCTCTGGCGGCAAGTCTGGTAGCGATTCCGCCGGGAGTGCCGGGGACAGCTCCGGCGGCAACTCTGGCGACAAGACCGGTGGTGAGTCTGGCGGCACGGGTGGTGGCAAAGACCGCGCCAAGGACCGCACAGGTACCGGTGGTGCCGATGACGCTGCTGGCGATGCACCTCAGGCCGGTGGACGCCTGCCACATACAGGGAGTTCATCCATATCTGCCATGGTGGGAGCGGTGCTCGGCGGAGTAGTCGGCATCATCCTGATCGCTCTGCGGCGCAGAGCCGAGAAGGAAGAGCCTGCCCAGGTGGAGCTGCCCGCTGCGACGCAGCCTGGCCGTGCGGCATCGGACGCCTCATACCTTGCTGCCAGGGGACTCGATGCTGATCGCGTTGAGCGGAATACATGCGGCAGCGGCGTTGTTGACAGACATAGTGGCGCTGGCAGTAGCCAGAGAAGCGACGGATGGCCCGAGGCCTCTTGGCTAAGCGGACCAACAACCGTCACACCACCCCAGTCAGACACCGCGAAAGGAGGCGCCGAGAAATGAGTGGTCCTGTTACACAGACCAAGTCCGGCGCCAAGTCGCGCGGACTGCGGGGGCTGCGCACCGTTGTTTCCAGCACTGTAGGGCTGGTTGTGGCGTTGGCCATAGGTGTGATCGGCGCGAATGCTTTGTGGCATCAGACTGTGCCGCTGGATGAAGAGGTGGCGACAGGCTCGTTTGCCTTGAACATGCTGGCATCGTCCTGGAGCGAGCAGAGCCCCGGGATCGCCGTGGCTGACCGTCACGGATCGAACTCTGTGGCCGAGATTGCCGATCAATGGGTGACCACGCGCGGTGACAAGCTCGTCATCGCAGCGGACCTCCGCACAACCCTGGCTGGCAACAACGTGGCAGCGGACCTGATTGCCCGTCCTATCAACCCCGTCCCTGCGTTCGTAACAGGCACGATGGTGTTCAAGGACTCAAGCGGTCAGGTACGGGCATCCTCCTCTCTGGGGGAGGAGTTGCGCTGGACCGACGTGCCGAAGGGTGATCAACAGTCTGTGAGGCTGGAGATCGAACTGACCATCACTGAGATGGAGTACGCAGATCCGACATCTGACTCCGCCATGGTGGCTGGCGAGCACGACTTTGGAATGGTTCAAGTGGCGCTGGAGCAGACCCGCCACGTCGAATCGGAGGGTGGGGAATCATGAACCTGCCCACTATGAGCCGCTGGACCCGCCGGCGGTGGGCCGCCCTGACCGTGGCGGCACTTACAGCAGGGGCTGTGGCCGGAACGGCCGCAGGTGCCCACGGGCTGTGGATGAGTACAGACATGATTCCGCAAACCGAAATTGCCATCGGCAAGGTTGGGTTCGCGGTCTCGGAGTTAGTGCCGGTGGGCGATGATCCCGAGGCACATAGCGTAGCCACGGGGCCTACTGATCAGCTCCTGGTCAGGCTAGGCCCAAATGAGGCGGCCGATGTGATCGACGCCGAGGGTGCAGGCATGGCATGGACATTCGATGTGGTCATGGCCGCACCGGGCAACGCTGGGATGAAATACACCATCACACCGGACTTTGCCCCTGACGGGGTGTTCGATACGGCTGTGCTGGACATTTTCAAGGTTTCAGGACCGGCTCAGTGCTATGTCGGCGCAGCCGACGACGAAACTCCTTCGAATCTCTCGGGTATCTCGGGAATATCCCAGGCCTATGGGATGTTGAAACAATCGACCGACCACTGGTGTGTGACAGCAGTAGCCAATCTGGATCCGAGCAAGTATGGATCTTATGAGAACACTGCGACTGTTACGGCTAGCGGGCCGGAGGGTGAACCGGTTAGCGACACCGATACATGGCGAGCAACCATCCTTCCGGACCCAGCGGACGAGTTGGCGGACGGCGGTCTGAAAGTGACTCACGAAGTCACTTCACCGCAGGAATGATAAAGGGCCCAAAAGGGGCCAAATAAGGGCCGGCGTGCGCCTCGCCCAAGCAACTAATCTGAAAGGCAAGAACATGACAACTATGACCAACACCACCGCGTCGGCAGAGTCCCGTTCGCGGCGCCGCAAGGCCCTTATTGCCGCAGTCTGCGGGGGCGCCCTGTTGCTCGGAGGAAGCACCTTCGCCCTGTGGACCCAGTCCGCCAGCCTGACCGCTGGCAACATCCAGACCGGCACGTTCGGCGTTGCAGTCAACCAAGCCGACGTCAAGGCTTGGGACATCAGCGCAGATCGCGCAGACGGTGGAACCTCAATCGGATATTCGCTCGACGGCACGAACGACATCACGGGCCACGAGATTACGGGTCCAAACCTGATGAATTTCGGAATGAGCCCGGGGGATAAGGTTGCCA
>JAIRRT010000137.1 GCA_031255835.1 Bifidobacteriaceae bacterium | reverse complement strand
GCGTGCCTGCCACCTTCCTGTCTGCACGGGCCGGCGCCCCAGGCGCCGTGGCGACGGCCGCGCTGGGCGCAAGTGGCGTCATCGTGCGGGATGACCTGGCTGAACGCACCATGTTGGGTGACTGTGGGGCGGCCGCGCTCGGCGCCGCCGTGGGCGTTGCTGCGGTGCAAGGGGCCACGCTGCGGTTCCGGCTGGCGGCGCTGGCCGGGCTGGCGGGTCTGACCGCCGCGGCAGAGCGCGTGTCATTCTCCGAGGTGATAGCCAACAACCCGGTCCTGAGCCGAATCGACGCCGCCGGCCGCCGCCACCAGGGCGTGCCAAAGTGACCCGGGCGGCCACTGCCCGGCGGGCTAGGGTTTAGGGGTGCGGCCTAAGGCAGCGGACTCACGCCTCGGGGAGGCGACCCGTTCGCAAAATGCGCCGGCCGGCACCGGCGGGAAGGCAAGGCGCTCGCGAGGGGTTTGGGGCGGCATCGTCGGTGGGGCGGCGATCATCTCAGGCGTGACGGTCGCGGCGCGGCTAGCCGGATTTGCCAGGTGGGGCGTGTTCTCGCCCATGATCGGCTCCACAGCACTGGGCGACGCCTACACGGCCGCCAACACGATTCCGAACGTGCTGTTCGAGGTTGTGGCGGGCGGCGGGCTCGCGGTGGCGTTGGTGCCGCTGCTAGCGGGGCCCTTGGCGTCGGGGCGGCGTGAGGATGCGGCCCGCACGGCGTCCGCCCTCGGCACATGGACGATGGCGGTGCTCGTGCCTGTCGCGGTGGTTGTGGCGCTGCTTGCCGAACCGATTGTTGGCCTGTTCCTGAGCGGGCCGGACGAGGCGGCCACCCGGCAGGCCGCGGCGACTTTGCTGGCCACGTTCGCGCCGCAGATTCCGCTGTACGGCATTGGGCTGGTGCTGGCCGGGACGTTGCAGGCGGACAAACGCTTCTTCTGGCCGGCGGCCGCGCCGTTGCTCAGTTCTGTGACCGTCATAGCCGTGTACTGGGTGTTTGGGCAGGTCACAGGGCCGCAGCGAGGTGATCCGGCGGCGCTGAGCTCTGGGGCGTTGGCGTGGCTGGGATGGGGAACCACCGCCGGAGTTGCTGTGTTGACGCTGCCGCTGCTGATTCCTGCGTTGCGCGCGGGGCTGCGGCTGCGGCCCACTTGGCGGATTGACCGGCAGATCGCACGGCGGGCGCTTGGGCTGGCGGCGGCCGGAATGGGGGCGCTGGTTGCCCAGCAGGTCAGCGTGGTGGTGGTGATGTGGCTGGCCCTGGCGCGCGGCGGGGTGGGCGCGCTGCCCACGTACTCCTACACCCAGGCGATATACGTTCTGCCCTACGCGGTGCTGGCGATTCCGCTGGTCACGGCAGCTTTTCCGCGGTTGGCGGAGCACGGCGACCGGCTGGACTCCCACGCCTTGGCATCCACCGCCGCGGTGACCGGACGGGCCGTCGGTGTGGCCGGGCTACTTGGCGCGGCTGCACTGATCGCGGTGGCGCCTGCCGTGGAGCGGGTGTTCTCCGCCATCGACCTATCCGGCCGGGTTGTTGGGCTGGCCGAGGCGCTGACCTGGTTTGCGCCAGGCCTTGTCGGATTCTGCCTGATGGCGCACACCACGCGCGTGCTGTACACCGTGGGCCGGCCGCGCCTGGCAGTCGCGTGGGCCGGCGCAGGCTGGCTGGCGGTCGCGGCGGTTTCCGGGCTCGGTGTGTTGGTTTGGACCGCCGGTGGGCCGGATTCTGTCGGCACCATGCGCGGTCTCGGCTTCGGCTCCACCGTGGGGCTGACGATGGCGGCCACCGGCCTGATCTTCGCCGTTCGCCGAGCCGCATCCCCCGCCGCAGTGGCGGGACTGTGGCGTCTGCTCGGACTCGGCGTCTTGGCCGCTGCCGTGGGCGCAGTTATCGGCAGGGCCGCAGGCGCGGCCGTCGCCACCGGCCTGGGCGGAAATGGACTCCCAGCCTGGAACAGACTCCTAGATCCGGATGTGCTGGGCGGAGTAGATCCGTGGACCAGCCTGGCCGGAGGTGTGGCCGGCGCGCTTGTGGCCGCTGCGCTGGTGGCAGCCGCGGCGGCTCGAGCCGACAAGACCCTCCTGGCAACCCTGCGCCGCTCCTAGGCCCGTGCCCAACCCCGAGTCATTAGCGCGACACGCTGGGCGCGGTTGTTGTTAGCGCCGGGTGGCTGGCCTACGGTGGGCATCACGCAAGTGAGCAGGCAATATCACCCTCAAGCTGAGCTTTAGTCATTCCCGGAGGATCCCGTGGCGGCACCGCAGAACTACCTCGCAGTCATCAAGGTAGTGGGAATAGGTGGCGGTGGCGTCAACGCCGTCAACCGGATGATTGAGTCAGGACTCAAGGGCGTTGAGTTCATCGCGATGAACACAGATGCCCAGGCCCTGCTGATGTCTGACGCTGATGTCAAACTCGATCTTGGCCGAGATCAGACCCGTGGTCTGGGCGCCGGGGCAGACCCGGAGATTGGCCGGCGCGCAACCGAGGAGCACCAAGAGGAGATCGCTGAGGTCCTTCACGGCGCAGACATGGTGTTCGTTGCAGCCGGAGAAGGTGGCGGCACAGGAACCGGTGGCGCGCCCATCGTCGCCCGCATTGCCCGCGAACTAGGCGCACTGACCATTGGTGTGGTCACCAGGCCGTTCCGCTTTGAGGGCCGCCGGCGCGAATCGCAGGCTGACTCGGGTATTCAGGCTCTTCGCACCGAGGTTGACACGCTGATCGTTATCCCCAACGAGCGCCTAATGGAGATCTCCGATCCCGGAATCACCGTGCTCGAGGCATTCCGTGCTGCTGATCAAGTGTTGCTTTCCGGCGTGCAAGGCATCACAGATCTCATCACCGTGCCAGGGCTTATCAACCTGGACTTTGCCGACGTCAAGTCGGTTATGCAGGGCGCTGGATCGGCATTGATGGGCATCGGATCGGCCCGCGGCGAAGACCGCACCGTCCGCGCCGCAGAACTCGCCATCTCCTCGCCGCTGCTTGAGGCCAGCATCGAAGGCGCCCACGCCGCGCTGCTGTCCATCCAGGGTGGCTCTGACATGTCGTTGGTGGAGATCAACCAGGCAGCCAGCCTTGTGCGTGAAGCCGCCCACGATGACGCCAACATCATCTTCGGGTGTGTCATCGATGACGCTTTGGCTGACGAGGTCCGCGTCACCGTCATCGCCGCCGGCTTCGACCCGCCGGCCGCCAACCGCACGCGGGATCAGATTGCCGCACAAGCCGCACAGGCAGCCCAAGCGGCACAGGCCGCACAGGCCGAGCAGGTGCCAACCCCACCGAACATCCCGCCGAGCATCCCCGCGCCGCCGCAGCCTGCCGCCGCGCCGACACCTCCGCCCGCGCAGCCGGTCCCCACGGCGCCGCCCACCGCCCGCACGGACGTGCCGGCCGTGCCAACCCGCGCCAAGGGTCCAGACGTGCTCATCCCGCCGCGTATCCAGCCGCTGCCATCCCGCTCGCGTGGGACGGTCGATCCGAGCGCGCCGACAACGTCCTTCGATACCGGTCTGCCGGTGTATGACCAGATCCGGAATCGGACCACTCCGCCCAAGGAAGACATCGACGTACCTGACTTTCTCAAGGAATAGCTTTCGACACTCGGCGTGTCGGTCCCCTGGTGCTGCGGGGGTGGCTACTAGCGTCGGTTAGGGCTGAACTTCCCCGCCCTTATAACCACAAGGAGACTCTTCATGGCCGGAAAAGCGAGCCGCTTCTTCAGTACTCTGGGTTTCGGCACCGAGGCCGCTCTCGACGAGGAATGGACCGATGAACGAACGGAGGAGGCCTTTGCCAATGTCACTCCAATCGGATCCCACCGCCGGGCCGAGCGGCCACACATCCAACCGGTGGTGGATGCCATGCACCGGATCGTGACCGTACGGCCACGCATCTTCCGCGATGCGCGGACCGTTGGCGAAGCGTACCGGGAGGGCATCCCGGTCATCATGAACCTGACCGAAGCCACCGATGGCGATTCCCGCCGGCTGGTGGATTTCGCCTCCGGATTGGTGCTCGCGCTTCACGGCAAGCTCGAGCGCATCACGCCGCAAGTGTTTCTACTTTCCCCGGCCACCGTCGAGGTGACCGCTGAAAGCGGCGACGGGCGGCGTAATTCATACGACGGGAACTAGCCGATGGCGTTGGCCGTCTCGGTCATCGCGTTCGCGGCGCAGGCGTATGTACTTCTGCTCATGGCGCGTCTCGTGCTGGAGCTGGTTTTAGTCTTCGCCCGGGCGTGGCGGCCCCGTGGTTGGGTCGCCGTGATTGTCGAGATGGTCTACACCGTCACTGACCCGCCGTTACGCCTGGCCAGACGGTTCATCCCGCCCGTACGACTGGGCGGGATGGCCCTTGATGTGGCATTCGCTGCGGTGCTGCTAGCCGCCACAGCGTTGTCATCGGCGCTGTTCCGGCTCGCCATCCGATTGGGCGGGCTAGGATAAGCCCGGTTACCGTGGCGATCCCGCTAGCGTGTACCCGAAGTACTAGGTCTGCGTAGGCCTTGACGACAAGTAGAGGTGAATCCGAACCATGGCGCAACTGACCGCCGACGATGTGGTCCTGAAGAAGTTCCAGCCGACGAAGTTCCGTGAGGGCTACGACCAAGTCGAGGTCGACGATTTCCTGGATGAGGTCGCCCTGTCGATGCGGGCCCTGAGTGAGGAGAACGAGAAGCTCAAGGCCGCCCTCGCCGCAGCAAACCAGCGGGTCGAAGAGTTGTCCCGCAGTGGAGGCGGAGTTCCAGTCGGAGTTGATGAGCCGACCATTGTGGCGCCGCCACTGCCGCCGGAGCCTGAGTTGCTGCCCACGTTGGGCGCAAAGGAGCCAAGCCAAGGCCCCGAGCCGCAATCGGCAACATCGATGCTGGCCCTGGCCCAGAAGCTCCACGACGAATACGTCCGGGCTGGCCAAGAAGAGGGCGATCAGATCCTCAACGACGCCAAGGCGAAGGCCGCCGGGATTGTCCGTGAGGCTGAAGAGGCATCGGCCCGCACGCTGTCCAAGCTGGAGCAGGATCGCAGCGTCCTCGAGCGCAAGATCGACGAACTGCGTATCTTTGAACGCGACTATCGCACCCGGTTGAAGACCTATCTGGAGAACCTGTTGGCCGACATCGACGGCAAGGTGGCGGCGGCTCCGGGTCAAGGTGGCGCCTGGGACGGTGGGCGCGCAGACGGTGCGCGAGCAGGATCCCAACTAGGGGGGTAGGCGTGGCTGACACGGCAGGACAATTCGACCCGCGGGCAACCGCGCGGCGCCTGCCTGTCAAGCCTGGCGAGAAGCCGTGGCTGACCGCAGAAGTCAGAGCGGTGCACGCCGAGCTGAACAGCGACCTCACCCGCCTGCAGGGCGAGCTGGCGGAAGCCTCGGCAGACCTCGAAGACCTACTGAATGACCCAGGCGGAGCCGGTGACGATCAAGCCGACACAGGCTCACGCGCACTGGAACGCGAACAAGCCCTGACAATGGTCAACACGCTACGGGACATGGTGCTTCACACCGAACTGGCTATTGCCCGAATGGTTGCCGGCACGTTCGGAGTATGCGATTCGTGCGGAGAACCCATCGGCAAAGCCCGGGTTCAGGCGTTCCCGCGTGCCGTGCTGTGTGTGGCCTGCAAGCAACGTGAGGAACGCCGCTGAGGCGCCGCACATCCGCCACGAGGGCGGGCAGACTTCCTGGCCGCGGGGCACGCTGGGGCACCATCGGGTTGGCCCTGACACTTGCCGGGATCGACCAAGCAAGCAAGGCGTGGGCTTTGGGCAACCTTTCCGATGGCGAAACCATTCCTTTACTTGGCCATGCCCTGAGGCTTCACCTGACCCTCAACGGCGGCGGCGCTTTGTCGCTGGGCGATGGCGCAACCTGGCTGTTCACACTGGTGACGGTTGGCGTGATTGTCGCGGTGCTTGTCGTCTTGCCCAGACTCGCCTCGACCGGCTGGCTGATGGTGGCCGCGCTTGTCCTGGGGGGCGGAGCGGGGAACCTGGTGGACCGCCTGGCGCGCCCGCCCGGGTTTGGCCGCGGGCTGGTGGTGGACTTCATCGCATACGGTGACCTGTTCATCGGAAACGTGGCGGATATCGGCATCGTGCTCGCTGTGGTCTTGGTGTTCTGGCTGATGCTGCGCGGCGTCCCCATAATCAGACCGCCCCGTGCCGCTCCTGACCCTGCCACCGCGGAGAAGGCGAGTGACGATGCCGGCTAGGACCGTCATCGTGCCTGATGGGCTGGTGGGCGAGCGGGTCGATGTGGCCGTCTCGCGCCTGCTGGGGGTCTCGCGGGCAAAGGCGGCCGAGCTTGCAATGGCCGGTCGGGTCGAGGTGGATGGGGTGACCACCGGCAAATCGCACCGGCTGGGTGGCGGGGCGATGATGACCGTTGAGCTTGAGCCGCCCAAGGACCCTCCGGCGCCTGAACCGGTTCCAGGCATGGAGGTGGTGTACGACGACGACGATGTTGTGATTGTTGACAAGCCCGTTGGGGTGGCCGCGCACTCCTCGCCTGGATGGTCCGGGCCGACGGTTGTGGGGGCGTTGGCGGCGGCTGGCTACGGCATCGCCACGGCTGGGCCGCCGGAGCGACAGGGCATTGTGCACCGGCTCGATGTTGGAACGTCCGGGCTGATGGTTGTGGCGAAAACCGACAGGGCCTACCCCGGGTTGAAGCGGGCGTTCAAGCGGCGCGAGGTGACCAAGGTGTACCTGGCGGCGATGCAAGGGCACCCTGATCCGCTGGTCGGCACAATTGACGCGCCGATTGGGCGCCATCCCTCCAAGGAGTTCAAGTTCGCGGTGCTCAGCGGCGGCAAACCGTCGGTGACGCACTATGAGGTTGTCGAGGCGTTCCGTGGTGCGTGCGTTGCCCGGGTCCACCTCGAGACTGGGCGGACCCACCAGATTCGTGTCCACTTTTCCGCCATCGGGCATCCGCTGCTGGGTGACCCGACGTATGGCGCTAACCCGCGGCTGGCCGCTGAGCTGGGGTTGGACCGGCAGTGGCTGCATGCCGAGCAGCTTTCGTTTCTCCATCCCATCAGCGGTGACCAGGTTGAGGTGACCTCGCCGGTGCCGCCGGATCTGGCTGCCGCGCTGGACCAGCTGCGGGGCCGGGAGTACTGACGCCGGCGGGCGTGGCGCGCGGGTTGGGGCCCGGCCGCGGGTCTTAGACTGGCGGGCATGCCCGGTGGAGCCTCGTCCGACTTCGTCCACCTCCACGTACACACCGAGTACTCGATGCTCGACGGGGCAGCGCGGATAGTGCCGCTTTTGGACCGGGCGGGCGAGCTGGGGCAGACCGCTTTGGCCATCACAGACCACGGTTACGCCTTCGGGGCGTATGAGTTCTGGTCCGCAGCCAGGAAGCGTGGAATCAAACCGATTATCGGAGTCGAGGCCTACCTCACCCCCGGTACAGCCCGCCGCGACCGCTCCCGTGTGCTCTTCGGTGATGGGGGGGACGATGACGTATCTGGCGGTGGCGCATACACCCACATGACGTTGTGGGCCAAGAACACCGCGGGAATGCACAACCTGTTCCGAATGGCCTCATTTGCGTCGATGGATGGGTTCTTTTTCAAGCCGCGGATGGACCGGGAGCTGTTTGAGCAGTATTCCGCGGGGATCATGGGGACAACCGGATGCCCGTCAGGTGAGGTGCAGACTCGGCTGCGTTTGGGACAATATGCGAAGGCAGTCCAGGTGGCGGGGGAGTATCAGGACATCTTGGGCCGGGAGAACTATTTTGTTGAGGTGATGGATCATGGAATCAACATCGAACGGCGAGTCCTTAGCGACCTGATCCAACTGTCCAAGGACATAGGGGCACCGCTTGTTGCAACAAATGATCTGCACTACACCCACCAGGAGGACGCTGCCTCCCACGAGGCCCTGCTTTGCGTGCAGGTGGGCAAGACTCTGGATGATCCGTCCCGGTTCAAGTTCGATGGCGATGGCTACTATCTGAAGACCGCTGCTGAGATGCGGGAAATCTGGCGCGATTTGCCCGAGGCATGCGATACAACCCTTGCCATCGCTGAGGCATGCGAGGTCGAGTTCACCGAAGATGAAGGCAGATACATGCCGCGGTTCGATGTTCCGGCCGGCGAGGACGAGACCTCATGGTTTGTCAAAGAAGTGGAGCGCGGTCTGGTCAGCCGGTTCCCGTCCGGGATACCGCAGGACGTCCGGCGGCAAGCCGAATATGAAACCGGCGTCATAGTCGGGAAAGGGTACGCCGGATACTATCTGGTGGTGGCGGACTTTATATCCTGGGCCAAGAGTGAGGGCATTAGGGTAGGTCCGGGACGCGGTTCAGGGGCTGGATCGATGGCGGCGTACGCTTTGGGTATCACCGAGCTGGACCCGCTGAAACACGGACTGATCTTTGAACGGTTCTTGAATCCTGAACGCCC
>JAIRRT010000131.1 GCA_031255835.1 Bifidobacteriaceae bacterium | reverse complement strand
GTCTCCTAGCCCTCCCCGCCGCTCTAGGGTCAACCCGGCCACAGGGTGGGTGTGGGAGGATTACGGGTTGATTTGGGTTTGGGGATGGCTGGAGGAGGTACGCCGGTTATGGACGCCGCGGTTGGCGCTGGATCGGGTCGCTTTGACGTGTATGACACGACCCTGCGCGATGGCGCTCAGCAGGAGGGTATGAACCTGTCGGTGGCTGACAAGCTGGCCATCGCAGCGCTCCTGGATGAGCTGGGGGTCGGCTTCATTGAGGGCGGCTGGCCTGGCGCCATCCCGAAGGACACCGAGTTCTTTGCCCGGGCCGCCAAGGAGCTCCACCTGACCCACTCAACCCTCGCCGCATTCGGTGCCACGCGCCGAGCCGGGGGCGCCGCGAAGACAGATGAGCAGGTCAAAGGCCTGCTGGACGCCGAGACCCCCGTGATCACGCTGGTGGCGAAATCGGACATCCGGCATGTGGAGCGGGCGCTGCGCACAACGCCGGCGGAAAACCTGGCCATGATCAGCGACACCATCGCCCACTTGGTTGCCCGTGACCGCCGGGTCTTCCTGGACGCCGAGCACTTCTTTGACGGCTACCGCTATGACCCGGACTATGCCCTTTCCTGCGTTCAAGCCGCCGCCGATGCCGGCGCTGAAGTAGTCGTGTTGTGTGACACCAACGGCGGTGGGTTGCCAGATGGGATCGCCCGGGTGGTGGCCGCGGTGCGCAGCTCAACCCCGGTGCGCTTGGGGATCCATGCCCACAACGACACAGGCTGTGCCATCGCCAACTCGATGGCCGCCATCGGGCAGGGGGCCGAGCATGTTCAAGGGACGGTCAATGGGTATGGCGAGCGGACTGGGAACGCTGACCTGATCGGGATTCTGGGCAACATCGAGCTGAAAT
This sequence comes from Bifidobacteriaceae bacterium, assembly GCA_031255835.1. Taxonomy (GTDB): domain Bacteria; phylum Actinomycetota; class Actinomycetes; order Actinomycetales; family WQXJ01; genus JAIRRT01. The sequence goes on along the minus strand of JAIRRT010000131.1, from coordinate 12,124 downwards.
GCGCCAGGCCGGTGCTGCCGGAGGGGCGCTTGGCCGATCTGACCCGGGTCTCGCACGCAATCGCCGAGATAGCCAACCAGGCTCCGCTGATGCGCCAGCCGTACGTCGGGGCCAGCGCGTTTGCCCACAAGGCGGGGCTGCACGCCTCGGCTATCCGGGTGGACCCGGATCTGTACCAGCACACAGACCCGCTGGCGGTTGGCAACGACATGCGGATGCTGGTCTCCGAGATGGCTGGGCGGGCGTCGATCGAGCTGAAGGGGCGCGAGCTGGGATTCGACCTTGCCCCCCGCCCGGAGGTGTTGGCTCGCGTCACACAACGGGTGAAGGACGCCGAGGCCACCGGCTACACCTTCGATGCTGCCGATGCCTCCTTCGAGCTGCTGCTGCGCGAGGAGCTTGGGCTGCGGCCGGTCTACTTCACCACCGAATCGTGGCGCACCATTTCCGAGACCGGAGCCATGCGCCCGGACCAGCAGAGCGGCGGTGCTGCGGTATCAGCCAAGGGAGCCGTGGCGGTCACCGAGGCGACGGTCAAGTGCCATGCCGGGGACCGCCGGTTGGTGGCCGTCGGTGAGGGAAATGGCCCGGTCAACGCGCTGGACCAGGCGTTGCGAGGCGCCCTGATCGAGGTGTATCCCGAGCTGGAGCGGATTGCGTTGGTGGACTTCAAGGTCCGCATCCTCGATTCTTCCTGGGGCACCGATGCCATCACCCGCGTGCTGATCGAATCGACCGACACCGAGCGGACCTGGCGGACCGTTGGGGTTGGGCCAAACATCATCGAGGCCAGCTGGGAAGCGCTGGTGGATTCACTCGATTGGGGTCTGGTCCACTTTGGTGTCGAGCCGCGCTGAGGCCGCGAGCAAAGGCGGAGGTTGGCGGTGAGACGGCGCGGCGTATTCAAGGTTCCCGGCGGCAAACTCGTTGCCGTCGAGTTCGAGATCCGCAGCGGGCTGCTAACCGATGTCCAGGTCTCAGGCGATTTCTTCCTCGAACCGGCCGGCGCCCTTGACAGGATAATCCGCGCGCTAGAAGGCACCAGCCAGCAAGCCAATCTCCCCGCCCTGACCCAAACCATAACCACAGCCCTAGCCGACGATGACGTCCTAATCGGATTCGATGCCCGTGCCGTTGGCATTGCTGTTCGCCGAGCGTTGGGGAAATCGACCACCTGGTCCGATCACACATTCGAGCTGATAGTTGATGGGCCGCGCTCCCCGGCCTGCCATATGGCGCTGGATCAGGTGTATGCCGAGGCTCTTGGCGCTGGGCGGCGTGGACCGACTCTGCGCGTGTGGCAGTGGGGTGGGCGAGCGGTGATTATCGGGTCCTATCAGTCTTTGCGCAACGAAGTTGACCTGGATGCCGCGGCGAGTCACGGCGTCGAGGTAGTCCGGCGGATTTCTGGCGGCGGGGCGATGTTTGTTGAGCCGGGCAACACCATCACATATTCGCTGGTGGTGCCTGGATCGCTGGTGGATGGGCTGAGCTTTGAGGCGAGTTATGAGTTCTTGGACCGCTGGGTTGTGGAGGCGCTGATTGAGTTGGGCGTGGAGGCGAGCTATCAACCAATCAACGACATAGCCTCTCCGGCAGGGAAAATAGCTGGTGCCGCCCAACGGCGGATGGCGGACGGCACAGTGCTGCACCATGTGACCATGGCCTATGACATCGACGCAGCCAAAATGACCAAGGTGCTGCGGATTGGACGGGAGAAGCTGTCTGACAAAGGGACTGTCTCAGCTGTCAAGCGGGTTGATCCATTGCGTTCCCAGACAGGGCTTTCGCGTGAGGCCGTCATAGATGCGCTGGTCGGCTACTTTGCACGCCACCGCGAATTGGTCCCCTCAGCCCCACGCCCTGAAGAACTCACAGCAGCAGAAGCGCTGGTCCAGTCCAAGTTCTCCAGCCCCAGCTGGACCGCCAGAATCCCCTGAAGACGGAGGGGCCCCACAGTGGCCCACGGGGCCTTTGGCGGAGCTAATGTGCGTGGTAGTGTCCCAGCCAGGGCACACCCCCGGAGCTGGGCCGGCGGCATCCGGTCTGGCATGGCATAAGCCGGAAAGAAGGCACATCCATGCATATGAAGCGAACCCTGAACGCCATATGGGCAGCTGGCGTGGCTGTCATGCTCGCGGTGGCACCATCCAGCACAGCCGGCGCCGCATCCCCGCCGGACACCGTCCAGCTCGAGATCACCAAATGGTCCATCAAGCCTTCGGTCACGGTGGCTCAGGATCTCACCCGGATGGCGGCCACAGTCGGGATATCGACCAGCACCACAAAGGACAAAATCCACACAAAGCGCTGGGGCAGCTACTATTCACGGCAGCTTTGGGAAAACGAAGGCAAATCCACTGCCCTGGACGTGAAGATCGGCACAGCCAAGCTGGCGTCACCTTCTCCGGCAGACATTGGCCTCGAATTCACTACGTGGTACGACTGGACCTTTTCACCGTATGACGACACCCCGAATACCTCTTTTGCTTTCGCCGAGAAAGAGAATCGTGTCACGCTGTTCTTCTTCAAAGGCTCTGACAAAGCAGATATCTATGCCAAATATGAGGTTACAGCACTCAAGCCTGGCAAGAAGGTGACGTCCAAAGGGAAGGAAGTCACGTTGGCTTCGCCCCGCAAGTTTGTGCGGAACAAGACATACCGTGCGAGCGCTGATCCCGTCCTTTCCGTCAGTCAAGTGGCTCCAGGCCAGGCCCTGACCAAGCCGAACTCCCTTGGAGAGCCCAGCTCAAGCACGGTCTACTACAACGATGGGCTCTATCCGGTAAAGCTGGATCTGTCGTTCCCGGCCGTCAACCAGCAGGTCAAGGTTCATGTCAAGAATGTGCCGCAGCAACCCAGCACCAAACGCGATTCGAAGAACCCGATCTACAAAGCTGCCGCGAAGCTGGTTGGCAAGCGGTCTGAATCCTGCGGTTCCACCATGCAGAAGGCTCTTGAGCGTTCCAAGGTGAACAAGAACGGATCGAGGTTCCTCAGGATTTCATTGGATGATGCCCGCACCGGTGACATGGTGACTGAGCCGGGTCACGTTAGCATTCTCACCGGCCCAGGTGCCATGGCGATTCAAGGCGATGTGTTCTCGCACAAGACGTTCCGCCAAGAGGTGCCGCTGCGGGACGGATACTATGCCGAAAGGCCGTATTCCAACGTGTTCCGCTACCACAGCGACTAGCGGAACCGATAGCGCGCCCAAGCCTCGCCGGCTGCGGTGGGGGTTACCTCGAACACGCCTCCGGTGAGGGCCGAATCGGCTATCAGATGGTGTGGAGCGCTCGCTGTGACCTCCACTTTCACCATGTCCCCGGGACGCGGAATTGGGAGTTGGGGGACGGCATCGGCGGGGGGAATGGCTATGTGGACTAGGCGACCATCTTCGGCGCGGCCGGACAGGCGTTTGGTGGCGGCATCCTTGCGGCCAGGAGCGTCTGAGACGATCACCTCCACCACTTTGCCAATCTGCGCCTGGTTCTCCTGTTCACTGATCGATTCCTGCAACTCCACGAGCCGGCTGTAGCGCTGCGTCATTACCTCAGGTGGTACTTGATCAGGCAAATCGGCAGCGGGGGTGCCGGGGCGCGGCGAATACTGGAACGTGAACGCTGAGGCAAACCGCGCTTGGCGCACCACATCGAGGGTCTCGGCAAAGTCGGACTCGCTCTCCCCGGGAAACCCGACAATCACATCGGTTGAGATGGCCGCATCAGGTATGGCCTGGCGGACGCGGTCCAGAATGCCCATGAACCGATCACGCCGGTAGGAGCGGCGCATGGCACGCAGGATCCGGTCTGAGCCGGACTGGAGCGGCATGTGGAGTTGCGGCATGACCGTGGGAACCTCAGCCATGGCGGCGATGACGTCATCGGTGAAGGCTGCCGGGTGTGGGGAGGTGAACCGCACGCGCTGGATGCCCGGCACGGCGCCTGCCCGGCGCAGGAGGTCAGCGAAACCGGTCTTGCTGGCCAGGTCGCGGCCGTAGGTGTTGACGTTTTGGCCCAGGAGCGTGATCTCGATGGCGCCCTCGGACACCAGAGCTTGGATCTCGGCGATGATCTCGTCCGGGTGACGGTCGCGTTCTTTGCCGCGCAGGGTGGGCACTATGCAGAACGTGCAGGTGTTGTCGCAGCCCACGGAGATCGACACCCAGGCGGCGTAGACCGATTCGCGTTTGGTGGGAAGGGTGGACGGGAAAACAGTCAGCGCTTCAGCGATTTCGATTTGGGCCTGCTGGTTGTGGGCGGCGCGGGTCAAAAGCGCTGGTAGAGCTGCCATTGTGTGGGTGCCGAAGACAACATCAACCCATGGGGCGCGTTCGATGATCTTGTGCCGGTCCAGTTGTGCCAGGCAGCCGCCCACGGCGATTTGCATGTTCGGGTTGGTCTGTTTGGCCTGGGCCAGCTGGCCGAGGTTCCCGTAAAGGCGGGTGGCCGCGTTCTCCCGCACCGCGCAGGTGTTCAGCACCACCACGTCTGCCTGGGGCAGCGAGGTCGCCTCGCCGTCGGGACCTGTGTGGGGACCGGGGGGTGCGGGGCGGTAGCCGGCGGCTTCGAGCAGCCCGGCTATGCGCTCCGAATCGTGGGCATTCATCTGGCAGCCCAGGGTGCGGACGGCGTAGGTCCGCGCGGGGCGTTGGGTGGACATCGCCGCCAAGGCTACGTCCCGCAGCCTGGCGCGGCCAATCGAGTTGGTGCGGCCAGCCTGCCTCGGCCAGCCTGCCTCGGCCAGCCTGGCGCGGCCAGCCTGGCGCGGCCAACCGGGTGCGGAGACTTAATCCACCTGGCCAATGAGACTCGCGGGCTTCAATTGGTGTCACCTGGAGGTTCATAGACCAAACTGGGTGTTGGTGGGCTTGTGCGCCTTATCGGGTCTGCAGAACCCGCTTGCTCGTCGGGTGATAGCTGTCGAGGAGAGGAGGCGACCATGGGCGAGTCGCCGCTGGTGGTGTGCGTTGTGGGCAGCGAACTCGTAGCCGGTGTGGGAGATCCACGCGGACAAGGTTGGGTTGGGCGGGTCGCAGCCCAAACCCCGGCCGATCCACCAGCAACGTTTTTGCAGCTAGCCGTGCCATTCGAGACCAGCCAACAGATGTCAAAGCGATGGGCGGGGGAGGTGGAAAGGCGTCTGGTTGACGGCCTGCGGCATCGTCTGATCTTTGCCCCCGGGACTGCTGATCTTTCCACCGGTTCCTCGATGGCCCGCTCCCGGCTCAACCTGGCAGACATGCTGGATGGGGCCGCAAAACGCCACCTGACCACCATGGTTGTCGGCCCACCGCCGGGCCGCGGCCTGGACAATGACAGAATCGCTGCCCTCTCGCGAGCCTTCCGTGACGTAACCGAGCGGCGCGGTGTGCCATACATCGACACGTTCACCCCACTTGTTGCACATGATCAGTGGATAGCTGACATGGCCACAGGAGATGGTCACCACCCCGGTCAAGCTGGCTACGGGTTGATCGCCTGGCTGGTTCTGCACTCCGGTTGGTACGGCTGGGTTGGCATTCCCGACCCCACCTAGCGCCCGCAGGTGCGCCAGCAGCCGCAGGATGTGGGAGGATGGTGGGTCGGTGCGGGCCCGGTGTGGTCCGCGAAGCCGGGGTTGCCGGCGCCTACCACTTGAAACGCAAGGAGTTGGACTGATGTCTCGTCGCGCCCGCAAGCGCCGCACCCGCAAAGGCAACGCCGCCAATCACGGCAAGCGACCCAACGCCTGACCCTTCCGCGGCTGGCGGTCTTCCCGCCGATGCCGTCCCGCACCCACCTAGTGGGCGGCGGCCTCTTGGCGTAGGGCGGCTATCTTGGCGGCCACGCGATCCCGCAGCTCACCTGGGGCCTTTTCAGCGCACGAGCGCTTGAGCAGGCGGCGCAGGTCCTGTACTGCGACAGTCTCAAAAGAGCAGTCGGGGCAGCCGTCCAGATGCTCCTTCATTCGCAGCAACTCAGCCATCGACATCTCCTGGTCCACGTATCGGTACAGGTGCCGTAGCGCCTCAGCGCAGTCGATTGGACCCTGGGGCATTTGACGGTTGGGGATCACACTTTCACCCCCCTGGCGCGCGCATAGTCAGCGAGCATGTCGCGTAGTTGGGCTCGGCCACGGTGCAGGCGTGACATGACCGTTCCGATGGGGGTACCCATGATTTCGGCGATCTCCTTATATGAAAAGCCCTCGATGTCGGAGTAGAAGACCGCCATGCGGAATTCCTCGGGGAGGGCGGCCAGGGCGTCCTTTACGTCTGAATCGGGCAGGTGCTCCAGAGCCTCAATCTCAGCTGACTTCAGCCCGCCGTTGTGGGCCGCTGAACGGGCAATCTGCCAGTCCTCGATCTCATCGGTGCCCTGCTGGACTGGTTCGCGCTGCCGCTTGCGATAGACGTTGATGTAGGTGTTGGTCAGGATCCGGTAGAGCCACGCCTTGAGGTTTGTACCCGGCTTGTACTGGGCAAACGCTGAGAAAGCCTTGACGTAGGCATCCTGGACCAAGTCCTCGGCATCGGCGGGATTGCGGGTCATCCGCAGTGCTGCTGAATACAGCTGGTCGATGTACCGCAGGGCATCGGCCTCAAACCGAGCCGCCCGCTCTAGATCCGATTCGTAGGCGCGGGGATCGGCCGGCGCCTCTTCCGGGCCTCCGGCCGGCCGGTCGATGAGTGGAACAGTGCTGCCACTCGCCTTGAGACTGGACATCGCGACCGATACTAGTGCAGCGCGCACCCGCAGGCGCCCAAACCCCGCGCCGCATGCACCGCGCCGCCCACCCGCACACACGCCCAATCCCCGGCCAGTCCCCTGTTGGGCTCGCCAAAACGGGCTGAGCGTAGTAAGCAAGTCACCATGAGATTTGTACGGGGCATCGCACGCCGCCTGATAGCTGCACTGTTCATCGCCCGCGGAGTTCGCTGGATCCGCTACCCCGAACGCGAAGGTGGGGCAATCGCTCCGCTGGTCTACCAACTCTCCAAGGAGACGGGAATGCCAGACCGGCCGCTCGGCATCGTCCGGGTGGGGGGAGGCAAGCTGGTTGCTGCGGGCGTGATGATCATCCTCGGGATCGCGCCACGGCTGGCTGCGACGCTGGCCGCGGCGATACTCGGAACTGTGGCAGTCCAGCAGTATCCGTTCTGGGTGGATCGGCAATCGGTGGACAAAGCTGACGTGGTTGAGGACTTCCTGACCGAGGCTGCACTGGTCGGTGGTGGACTGCTGATCGCGGCGGACACCTCGCGCCGTGACGCCCGCCGCGCTGCACGCCGTCTGGCTCGCAAAACCGGCCGGAAGTGAAATACCCGCCCTCACCCACCCCCTGGCCAGCGCCGGCCGCGGGTGGTCCGGTTAGCGCTTCGGTTCGCCTGCCTGGCTCGAAGTCCCTGACCGCCCGTTACCTGCTGCTGGCTGCCCTGGCCGATTCGCCATCGCAGATCACCGGGGCCCTGACCTCGCGTGATACCGATTTGATGATCGCCGCCCTGCGTGCTTTGGGCGCCCAGATCCTCCCCGACGATGCCGCCCCTCACCCCCGCCCAGATCCTCACCCCATCCTGACCATCCAGCCACGGCCCATCGCAGGGCCCGCGGAGATTGACGTTGGGCTGGCCGGCACCGTGATGCGGTTCCTCCCGCCGCTGGCAGCCTTGACCACCGAGCCGGTGCACTTCGATGGCGATCACGCTGCACGCCTGCGGCCCATGGCACCGCTGATCGAGGCCCTGCGCGAGCTGGGAGTCACAATCGACGATGGCGAGCGCGGCCATCTGCCGTTCACCGTGCGCGGTAGCGGGGCGGTGAAGTGCAGCAGCGTCGAGGTCGATGCCTCGACCTCGTCGCAGTTCCTGTCCGCGCTGCTGTTGGCGGCTCCGGCGTATGGCGGGCTGACGGTTTCCAGCACCGGCGCCGTACCGTCCCTGCCCCACGTCGAAATGACCCTCGCCGCACTGCGGACCTTTGGTGCTCAGGTCCAGCCCGGGCCAGCCAGCGGGCCAGCCAGGTCATGGCAGGTGTCCGGGCGCCTGACCGGGCAGCAACTCGCCGTGGAGCCGGACCTTTCCAACGCTGGGCCGTTCCTCGCGGCAGCGGTGGTGACCGGCGGGAAAGTGACGGTCCAAGGCTGGCCCAAGACCACCACACAGGCCGGTGACCTGCTCAAACAGTACCTGACCGCCTTCGGTGCCGATGTCACCTGGACCCCAGAAGGCCTGAGCGTGAGTGGCCCGGACAGGCCCAGCGGCGTGGAACTCGACCTGACCCCAGCCGGGGAGTTGACCCCCACCCTGGCCGCCATCGCAGCGGTGGCCAGTGGGCCAAGCCGGCTGAACGGCATCGGGCACCTCAGAGGGCATGAGACGGACCGGTTGGCGGCCCTGACCACCGAGATCAACCAGCTGGGCGGGAGGGCCAGGCAACTCGCGGACGGCCTGGAAATCGAGCCGGCGCCGCTGCATGGTGGGGTGGTGGAAACCTATGGCGACCACCGGATGGCGATGTTTGCGGCCGTGATCGGACTGGTGGTGCCGGGCGTGGCGATTCGCGACGTGGCGACAACCTCCAAAACGATGCCCGGCTTTGCCGAGTGCTGGCAGCGGTTCCTGGACGGCGAGCAGTGACGCGGGGGGACTGGCGGGCGCTGGACGAATCCGATGTGCGCACACGGCCCAATCCGCGCGGCTCGCGTCCCCGCACCAAACGCCGCCCCGAGCACGCCAGCGCGGTCCCGGCGCTGGTGATCCGGACCGACAGGGGCCGCTACACCGCCGTTGTCGAGGCAGATGGCGAGCCGGCGCGGGCGGTCACCGCGATGAAGGCCCGCGAGTTGGGGCGCGCCTCGATTGTGGTGGGTGACCAGGTTTTCTTGGTGGGTGACGTGTCCGGGCAGGGCGGCACGTTGGGGCGGATTGTCAAGGTGGCGCCGCGCCAAAACGTACTGCGCCGCAGTGCCGACGATGCCGATCCAACCGAACGTGTGATTGTCGCCAATGCTGACCAGCTGGCTGTGGTGGCCGCCTTGGCTGATCCGCCGCCGCGGCGCAGGCTGATAGACCGCTGCCTTGTGGCGGCCTATGACGCCGGGATGGACGCCTGCCTGATCCTGACCAAGGACGATCTTCCGGACGCTGACCCGGATGAGTTGGCGGCGTTGTATCGGCCGCTCGGGGTCAAGGCACTGGCCACGGGACGGGGCGCTGGTGGGAAGGGCACAGTTGACGTGGACGGGCTGGAGCGGGTGCGCCAGGCGTTGGCCGGGCGTGTCACCGTGCTGGTGGGGCATTCCGGCGTCGGCAAATCGACGCTGGTCAACGCTTTGGTGCCGGGAGCTGAGCGGACCACTGGGGATGTCAATGACGTCACCGGCCGCGGCCGGCACACCTCAACCTCGGTGATGGCGCTGGCCCTGCCGGGTGGCGGATGGGTGATCGACACCCCAGGAATCCGGTCATTTGGGTTGGGGCATGTCAGGCCGGAACGGCTGTTCGCCGCGTTTGGGGATGTGGCCGAGGCCGCCAAACAATGCCCTCGCGGTTGCACCCATTTGGCCGACGCCCCGGATTGTTGCCTCGACGAATGGGCAGGAGATGACCCCGGACGCTGGTCCAGGCTCGATTCGATCCGTAGGCTTTGGTCAAGCCGCGCCGATGCGGCCAGCGGTTTGCCTTCCAGGCGAGCGAAGGGGAGCACCACACGATGAGCCTCGACTATCAGTACGATGGCGATCTGCGCCTGGCCCATGCCATGGCAGACCGCGCCGATGAGGTCACTTTGGACCGTTTTCAGGCCAGTGACCTGCGGGTTGAATCAAAACCTGACATGACCCCGGTGACCGATGCCGACCGTGCGGCCGAGCGGTTGATCCGCTCCATGCTGCTCTCAGCCCGCCGCGGGGATGCGATCCGCGGTGAAGAATATGACGACCAAGGCGAATCATCCCGGGTGTGGGTGATAGACCCGATTGACGGCACAAAGAACTATTTGCGTGGGGTGCCGGTGTGGGCCACGTTGATCGGATTGATCGAGGACGGCGAGGCCGTTTTGGGCCTGGTTTCCGCCCCGGCTTTGCACCGGCGCTGGTTTGCAGCCAAAGGTGAAGGCGCCTGGATGGGCCGGTCAATGAGTTCCGCCCACCGCATTCGAGTTTCCCAAGTCACTGAGCTTGCTGAGGCGTCCTTCTCCTGTTCATCGCTAGGTGGTTGGGAAAAACGTGAGCGCCTGGCCGATTTCCTTGCACTAACCCGAGTGGTTTGGCGCACCCGCGGCTACGGCGATTTTTGGTCCTACATGCTGGTGGCAGAAGGCGCAGTGGACATTGCGGCCGAACCGGAATTGGCTCTGCATGACATGGCTGCTCTGGCACCGATTGTGACCGAGGCAGGCGGCCGGTTCACCGACACATCCGGCCAGGTGGAAGGGCCGTTCGGCGGGGATGCTTTGGCATCCAATGCCCTGCTGCACCCGCAGGTATTGGCCTACCTGGGTGCGAGAATGGGGCAGTGAGCCTCCCCGACATCGCCCCTCAGGTGGACGATGCCGCACCCTCCAAGGCGGGCCGACCTGCCTGGCCGCTGATCGCCATCGTCGGTCCAACTGCTACTGGCAAGTCTGAACTGGCGCTTGGTTTGGCCCAGCGGATTGGCGCGGAGATTGTGGGGGCCGATGCCATGCAGCTGTACCGGGGTATGGACATTGGGACGGCCAAGGTGCCCGAGGCGGAGCGGCGCGGGGTGCCGCACCACCAGATTGACGTGCTCGATGTTCGCGAGGAGGCGTCGGTGGCGGCGTATCAGCGCCACGCGCGGGCGGACGTGGAGGCGATCACCGCGCGTGGGCACCCGGCGGTTGTGGTGGGAGGCTCCGGGCTGTATGTCAGGGCGCTGGTGGATGAGATCGACTTCCCGGGCACCGATCCGGCGGTGCGTGCGGCGTGGGAGGCGCGGGCGGCCAGCGCCGAACCGGGGGAGATGCACCGCCTGCTGGCCGAGCGGGACCCTGTGGCGGCCGCGCGGATTGAACCGGGCAACACTCGGCGGCTGGTCCGGGCGCTGGAGGTGATTGACCTTACCGGGCGGCCCTTCAGCGCATCACTGCCACGGCCGGTCTACGCGGCGCCGACCATCCAGCTGGGTGTCGATGGGCCGGTTGACCAGGTAGATCAAGCGATTGAGCGGCGTGCCGAGCGGATGATCAGCCACGGCCTGATCGAGGAGGTTGAGGCGCTGGCGGCCCACGGTCTGCGCGAGGGCCGGACCGCATCCAGGGCCACGGGCTATGCGCAGGGGTTGGCCGTGCTTGACGGGCGCCTTGCCCGAGCCGACGCCGCTGAGGCGATTGCCCTAGCCACCAGGCAACTAGCCCGCCGCCAGCGCAAATGGTTCCGCCGCGACGCAAGGATCACCTGGCTGACCACCGCAGGCTCGTGCAAGGACATGCTGGCCGAGGCCGCAGCACACCTGGAGCCCTGGCTGGAGTAGCGCGGGCCGGGCCCGGTTGGGGTGCCGGGGCTAGAGGGTTTCTGTGTAGGGAACCAAACCGCCTTGATGGACCAGCACGGCAGGCCCAATCAACACGGCCCGGCCGTTGAGCCAGACGGACAGCTCGCCGCCGGGCACGCTCACCTGCCAGCGGGCCGGCTCATCGCCCTTGCCCAATGAGCCGACGATGGCGGCCGCCACCACCCCAGTTCCACATGACCGGGTTTCGCCCACCCCGCGTTCCCACACGCGCATGGTGATTTGGCCGGTAAGGGGGGTGACGGCATCGTCGGTGGAGGCAGGAGGGGTGGTCGGGTGGATTGCTATGAACTCGACGTTGGCGCCGTTGGCTGGGGCGGGGGTCAGGACGGGCGGGATGCTCAGGTCCAGGGCTTGCAGCTGCTCCTCGGAGACCTGGACAACAACGTGCGGGTTTGGCACGTCCACCCGCACGCCTCGCAGCGGGTTGTCAATCCCGGCCACCTGGACCTCGACCTGCGCAGGCTGGGCTGAGGCATGGGCGTCAGCAGGGGTGGAAGAGTCAGTGGGGAAGGTCCATTTGCCCATGTCAACTGCGTAGTTGTGGCCCTCGCGCCAGACCTGGCGGACACCGCCGCGGGTGGCTATGGGCATGCATTTGCCCTCGGG
>JAIRRT010000052.1 GCA_031255835.1 Bifidobacteriaceae bacterium | reverse complement strand
GGGGGGAGGGGGGTTTGCGGCGCCTGGGCGGCGGCTGGATTCTGGCGAGTCTGGGCTGGGGGCGCGGCAGGGCTCGCTGCGGCGGCACAACCTGGCGGTTGTGTATCAGCTGCTCGCCGGGGCGGATGAACCACTGTCTCGCGCCAACGTGGCTGAGCTGGCCGGGCTGACCAGGGCAACGGCAACATCTTTGGTGGATCAGCTCCTTGGCGCCGGGCTGGTTGAGGAGCTTGACGCGCGCATGTCTGGCCGTGCGGGCCGTCCGGCCACACCTGTCCGGCCGGCCCGAGGCACCGTGGTGGGCCTTGGGCTCGAGGTCAACGTCGACTACCTCGGCGCACGGGCCATCGACCTGACTGGCGAGGTCATCGCTGAACAGGTGGTGCCAGATGACTTTGGCGGATCGGACCCGGACCAGGCGTTGGCCGCCTTGGCGCAGGCCGCCAAGTCCGTCCAGCGCGGTGCACTCAAGCGCGGCGCGCGCATAGTCGGGGCGGCCCTCGCCGTGCCCGGCCCGGTGGACCGCCCACTCGGCCCCCTGCGCCTGGCCCCCAACCTCGGCTGGTCCAACGTGGACGTCGCCGCGATCCTGGCTCGCCTGATGCCGGTCCGTCTGATCCGGGTGGACAACGAGGCGTCCCTAGCCGCCAGGGCAGAATCCGCCGCCAGGGCGGCAGCGGCATCGTGGGCACCGACGGACGGATTCATCTACGTCTCCGGAGGCATCGGCATCGGCTCGGCCATAGTCGAAGGCCCCGACATGTACGCCGGCGCCCACGGCTGGGCCGGAGAGCTGGGCCACGTCACCGTCTACCCCGACGGCCGGGCCTGCCGCTGCGGCGCCACCGGCTGCCTCGAGCAGTACGCGGGCCGGCGCGCGGTGGCCGTCAGCTCCGGCCTGCCCCCAACCACCTCCGGCGCGGAACTCGCCAACCTGGCGGCGGCTGGCCGCGTCCCCGTCCGTTCAGCGCTCGCCGATGCCGGCAGGGCACTTGGCATCGCACTGGCCGGCACAGTCAATCTGGTTGACATCCCGACAGTGGTGTTGGGCGGCGATTTGGCGGTCCTGGCCCCATACCTGGCCGCGCCAATCACCGCCGAACTGTCCAACCGGGTCCTCGCCTCACACTGGGCGCCTGATTCAGGCGCAGTTCTGGCTGCAATGGCCCTTGACTTGCCGGCGATGACGGGTGCCGGCCTGGCAGTTGTGGACCACGTTGCCGCGGACCCAGCGGCCCATCTGCTCAACGCCTGACCGGTCAAGACAACACAGAAGATGTGCTACACTTAATTGCTCTGACGACAGTAGGGAAAAGAAGTAACTCATGGCATTCTCGGTTGGCGAAACCGTTGTGTATCCACATCATGGTGCCGCCCTCATTGAATCAATCACTACCCGCACTATTCGCGGGGAGGAACGCACCTATCTGAAGCTGAAGGTTGCCCAAGGCGACTTGACCATCGAGGTCCCAGCGGAGAACGTCGACCTGGTCGGCGTGCGTGACGTGGTCGGCAAAGAGGGCGTTGAGCAGGTGTTCGAGGTACTGCGGGCCAACGTTCAGGAAGAGCCCACCAACTGGTCCCGCCGCTATAAGGCGAACGTTGAGAAGATTGCCTCTGGTGATGTCATCAAGGTCGCTGAGGTAGTGCGGGATCTTTCACGCCGCGATGCCGGCCGCGGCCTTTCTGCCGGGGAAAAGCGTATGCTCGCCCGCGCCCGTCAAATCCTCACCTCGGAGCTAGCCTTGGCTGAAGGAATCGATGAGGAACGCGCCATCGAAACTCTCGATGAGGTGCTTGCCACCCCAGTGGCCTGACGGATCGATCCGCCGTGAGCCAACCGCGAATCGGACTGGGCGTCGACATCCACGCGTACGGGCCGGCATCGTCCACTGAACCACTTCGGTTGGCTGGCCTGACATGGCCGGGGCACCGCCACCTGGCCGGCCATTCCGACGGCGACGTCGCCGCGCACGCCATGGTTGACGCCGTCGCCTCCGCCACCGGACTTGGCGATATCGGCTCGCTTTTCGGCACGTCAGACCCCCGCTGGGCCGGCGCATCCGGCCTGACCTTCCTAGCCGAGCTCCGCCTCCTAGTGGACGATGCCGGCTACCGGATTTCCAATGTCGCCGTACAGATCATCGGGAACGCACCTCGCGTAGCCCCACGGCGCCAGGAAGCCGAGGCGGCCCTGGGCGCAGCATTGGGTGCACCGGTCTCGCTGGCCGCCACCACAAGCGACGGACTAGGCCTGACAGGCCGTGGCGAGGGCCTAGCGGCCCTCGCCACAGCGTTGGTCTATCAAGTTCAAGCGGACTAGAGCTAGGCGACCTTCACCGGTGCGCCGCCGCAGTGCTCCATCACCATCTTGGTGTCAGTCGGAGCAATCGTGATGGTCTGCGGGCCCGGGCCCATGACCGAAACGTTCTGCAGCTCGATGCCGCTGGTGGTGGACAGGTGGTAGGTCCGCAGGTGGCAGCTGTAGGGCTCCTTGCCGGCGGGCACTGTGTAGGTTCCCGGCGCCAGAGTTCCGGGCTCACCAGCCATGCTGACTGGGAACTCGTTGGCGATGATCGCAATGCTGATGTCCGTTGTGATAGCAGGCTTGCCGAATTGCGGGTACAGCGCCGCCTTCAGGCCCACGTTCGCGCCAGGCGTCAAGTAGCGGGCGTAAGCGGAGGCCTCAAACCAAGCGGTCACCTGGCCCTTGAAACCCTTCTTCGAATCAGGCAGGGAGATGCGTCCCGAACCCTCGATCTCGTTCTCCTGGCCACCAACCAGCCAGTCGATCTGGGCGTTCTTCAGGGTGCCGGAATAGTCGACATCGAGCACCACTGGGATGAAGTTGTTGGAATAGCCGGTGTAGGCAGTCGCGGCCGTCGCGAACTTCTTGGGCTGCACAACCTCCAGCGTCCGGGTCCAGGTCAGCGGCTTGCGCTTCGCTGTGGCCGGCCGGGTGTAGGAGTACTTGATGTTGTGGGTGCCCGCCTTGAGGGACTTGGGGAACGTGAAGGATGCCTTGCCCTTCTTCAGCGTGATGGTCTTCAGCTTCTTCTTGCCGTCCTTGATGGTCACCTTGCCGTTGCAGGACTTCGGCTTGACCTTGATGGTGACCTTGTACTTGCCGCCCTTCACAATCGAATCGGTGCTGCCGCTGAAATAGCTGCGCGAGCCCGATGTCGAGTCGCTTACGGTGCACAGGAAAGGTGCCTGGGGAACCGGCGCAGCGTCGCTTGCCGGGGCAGCCATGGCCGGGAGAGGAGCAAGAGTGCCGAGTGCCAGCAGCGACGCGGCGCTCGTCAGCGCAATAGTTCTGGTGATTCGCATGAAAGCCTCCTGAGTGGGCGAATTGGACCGATCGGTTAGCACAAGCACCGGACTGCTGAGTACGTCAGGAACTCACCGACCGGCACTGCAGGACCCGCGCCTGATCCTAGCCCACCAACGCTTCCGCCCCAGCCAGCGGACCTGCGCCCCCGCCAGCCGCGCTAGCCGAGCGACCACCTTGCACCGGTGGGTGAATCCTCAACCGTGATGCCAGCGCCGGCCAAGCGCTCGCGGATGGCATCGGCAGCCGCGAAGTCGCGTTGAGCGCGCGCCTCGGCTCGGCGCGCCAAATCGGCCTCGACCAGCACCGATAGCGCATCGTTCGCCCTGGCATCGCCCTGATCGCGTGACCAGCGAGGATCGAGCGGGTCCAGCCCAAGGGCGTCGAGCATGGCTCGGGTTTCCAGCAGGGCTTGGCGAGCGGCGTCATCGTCGAACTCCGCAAGGGCTGAGTTGCCGCGCCGCACAGTCTCATGGACCACGGCAAGCGCGCCGGGCACACCGAGGTCATCATCCATCTCGGCAACGAAGGCCTCCGGCAGCGCCTGGGTGGCCAGATCAACGGTCGGCTGACCGACCCGCTGGCCCGCCCGCTCAACAAACCCGGCCAACCGATCCCAAGCCGCCCCCGCCTCGGACAAGGTGGATGGCGAGAACTCGATCATGGAGCGGTAGTGCCCCTGGGTCAGTGCATAGCGCACGACGACGGCCGGCGCCGTTGCCAGCAAAGCGGTGGCACTGAGGGTGTTGCCGAGTGACTTGGACATCTTTACGCCGGATTCGGTCACCCAGCCGTTGTGCATCCAATAGCGCGCAAACCCAAGTCCGGCCGCCCGCGACTGCGCCTGCTCGTTCTCGTGATGCGGGAACCGCAGGTCCAGACCGCCGCCGTGAATGTCAAACGAGTCCCCCAGATACCGCCGAGCCATGGCTGAGCATTCGATGTGCCAACCGGGCCTGCCGCGGCCCCACGGCGTGGGCCAGGCGGCGCTTGCGGGCTCACCCGGCTTGGGAGCTTTCCACAACGCGAAATCGTATGGACTGCGTTTGTCTCCATCGATTTCGCCTTCTTCGGCCGGGGCGAGTTCGCTCAAACGCTGGTGTGTCAACGAGCCATATTCTGGCCATGACTTGACGTCGAAATACACGTTGCCTGGCCGCCCAGCATAGGCGTGCCCCCGCTCAATGATCTGTGCAATCAACTCAATCATGTCCAAGATATGCCCGGTTGCCCGCGGTTCATAAGTGGGAGGGATGATGCCGAGCGCACCATACACGGCAGTGAATTCCTGCTCATAGCGCCAGGCGTGAGCCCACCATTCGACGCCTTCACCAGCAGCCTTGGTCAGGATTTTATCGTCGATGTCGGTGACGTTGCGTACCAGAGTCACGTCCAGACCGCCCCGGGCCAACCAGCGGCGCAGGATGTCGAAAACCACAGCTGGCCGCAAATGGCCGATGTGCGGCGCCGCCTGAACCGTGGCACCGCACAGGTAGATGCTGGCTCTGCCGGGGATCAGTGGGACGAACTGCCGAATCTCAGCGGCTTGGGTGTCATACAGGCGCAGGTTCACCCGCACAAGCCTACTGGCCACTGCCCGCACCGCGCGGCACTACGAGCCGGGCCTAGCGCCTACCCAGCGCCAACCTAGAGCTGGCAGCGACGGTTGATCGAACTCGCATTCAGCCCGTTGACCCGGGTGAATATGGCTGCGATCTCAGCTTTGGTGGCCTTGCGGCCCTGCGAAACATACTTCTTGGGCACAGCCTTGGATGTGGCGTTGTTCATCGTGATCGATGCGACCTTGCCGGCCTTGCCAGCCTCATAGACGATGGCCCGCTTGTTGTGCCGCACCCCAACTTGGCACCGCCCGGAGGACTTGGACAAGTTCCACTCGAACAGCACAACCTGGTTGCCGCGCGTCCGGGCCATGGCCACCTTGCCGGTGTACCCATAGCGGCTTGACTCGGACTGTTTCAGCCCAAACGCCCAATAGGTGGTGCGGGTCTTGGAACTTTTCAGATCAGCCGGGGTTAGCACGGACTTCCACGGAACAAAGCCGGTGATATATGCACAGCGCGAACCGACCGAGGCGTTGCCCCGATACCAGACTCGCACGCCGGCATCGGTCACATTCCAGGCGTGTGGTTTGTTGAGCGGCGGGCGGACTTTGCGCAGGCTCTTTTGCTTGTAGCAGTCCGGATTCTGCTTCTTTGTCCGCATCGACGCCACAACGGCCGCATCGAAATGCTTGCCCTTAGAGGAGACGAACTTCGAGAACTTGACGGCCTTGCGGGTGTTCAGATCCAAAGTGAATGACTTGGGCACGGTGTAATCGAGATTGCTGCAACGCGGCCGAGCCCTTTCAACAAGCAGCGTCACCGACGCATAGCGCCCGTCATAAATCGACCCATGGTAGGTGATGGTCAGCTCGCCGGCCGGAGGGTTGGCCTTCTTGGGGTCCTTGCACCGCTTCGCCTTTGCCAGCGACGCCTCCTCAGCCCGGACGATGGCGGTCACGCGAGTATCGAAGGCCTTGGCCGCCTGCGCGCTGGCGCCGTCCAGCCTGGGCAG
>JAIRRT010000004.1 GCA_031255835.1 Bifidobacteriaceae bacterium | reverse complement strand
GCGGCGGGTGTCGAGGTCCTGACCGGTGTGGACGTGGCCGTGCTGGAGCGGGCCGATGGCGCCATTCACCTGGTGTTGAACGCCAACGCCGGGCAAACCCCCGGCTCCTGCTGGCGGCTTTCGCCCGATGCGCTGGTGATCGCGACCGGGGCATATGACCGAGTCCTGCCCTTCCCGGGGTGGGACCTGCCTGGGGTTTACGCCGCCGGTGGTGCCCAGGCCATGGCCAAAGGTGAGGGGATCGCGGTGGGGCGGCGCGTCATCGTCGGGGGGACTGGGCCGCTGTTGCTGCCGGTTGCGGCGTCGCTGTTGGAGGCGGGGGCGCGGGTTGTCGGCGTGCATGAGGCGAACGGGCCGGCGCGGTTGGCTCGCGGCATGTTGGCCAGGCCGTGGGAGCTGGCTGCGATGCCGGGAAAGGCCCGTGAGCTGGGCGAATACGCGGCAGCGTTGGCGCGTGGCCGGGTGCCGTTCCGGCTGGGCGAGGCGGTTGTGGAGGCCATGGGTGAGGGCCGGGTCGAGGCTGTCGGCGTGGCGCGGCTGGATGAGCGCTGGCGCGTGGTGCCCGGCTCGCGGCGAACGGTCGAGGTGGACGCGGCGTGCGTTGGCCACGGGTTTGTGCCGCGGCTCGAGCTGGCGCTGGCGGCCGGATGCCAGCTGACGCCCGAGCGGTTTGTGGCCGTGGGCCCGGACATGGCGACCTCGACCGCTGGTGTGTGGGCGGCTGGCGAGGTGACCGGCATCGGCGGGGCTGACGCGGCGCTGGCCGAGGGGGTGATCGCGGGCTGGGCGGCTGGCGGCGGGATGGGTGACGTCCCGGCGGTCCGCGCGGCGCGGCGCCGGCGCAACCAGGCGGACAGGTTTGCCGAGCGGCTCGGGGCGGCGTACGGCATCGGGGGCGAATGGCGGGATTGGCTGACCGATCAGACGGTGATCTGCCGCTGCGAGGGCACCACTTTCGGCGCGCTTGCCCGCACTGTGGAGCAAACCGGCGCGCGGGCGGCCCGGACCGTTAAGCTTGCCGCGCGAGTTGGGCTCGGACCGTGCCAAGGGCGTCAGTGCGGGCGGACCGTCGCGGAATTGCTGGACGATGCCGGCCCTGGCCTCGAAACGCGTCCCGTCGCCACACCGATTCGCCTGGCGGATTTGGCTCGGCTGGCGGATTCGGCTCGGTTGGCGCCTGGTGCGTCACCGGCCGCACAACCTGATACTCCCGAAAGAAGGACATGATGACCGCAGAACTCAACTTGGACGGAATCATTGTTGCGACGGCTTTGCCGTTCTCGCCCGACGCCGCGGCCCCGGCAGGGTTGGCGGTTGACCACGCCAAATACGCTGCCCATTGCCGCAATATGGTGGACGGCGGCTGCATCGGGGTGGGTCCAAACGGCTCACTTGGGGAGTATTCCTCGCTGACCGATGACGAGCGCCGCGAGGTGGTGCGCACGGCGGTGCGGGCGGTTGGGGACAGGGCCTTGGTGGTGGCGGGGGCGCACGGAGTGGGCTGGCCGACCGCCCAACAGTGGGCCGCATGGGCATTAGAAGACGGCGCCGATGCCGTATTGCTGCTGCCGCCGATCATCTACCATGCGAACCGGTCCGACATTATGGAGCATTACCGGCGAGTGGGTGAAGTCGGCATACCGATAATTGTGTACAACAACCCATTTGATACGAAGGTTGATCTGACGCCGGATATCATTGCTGATCTTGCTGGCCTGCCCAACGTGGTGGCGGTCAAGGAGTTTTCAGGCGATATCCGCCGCGTGTTGGAGATCAAGCGGCTGGCCCCGGAGTTGACGGTATTGGCGGGAGCTGATGATCTGCTATTCGAGTCATTGATGGTTGGGGCGACTGGCTGGTACGCCGGTTTCCCGAACGCATTGCCGAGCCCTTGTTGCGAGATTGTGGATCTGGTTGCGGCGGGGCGTGTGGATGAGGCGCGAAAGCTTTATGCGGCTATGGTACCACTTTTTAAGTGGGATTCTCGGCCACAATTTGTTCAGGCCATCAAGTTGGCCATGGATATAGTTGGTGAATCGTATGGTGGTTTGACTCGCCCGCCGCGCGGGCCGTTGACTGGCGAGGAGGAGGCTGATGTCCGTCAGGCTCTGGATGCGGCTCTTGGCTATCTGAAAGAACGGGCAGGCGTTTAGGAAGGGATGGGCCGATGCGCTCCAGTGTTTGCATTACTGCAATAGATTCTCACACTGAAGGCATGCCTACGCGCGTGGTGACCAGCGGCATCGGGCAGATTCCTGGCGCAACAATGAATGACAAACGGCTGCACTTCATGGCCAACATGGACGGAGTGCGGCAGTTCTTGGTCAATGAGCCGCGGGGCCACAGCGCCATGAGTGGGGCGATCCTCCAGCCTCCCACCAGGGACGATTGTGACTATGGCGTGGTGTTCATCGAGGTGTCGGGCTGTCTGCCGATGTGCGGGCACGGCACCATTGGAGTGGCCACGGTCTTGGTGGAGGCCGGTTTGGTGCCGGTGGTTGAGCCAGTAACTCGGATTCGTCTTGATACTCCGGCCGGTCTTGTGGTGGCGGATGTTGCGGTATCGGGCGGACATGCGGACTCGGT
>JAIRRT010000157.1 GCA_031255835.1 Bifidobacteriaceae bacterium | reverse complement strand
CCGGAGAACCGGCCGGTCTGGACGCGCGTGTAGGTGGGGGAGTCGCCAGCTTTCATCACGCCGTAACCGCCGTCGGTCAAGGCGACCAATGCGGTCACCGGGACGGCCAGGACGCCAAGCGCGACGGTGTCGGTCAGCTGGACCCTGGCCTCGGTGCCGGTTTGCTGATGGGTCAGCGCATCGCCTGTGACCTCGATGATCACCGCCAGGTAGTCGCTCTCCTCCGGGCCGCTGGCGGACTTGGCGGACACCTCGACTATGGCTCCGCTCGCCTCGGTCCCGTCACTGAACGTCAGGTCAGCGGCGCCGCCCTCGGTCGCATAGGCCCGCTGCGAGGTGGCGATCTGGCAGGTCACCTGGGGTGTTGTACCTGTGGTGCTCAGGAGTTCCGCGCCCGGCTCGACCTGCTGGCCCTTCGTGGCCAGCAACGCATCAACCCGCAGGCGGGACGGCCCAAACTGGAACCAGCTGCGCGGCAGGCTGTAGCCCTTGTCGTATCCGGCGGCGTCGCGCAGCTCAGACACGGCCCGGCTCAGCGACCAGGTCCATTCGCGCGACGTGCCGAGCTCATCCGAATCGGCGAATCCGAGCTTGGCCAGCGCCCGTTTCAGTTGGGTGATGTCGCGGCCGTCGTCCATCCCGGGCGTCATGTCCCGCCACGCCGGCAGGCGCCCCGGAAGCAGAATGACCGGTTTGTCATCGAGGCGATATAGCGTTTCACCAGCGGATATGACGTCCTCAACGTCAGGCAATTCGGTCACCACGCCACTGCCTGAGGCGACGAGGCTAGCCGTTTCGCCATATCCCACAGGGCACGATGCCGTCACGCTGGAGACCAGGTCGCTCACCTCTGCGGTCGCTGTGGCCAGGTCGCTTTGTTGCGGAGCGCCGGACTCTTCGGCCGGCGCGTTTTGGCCGTTCGCTTGATCGCCTTGGTCCTGCGGTGAGCAGGCAACGAGGGTCGCCCCGGCGGTCAGTGTCAGCACCATCCCGAGCACGATGCCGGCACGCAACTTAGCGCAGTGAATGGCGGTGCTGCTGTGGCGTGGGCTGGCCGCGGCGCTGAGCGCGGGATTGCGGAGAGGTGACGCGACTGTCCGAGTGGCGCGGTTTTGGGCGCGCGAAGGTATGGAATCTCGCATTGTCGGATGCTGCCTGCGCTCAGTCGCCTACCGAGCCGAAACTCAGTCCGTCTCCGCCGGTGCCGGTTGAGCCGCCGGCGTCACCGCCATCGTCCACGCCAATGCTTGGGCCATCCTCCAGGCCAGCGGTGGAGTTGCATTCTTCCTGGTCACGCTGCATGGTCTGGGGGTCGGGAGCGGAGCCCTCGCCTGCACGGAACTTCATGGAGATCCGGCCGTTGGCGTCCATCTCCGGATCGGGGTAGTCGTAGCCCTTGTCGCGCATGCACTGGGCGGCGGCCAGCAGTTTCTCGTACTGCGCCTCATCGCGCTGCGAATCGCGAGCCGTATCGGGTGCGGCCTGTTCCATGATGGGCTGGCAGATCTCCTGGGCGGCCTGGACCAGCTCCTCGGTTTCCGGGCTGACACGGAGCCTGATTCCGCCTTCGGGCGAGGGGTCATCCATCTCCACGCCCTGCTCGCGCATGCATTCGACGAACTTCAGCGCTGCATCTTCTGCCGAAAGACCCTCGCCGCTGCCCTGGCCACCGGAACTGAGCCCGCCGGTGTCGCTGCCGGTGCCGTTCTCGCCGCCGGAATCTGCGCCGGAGCTGTCACTCACATCGGATGATTCGACGCCGCCGGCTGGCAGCACATCTGAATCCGGTTGGGCCGCACAGCTGGCCGCAAGCACAACCGCCACCAGGCCAGCCAGACCGGCCAAACCTGCCGGCAACCGCCGGAGTCTGGATCCTCGGGCAGCGGGAAAATGTCGGGACACACGTTGGAACATCGGGAAACCTTTCTGGAAAAGACCCGCCTGAAGAGAGCCGGTCTGGGGTTGATCGCCATGAGTCAACCCAGCGCTGCGTTGCTTCACCGTTGCCCCCGCAACCGAGTATTGGCCAATATGGCAACGTTGACGCAACACACGCCCCGCCAAACTGGTCGGGCCGCCCCACCGCAACCAGCGCCAGAAACGAGGAAACCATGCGACTGCTCGTCGTCGAGGACGAGGAAGTGCTGTGTGACGCCATCGTCCGCGGACTTCAACGGGCTGGACATGCTGTCGATGCCGCGTTGGACGGCGACCAGGCCATGGAAATGACCCGGATAGTCCCCTATGACGTGATTGTCCTTGACCGTGATCTGCCGGTTATGCACGGCGATGATGTGTGTGCCGCGCTGCACGCCAACGGCTATCCGGCCCGCATTTTGATGCTGACGGCGGCCGCGGGGATTGATGATCGCGTCACCGGGCTGGACCTGGGCGCGGATGACTATCTGTCCAAGCCGTTTGCGTTTCGCGAGCTGGTGGCGCGGGTGGCTGCGCTGGGGCGCCGCGCTGTGCCTGCGCAGGTCAGGGGCGTGAGCGTCGGTGATGTTGAGATCGATCTGCCCACCAGGACCGTGCGGCGGCGGGGCAGGAACATCCCGCTCACGCCGAAGGAGTTTGGTGTGCTGGAGGCGCTGGCGCGGCAGGCCGGTACGTGGCGCAGCGCCGAGTGGCTGCTGGACAAGGTGTGGGACGCCCACGCCGATCCGTTCACCTCGGCTGTGCGCGTGACGGTGGCACGGCTGCGGGCCAAGTTGGGCGAGCCGGACCTGATCGAGACGGAACGTGGAGTCGGCTACCGGGCGGTTGCACCGTGACGCGCCTGCGGCGGCCGCGCCTGACCATCCGCGCCCGGCTTGCCCTTATGCATGGGGTGCTGTTTGCGGCCTGCGGGGCGGCGCTGATTGCCATTGTCAACTGGCGCTCGCAGCAGGCGCTGCCCACCATCATGGTGCGTGGGGTGACCGGCAAAGACGCGCCAAACCCGCTGGGTCCGCCTGATCCGTTTGTCGAGTTCGGCATCGACGAGTCGGGTGAGATGGGCCTTTCAGGTGGTGTGGACTCAGGTCAGACCTTCACCGCGCCGGCGCCTGATGGTGGCGTGTCCGGCGCGTGGCTGTTTCGCCAGACATGGGCCTCAGCTGCCAGTGCGGAGTATTTGCGCTGGTCAATAGTGGCTTTGGTTGTGATGGTGGTGGTGTCGGCGGTGATCGGCTGGTGGATGGCTGGCCGGATGCTCGCCCCCTTGGCCACCATGACCGCCCGCGCGCAGGCCATGAACGCTGCGGACCTCTCGGCCCGCTTCGACACGTCCGGCCCTGCCGATGAGCTGGCGGACCTGGCCGGCACGTTCAACGCCATGCTCGGCCGCATCCAGGCCGCCTTCGCCTCTGAGCGCCAGCTGATCGCCAACATGTCGCACGAGCTGCGCACCCCCCTGGCCACCCAACGGGCAGTTCTGGAGCTGGCGCTCCCCAGCAACGCCGACGATGCCGCCCCCTCGCCTGGCGAGCTTGCCATCGCCTCGCGCGTGGCACTGGAGCAGAACGAGCGGGCCGCGGCGATCATCGACGCGATGCTCGTGCTGGCCAAGGCTGGGCGCCTTGAGGACCGGGTTGAGGAGGAAGTGGACCTCAGTGCGCTGGTTGAGCGCGTGGTTGCCGAGCATCTGCCCGACGCCGGTGGCATAGAACTGACCTGCGTGACGAGTCCGGCGGTTGTGCGCGGCGAGGTGACCCTGTTGGACAGGTTGGTCGCAAACCTGGTCCGCAACGGCATCGTCCACAACCTGCCAGGTGGGGAGGGGGATGGGGAGGCGCGCAGGACGGCTGACGTGCGCGTTGAGGTGGACGATGACGGCCAGGTGCGGCTGAGCGTCACCAACACCGGGCCTGAGGTTCCCGAGGCGGCCGTGGCGGACCTGGTCAAACCGTTCCGCCGCTCGACGGCCGCGCGAACCGGCTCCCACAAAGGGCAGGGACTTGGCCTCGCAATCGTCCAAGCAGTTGCCGACTACCACGAAGCCACCCTCACAATCCGCCCCGGCCATCCCGGCGGTCTGCAAGTCCAAGTCCTCTTCCCCCCGGCCAACCCAACCTAGGCTCCGCGGCCCAGGGTGGCGGCGTGGTGGCAGGTATGGGCATGAGACCATTGGCGCTTGGGTTTTGGGTAGGGAGCAACGGA
>JAIRRT010000110.1 GCA_031255835.1 Bifidobacteriaceae bacterium | reverse complement strand
CGAGGTGGATGTGCTTAAGTGACCAATTGGCGAGCAAGGCGGCTCAATTGGTCAGTTAAGCACCTCCGACCGGGCCGTTCGCCTGCCCGCTTGTGCTCAACCCCGTCGGGGTGGATGTGCTTAAGTGACCAATTGGCGAGCCAGGCGGCTCAATTGGTCAGTTAAGCACCCCTGACCAGACCGCCCACACACTGGGGGGTGAGGTTGGAGGAGACACACCCGCACACCTCCTTGTCCGCAGCAACATCTCGGATCCAAACCACTCGACGTCCAGGAACCGGACCACCACCAACCCCACCGACACCACGAAACCCTGGACCACACGCATCATCCCCAGAAGAAGTCGGTGACCGCCTTTGAAAGGCATGCCGCCAGCGGCATCGAACCCCCTACCCAACGCCCGCACCACAACACGAACACCCAACCCTTGAACGCCATCGGCGGACGGGAGACTGCGACGACCGTAACTGCTCAAAACGGGACGGAAAGCCGCAGGAGAGGTGAGGTTGTGGGCAGTTGCGGCGGTGACCTGAGGGGGGGTGGGGGCGGATTCGTGCTCCGGAGGCGGGCGTCGGGGGTGGCGGGACGACCGGAAGTGCTCAAAACGGGGGAGGTTGGGTCTAGGCGCTGACTGTGGCTCGTGTGTCCATGGCGACAATCCGCCCGTCCTTCATATGGGCTATCCGGTCGGCATGGCTGGCAACGTCATGGTCATGAGTGATGAGAATGATGGTCCTGCCAGCCGCGTGAATGTCTCTCAGTACATCAAGTACCTGAGCCGCCGATGCCGAATCCAGGTTTCCGGTCGGCTCGTCCGCCAAGATGAGTGAGGGGGAGTTGACCAGCGCCCGCGCCACGGCCACCCGCTGCTGTTGCCCGCCGGAAAGCTGGGCAGGCAAGTGCGTGACTCGGTGAGCCAATCCGACCAATTCAAGGGCCGCCATCGCCCGCCGCCGCGCCTCCCGCCGGCTGACACCGGCGTAAAGCATGGGCAACTCGACGTTGCGCAGCGCATTGATCCGAGTGACAAGGTTGAAAGACTGGAACACAAATCCGATCTTTCGGTTGCGCACCGCCGCCAGTTGGGTGGCGTTCATCGACCCAACGTCGATCCCATCCATTATGTATGTGCCGGAGTCCGCTTCATCGAGCAGTCCAAGAATGTTCATAGCTGTTGACTTGCCGGAGCCAGATGCCCCCATGATCGCCACAAACTCACCCGGCTCAACGGTCAAATCAAATCCGGCCAACGCATTGACGCGAGCCTCATCCGCCCCATAAACCCGCCAAATCCCCTGAGTGAGAATCACCGGAGTCATAACGGTGTACCAATCAACGTGGGCTGGCAGGTGAGCCCGGCAGGGGCGGCAGGTGCGGTGAGTCCGGCGGGAAACCCCTCAGTGCGTTCAGCAACGCAGGAGGCGGGCCGCCCGTCAACTGGGGCCCGCCCCCAACGTTGCTCCTCCCATCGCAATCTCACCGATAGAACCGAACTCACACCCCAACACTCCAGCCCCAACCCGACCAACACCTGCAAAGCCCCTGAGAGTTCCCTAGCAATCGAGGACGGTGCGGGCCTGAGGTTAGTCGTGGCGCAGGGCGTCCACTGGTTTCAGCATCGAGGCTCGGATTGCTGGGTAGCCGCCGAAGAACACCCCGATGATTATCGAGACGCTGGCGGCCAGGGCCACTGAGGTGCTTGTGATTACCGGGTGTGTGCCTAGGATCTCGACTTGGCTGGCTAGGAATGCCAGGCCCACGCCCAGCGCGCCGCCCGTCAGGGAGAGGATGGTGGCCTCGGCCACGAATTGGGCTGATATTGCTGCTCGGCTGGCTCCCAGCGCCTTGCGGATGCCGATCTCCCGGGTGCGCTCGGTGACTGTCACCAGCATGATGTTCGTTACGCCGATTCCGCCAACCACCAGCGAGATCGCGGCGATTGCGGCAAGCATCGTGGAAAGGGTTGAGCCAATCTCCTCGATTGTCTCCAGGAGTTGGGATTGGGTGGTCACCTGGAATGTGGCCTCGTCTGGGTCCACGCCCATGCTCTCGGCGATGACGCTTCTCGCCTCGGCCGCAGCCGCCTCGATTGTGTCTGAGTCAGTCGATTGGACGATGATGGATGACAGTTGGCCGTAGGGGGTCAGCGAGCGCTCGGCCCGCGACAGTGGGATGAACATTCCCGTGTTGGCTGTGATGCCGCCGAGTGAGCCCTTCGAGGAGAGCACCCCGGCGACGGTGAACGGCGTTGAGCCGACGTTTATGGTCTGGCCGATCGGATCTACATCGCGGAAGAAGTCTCGGGCCAACCGGTAACCGATCACGGCGACTCGGCGGGCTAGGCGCTGATCGGATTCGCTGAATGTGGTGCCGGTGCTGACCGGGGAATTCGTCACGTCGAAATAGTTCGGAGTGGTGCCTGTTATCGCCACGGCGCGGGACCGTTCACCGGCCGAGACCGACAGGTTGGTCACGACAATCGGGACCACCTCAGCGACATCGGGAGCGGACGGGCTCTCGGCCAGGGCGTCTGAAGCTGCGACGGTAAGGGTCTGATAGCGAAGCTGGGTCTCGGACAGGTTGGGCACGCCGGGCGTCACGGTGATCGTGTTGGTGCCCAATCCCTCAACCTGCTGGGTGATATCGGTTGTGGCGCCGGCGCCCACGCCCATCAGCAAGATCACGGATGCCACGCCGATCAGCACACCTAGCAACGTCAGCGAGGCGCGCATCATGTTGGCGCGGATGCCTCCAAACGCCGACCTAATCAACTCCAGGGGACTCACTGCTGATCCTCCGCGGATTGCCGCCACCGTGGCCGCGGCCAGGACGCCGTAGGCCAAGTCGGCCGAGCGACGCTGGTGTCGGGTGTGGGTTCAGGCTCGGTGGGTTCTGGGTCCAGGCTGGGCTCAGGCTCGGTTGCAGCAGGTGGTGCGGGAGGAACCGGCGGCTGGACAGGGGTGCGGGGAATGGGCGCGGTCTCGTAGCTGCCAGGAGGCGGTGGCAGGGACGGGAATGGGGCGGGCTGCCTGGGAGAGATTGAGGCTGGCGGCGCTGGGCGGGTTGGTGCTGGAAGAGTTGGGGGTATTGGGGCGGTTTGGGTGATTGGGTTTGCAGGGGGTGCAGAGAGCGCAGGGGGTGCGGTGGGTCGAGGTGCCGAGACGGGAGGTGCTGGCAAGGGTGCTGCTGGCGGTGGGAC
Organism: Bifidobacteriaceae bacterium; assembly: GCA_031255835.1. Classification (GTDB taxonomy): domain Bacteria; phylum Actinomycetota; class Actinomycetes; order Actinomycetales; family WQXJ01; genus JAIRRT01. Next base: position 5,991 of record JAIRRT010000110.1, on the reverse strand, counting down.
CGGAGCTGCGGGCACAGGTGGTGGTGCTGCCGCCGGTACGGGAGGCGCCTGCTCCGCAGTGACCGTTGCTGGCGCTGGGACCGGAGCTGCAGGCACAGGTGGTGGTGCTGCCGCCGGAACCGGAGTCATAGGCACGGGGGGTGCGGCTGGTGGTGGGACTTGCGGCGCTGGGGCCGGAGGCAAAGGTGCCGGCGCCTGTTCTGCCGGCTGGACGGGAGGTACCGGTGCTGCTGCCTGGACGGGAGGCACCGGAACGGGGGGCGATACCGGCGCTGGTTCTGGGACGGGAGGTACCGGCATCGTCACCTCTGCCGGCGCTGGAACCTCAGCCACAGGTGCCGCCACCGCCGTCGCAGCCGCCGCGCTCTTGCGGCGGGTGTCCAGGGCCACTACTTGGCCGTCTTTCATGTGGGCAATCCGGTCGGCGTGGCTGGCCACGTCTCTGTCGTGGGTGATCAGAACTATGGTTCGGCCGGCTCTGTGGATTGAGGTTAGGACGTCCAGAACCTGGCTGGCGCTGGCGGAGTCCAGGTTGCCGGTTGGCTCGTCGGCCAGGATTAGCGAGGGGGAGTTGACCAGGGCGCGGGCCAGTGCCACGCGCTGTTGCTGACCACCGGAAAGCTCCGTCGGCAAATGGGTGACTCTGTCGACAAGACCAACCAGATCCAGTGCTGCCATGGCCCGGCGGCGGGCTTCGCGGCGGTGGACGCCGGCATACAGCATTGGCAACTCGACGTTGCGCAGCGCGTTGATCCGAGTGATCAGGTTGAACGATTGGAAAACAAAACCGATCTTTCTGTTGCGGATCACAGACAGACGGTTGGAATCCATTGAACCGACGTCAATGCCGTCCATGATGTATGTGCCAGAATCCGCTTCATCCAACAGGCCAAGAATGTTCATGGCTGTCGACTTGCCGGAGCCGGATGCGCCCATGATCGCCACAAACTCACCTGGCTCGACAGTCAGGTCGAAACCAGCCAATGCGTTGACGCGGGCTTCACCGGTTCCATAAACCCGCCACACATCGCGGGTCTCGATTACCGCAGTCACCGCCGAGCCCTCCGGCGTGACGTACTTGGGGCGCGGTTGCCCTGCAAGATGCCGCCCAGTTGATTCAGCAAATCCGTGGTGGACAAGTTGGTCAAAGTGTCGAAGGACACCAAGACTTCCTCACCTTCAAGCAAGCCACTGGTGATCTCGACGGCCGCGTCGCCTTCCATCCCAATTCCAACCACCACAGTCTCGGTGGTGCCGCGGTCAGCATCGACAATCCGCTCCACCGTCCCCTCGCCATCGTCGGTGATTGTCACGGCGGTGGCTGGGACTGCCAGCACACCCACTGCCTCGGATGTCACCACGACAACGGTGGCCGTCTGTCCAAGCCGGATAGCTGGCGGGATCTCCTCCAGCGTCACGGTTGCCTCGTACGTGACCACGCCAGCGTTGACTGTTGGCGTTGGCGAGATCCACGTCACCGTGCCGGGCACCGCGCTACCGGGCAGGGCCGGGAACGTCATGGCCGCGCGCTGACCCACCCGCAGCGCCGCCGCATCCGCCTCGGCAAACGAGCCGGACACCTCCAGCGACGCGCTCTCCTGAATGGTGATGCCCTGTGCAGCCGGCGCCGCCCCCGCGGAAAGCCCAAGTAGCGACGCACTGGCTGGCAGCGTGGCAGAGGTGGACGATGGCGTCACCGAAGTCCCAGAGACCCTGTCCCCAACCGTGATCCCCACCTCGGTCACAACTCCGTCGAACGGCGCAGTCAGGGCGAGCCTGCCGGCCTCGCCCTGAGCATCGGTCAGCTCATCGCGTGCGATGGTCAGCGCAGTCCGTGCCTCATCCAAGGCGAGTTGCGTCTCAACCACTTTGGCGGCCGCCGCAGTCTGATCGGCAGCGGCTGCAGAGGCGGCGGCCTTAGCTTGGGCCACCTCAGCCTGTGCCGCCTCGACCGCTGTGCGGGCCTGGTCAACCGTCGGTGTGGTGTCGATGCTCGGGACCGAAGAGGTCGGCAAGGACGTCGGCAAAGAAGTAGGCAAGGACGTCGGCAGCGACCCAGCCCCACCACCAGCACCCCCACCAGCACTCGTGCTCGGCGCCGGCGTGCTGCGAGTCGGGCTGGAGGAAGGCTTCGACGCCGCCTTCTCAGCCTGACGCAGCATGTCATTGGCGGTGTTCAGGTTGCGCTCGGCAACCGAACGCAAAGCGGCGGTGGCATCTACGGCATCGTCGGTGGCGGCCTTGGCCTTTTTGGCGGTGTCTATGGCCAACTGCGCCCGGGTGACGGCGTGCTCTGCACGGGTGACCGTGGTCTGCGCCTCTTGAATCGCGTTGTCGGACTGGTCCGAGCTGAGAGTCGCCAAGCGCTGGCCGGACGCCACCTCGGCCCCAACACCAACCTCCACGGTGGCAACCTCACCTGGCACCGTGAAGGACATAACGCGGGACTCGACCGCCTCTACAGAGCCTTGGGCGGTGATGGTGGTCTGGACCGTTGCCCGCGATACCGCCGCGATCCGGCTGAACGTTGGGGGCTCGTCAGTGGCGGACACGCCAATACGCCACAGCACAGCGGCCGCTGCCGTAGCGACCACCAGCACGAGGACCAAGGCCCACGTGATCCAGCGGCGGAGGGGCATGTCGTTGTGTTCTCAGCTTTTCGGGGCAGACGGACAAGGCCGTGTGGACAGGTACAGACGGACGGACAGCCCGTCAAGGTGAACAGTATGCCCGCTAACAATAGGGGACGAACCTGGTGAAACGTCGCCGTTTGGGGGCTGAGTTGGAGTTTCCCAGGCCGAATCCCAGATCAGATCGAACGTCTCGCCCTCCAGATGGCCTGGAACGGTGCACGATGCCGCATCAAGCCTGCCGTTGAAGACCACCAGTGCTCCTTGCTCACCATCCACCCCAGCGCGCAGCATCTGGACGGTGCGCATCTCCGGATCGTTCCACTGGTCAGGGGAGATCGGGGCGCCCGAGGAGTCAAACCAGGCCAGATCGGGCTGGGCGCCGGAGCCGTCAGCGGCACCGGTGAAGAACGTCTTGGGCCGCAGCACGGGATGCTCGCGGCGCAGCTGCAACAGCCGCGTGGTTGTGGCCAGCAGCTCGTGCTGCCAGGGCGCCAAATCCCAATCCAGCCACGAGATGGGCGAATCCTGGCAGTAGGCGTTGTTGTTGCCCTGTTGGGTGCGGCCAAACTCATCGCCCGCGGTCAGCATGGGCACCCCGGCGGCAAACGCCATCGTCGCCAGAAGGTTGCGGATGGAGCGTCGCCGCAGCTCAATGACGGTATCGAGGCCGATGCCGGATTCAACGTCCTCCATGGGAGCCTGGCGGATTGGGCCTTCGACGCCGTGATTCCATGATCGGTTATCGTCAGTTCCGTCCCGGTTGTCCTCGCCATTGGCCTCGTTGCGCTTTTGCTCGTATGTCACCAGATCCGCCATGGTGAAGCCATCGTGAGCGGTCACAAAGTTGACCGAACCCATTGGGCCGTGGGAGGTCAGCGGGTCAGCTGAGCCGAACAGATCGGCCGAGCCGGACAATCTGGTTGCCACATCGCGAGCCGAAACCCCCTGATAGCCGTGGGCCTGGGCGCGCGGGTTCAACAGCCAAAACGTCCGCACGTCCCCGCGGAAGGCATCGTTCCAGGCCGCCATCGGCACGGGGAATGAGCCGGTCTGCCAGCCGCCAGGGCCCAGATCCCACGGCTCGGCAATGTGCTTCAGGCCGCGCAGGGCAGGGTCGGTGCGCAGACCGATCAGGAACGGGTGATCACGGGTGAAGCCGGTGTAACCGCGAGCCAGAGTGACAGCCAAGTCATAGCGGAAGCCGTCCACCTGGTATTCGGTGGCCCAGTAACGCAGCGAGTCCAGCGCCATCGTCACCACGTCACCACGGCGGAAGTCAACAGTGTTGCCGGTTCCGGTGACGTCGGCGTAGCGGGCCGGGTAGGAGCCGTCATGCAGGTACCACAGCAGGTTGTCCAACCCGCGCCAGCAGACCGTGGGCCCATCGACTCCAACCTCGCATGTGTGGTTGTAGACCACGTCGAGGACCACTTCGATGCCGGCCTCATGCAGAAGGCGGACCATGCCTTTGACCTCGTCATTCACGGCTTGCGGGCCGGCTGCCTGGGCCTGGGCGGTGGCGTAGGCCGGGTGAGGTGAGAAGAACGACATCGTCGAATAGCCCCAGTAGTTCTTCAGGCCGTGGGAGGTCAGTTGCGGCTCGGAAAGCGAAGCGTGGATGGGCAGCAACTCGATGCTGGTGATGCCCAGGCTCAACAGATGGTCCACTGTGGCCGGGTGGGCCAGGCCGGCATAGGTTCCGCGCAGCGGCTCAGGCACGCCTGGCAGGTTCACCGTCATGCCCTTGACGTGCGCCTCATACAGGACGGTCTTGTCCCAGGGCACCTCGGGGCGGCTCACCCCACCCCAATCGAAGCTGTCCTCCACCACGGTTGAGTAGGCCATGAATGGGGCGGAATCGCGTGGGTCCGGCTGGCGGGGCGAGTCGAGTGGGGCTAGGTCTGGGCCCACCCGGTGGGTGTACAGCTCGGGGGAGAGCACAGGTTGGCCGTCGATGCCGCGCCCATAGGGATCGAGAAGGAGTTTGGCTGGGTTGTGCAGCATTCCAGATTCGGGTTCCCATGGACCGTGTACCCGAAATCCGTAGCGTTGACCAGGGCCGATGCCTTTGATGTGGCCATGCCACACCCCGTTGTCCGGGCCGCGCAGGGCGAAGCGGCGCTCCGAGATGCCCTCGGTGCCCGGCTTGTCGATGGCACAGAACTCGACGCTCGTTGCGTGATGGGCCACCACCACGGCGTCGATGCCGTCACCCGCCAAGCGCACACCGGGCCGTCTTGTCTGATCGAAGCCAAGCGGAGCCACCGAGGCGTATGGCTCCGACTTTGGGTGCATCGTTACAGTCTGGCTCACAATCGGTCCAGGTACCAAGCCGAATCGCGCCAGTAGACTCGTCCGGCGTGGTGGTCTACCTCGATTACGCCGCCTCAGCGCCATTGCGGCCCGAGGCTGCCGGTGCTTGGGCCGCGGCTGCCGTGCCTGGCAACCCCTCCTCAGTGCACAAAGCTGGCCGCACGGCCAGGGCCACAATCGATGCCGCCCGGCAGGTCATTGCCCATACGTTTGGGGCAGATCCGGCCGAGGTGATCCTCACCTCAGGCGGCACCGAGGCGGACAATCTGGCGCTGGGCGGAATCTTCCAGGCCCGCCAAACCGGCCACGCCCGGCCCCACGTTGCGGTCTCGGCAGTGGAACACCACGCCGTGCTCGAATCGGCCTGGCTGCTTCAGGCCCGGGCAGGCGCCAAGGTGACGGTTCTGCCGGTGGGGCGGGACGGCATCGTGCAGGTGGAGGCTTTGGAGGAGCTGTTGGAGCGCCATCAGGACGCCGTGGCACTCTGCTCGATCATGGGCGCCAACAACGAGACCGGGGCGCTTCAACCCGTCCAGGCCGTCACCGAGCTGGCGGCGGCACATGGCGTGCCGGTCCACAGCGACTGGGTCCACCTGGCCGGCAAGGTGCCGCTCGATTTCGCGGCCACAAACCTCGCGGCGGCGTCGGTCAGCTCCCACAAACTGGGCGGTCCAGCTGGGATTGGTGCGCGGTTGGTGCGCCGCGACACGCCGATCTCCGCCATCGCCGGGGGTGGGGGACAGGAGCGGGGGGTGCGTTCTGGCACGCTCGACGCACGCGCCGCCGCCGGATTTGCCGCCGCGCTGCAGGCGCCATGTGTGCCGGCCAGTCGCCTTGAACAGATGCTCCAGCCGCTCGACGCCCTGGTGGCCGGGTCCGGCGGGCAGTTGGTGTCCCGCACGCCGCCGCGCCACGTTGCCGGGACCCGTGCGTTCAGCGTGCCGGGGTGTGATGCTGAGGTCCTGGTGTATCTGCTGGATGCAGCAGGCATTGCGGTCGGTTCTGGGGCGGCCTGCACTGCTGGGGTTGTCGGGCCGTCGCACGT
>JAIRRT010000076.1 GCA_031255835.1 Bifidobacteriaceae bacterium | reverse complement strand
ACATGTTCGGCAAAGACCTCGCCCGGTCAGAACTGGTCCGCCAACTAGACGGCGTACCCGAGAGTGACGGGATCCTGACCGACTTCGACCAAGCATGCCTCTTCGAGCCACTCAACAGGTCAACCCAAGACCCAACGGCCACAGAACAAAAGGCTCACAGCCCAACACCAGGGCCGCCTGGGGTCTCTGCCAGCCATTCTGTTGGTGGGGTGGGTGCCCATGTGGCTTCGGTGTCGTATCCGTCCGGTGCTGGGGCGGGGATGTCGGTGTCGCTGTAGCCGAGGAACTCGGCGTCTTGACCCATGTGGTCAGGTGGCTGGGGTGTCCACGCCCAGGTGGCAAGCAACCGGCCAGCGTGCTCCCATTTCGCGTTGCTGCCCGATGGACCTGGCCGGGGGATTCATTCGCTCGCTCTGTCTCTTCCGGGAGATGAGGTGACGCACACCAGTGACCCTGGCGTGCTGCCAGTCGGGTCGGTGTTGGTGGGTGATGGGCCAGGTTCGAGGCGGTGGGTCACTCCTGAGGGGGTTGTTCCTCCTGAGGAGCAGTTGGTGCGGGTGCGTGTGGCCACCAAGATTGGTTCCTCACCACTGCGGCGTCACCATTGCCGGCTGGTGACAGCCTGAATCAAGCCTGCGTCGATGTTGCAGCAGCCGGGCTGTAGCAACGCCCCAGGCCAGGGCTAGTGCTGTTGGGACGGGCTGGTGAACTTGGCGAGGTGGCCAAGGAACAGCATGTCGATGGTGGCGGTGGGACCGTTGCGATGCTTGGCCACGATCAGGTTTGCGTATTCCCTACTGGCAGCGTTTCCAGCTCCTGCCCGAGGTGCAGAGCCGGGGCGGTGAAGCAGTATGACGATGTCTGCGTCTTGTTCGAGGCTTCCAGATTCCCGCAGATCACTCATATGCGGTTGCTTGTCAGCGCGTAGCTCCGCGGCACGGTTGAGCTGCGAGACAGCCACAATGGGGACTTCGAGTTCCTTCGCCAAGAGCTTCAAAGACCGAAACAGCTCGGCGACCTCCTGGAGCCGTCAGGCCCCAGCGCGCGCTATGAGGGACTTGAACCCCTAACCTTCCGGAGCCGTCGGACCCTTCGCGGCGAGCCTGCAGCGGGGATTTCTCCGTTGCGTGCCGAACGGCAAAAACCGAGGTCAAGCTGAGTTTCTACCCGGATTGACCAAAGCGCTACGGATACCCACCATAGCCGATGCCTCGGCTGGGCTCGACACCGCTCGGCCCATAAGTGGAGAGTTTCTGGAGACCTGAGGCCTGGCAGGCGCGCGGACGCGTTTGACGTTGACCGCGACAGCGCGGCGTTTGACCCAGGCGTTGGTCTTGTCCAGTCCCCCGTAGGGGGACCGGCGCGCCGGACGCGCCAGCCAAGCGATGGCACACTCGGCCATCGCCTGGCTGGAACCCATTCGCATGATCGACTCTAACCGCCAAGGTCATCACTGAGCCGCTCTTCCTCCAGGCTGGCGAGAAAGGCCGCCTCTCCCTCGTAGAGGATCTCGCTCAGTTCGGCGAAGCGACGCCCGTCCTCGGACGCCTCCATATCGTACCCTTCCTCCTGCAAGCCGACCGGCTCTTCTGCGAAGACCAGTGGGCCTATGGGCCCGCGGCCCTCCATGATCTCCTCGCCCAGGGTGGGATCACCCTCGAACGTTCGCCTGAGCATTTCCTCGCTGAACGTGGGACACTCCGCCACCACAGAACGCAACAAGTCCGGGGGAGTGCTCAGTGGAACCACGACGTGAGGCCCGGGCGCCATCCCGCTGTCGTCCGCCGTGACGTCAGCCAAGTTTTCAAGCCCGTTCTCCCGTGCGCACCTGATCCAATCGTTGGCAGCGTCTGCCTGGCGTTGGGAACCCCTGAGCAGTTCCCCCGGGTCCGTATCCGACTCAGGTGAAGGCGGAGTGTATCCCGACGATTCAAGGCAGCCGGCCCACACGGCGCTCTTGTCCACGCCGTCCACCCACAGGGCCGGCGCCAACTCCCCAGTCAGTGGATCTGCATCGCCATTGAGCACCGCATCGGAGATCGCTGGGTCCACGGCCCCTGACGGCCCCGCCAACATGGTGGTGCCGCCATCAAGGTCGCGAGCAACAACCTCGTGTCCCTCTGCCCAGCCAACCTCCGCCTCGCCGCCATCGACTGGCACCACGACTGCGGGCAACCCGGCATCGGCCAGGCATCCCTGGAGGGCCGATGCAGTCGAATACTGATCCGGATGCCCTGCCGCCGAGGAGGATGCCCTCCCGACCTCCAACGTAGCCACTTCTTCTGCATGCTCCGGCCCACACCCGGCCAACGCTATGACACCGCCCGCTATGCCGAGCGCCACTAGCCCCAGCGCCCGTCCCGGACCGTTCTTCATCATCCCATTCACAACCCGCCGATCCTTTCTGCGACACACCGCGCTCCACGCGACAAGCACCGGCCGAGCGGCCACCGCAGGACCTGCGGTACAGCGCTTATGAGCGGAGGCGCGCTATCACGCGACCCGTGAACACGCTGACAGATCAAGGGGCCCCAGAACAACCCCGCTGCCCCGTTCGGTCAGCTAATACGAGAGCGCCAGCAGTAGGAAAGTTCATCGCGCCTCGCAAGACATGTCACACGCACACGTTCCCGTCACCTTTGGCGCCCCGCCTACAGCAATCGAGGGACCTTCGCCCATGACAGCAGAGCAGTGCGTGGCCCATCCCCGGCCGGGAACGTCAGCCTAACACCCTTTTCGTCCACCCTCCAGGCCACCAGCCCACTCTTGACGTAGGGATCCGGGAAGCATGCACGCTGGCCCCTGCCGCTGATTGTAATCACGTTCCCGGGCCGGTCGCATACTTTCAGGGTCTTTCCAACTCGGGGACCCCCTTTCCAGTTCTCGTGATCCACCTTACCGTACCAGGTTCTCAGTGCCGCGCTAACCTCTCCGGAAGCGTTAGACGAAAAATCGGTGATCTTCATGGACTTCCCATTGCGCCCGTCTATCGTAACTGATCGGCTTGTTTGGTAGCCCACCCACATGCCGCCTAGCTGGGCACACGGCGCGTTAAGGCCCTCGAAAGTGATCACCACGGAAACGTAGCGCTCAGAATAGATGGCGGCAGAAAACCTGCCTGTGAGTTTCTTGAAAGTTGCCATGCAGGACTCATGGCTCAGAGAACCACCTGCTTCCTGCACCAACGAGTCGAAAGCTGCCTTAGATAGCGCGCCTTCAGCGTAATACTGAAGCTCCGCCGACACCAAAGCGTCAATCTTCTTGTCGAACGCCATTCTTATCTTGGAACCCACGCCCGTCAAGGTTGGCACCTTCAGCGAGTAGGCGTAGGATTCGGGCAGATAGCGTCGAGTTTCCTTCGATCCTTTGAGCACTCGGGTCTTGACTGACGGCGCGACTGTTGCGGTGCTTACCGTGAACCCGTGGTGGCTGGGACGCCCGTCCAACACGGTCGCGCCTGCGGGCGCGCCACCGAGCCCGCAGGCCAGCGACAGGACAATTAGGGTAACGGCCCCGCTCAATCTCAATATCCGCATGTGTGAATACCTCTGTCTTGTCCGTAGCACGATCCGCGCGATGCCACGGATTGCGGGGGTTCCGCCTAGTTGCACGGACCCCCCGCAATCGGCAAGACACCTGCCTTGCGGATGATTGGTCAGCTCAAGTTGGTCGGGCGGAGATAGCCCTGGATATTCGACTTCGAGACGACCTCCTTGTGGGCTGCGGCCCCGTTCCAATTCTGGTGGAACACACGGACCGTTGTGGAGGACATATTCTCCAACACCACCGCCACGTGACCAGCACCGCCTCCAGCGTTACCGTTCCACACGGCAACATCCCCCTTCTGCGGAGTGGTGCTCGCGGACTTCTGAGTCCATTTGGTGGTGGGGGCGCTACCGTAGATCTGGGATGCGTAACTCACTGCCAAGAACGGGTTGCCGAGGAGATTTTCGGAGTAGGCGTTGAACAGCGCAACGCAGGCGCTCCCGCCGTGGTTGCTGAACTGGTGGTTGACGTTGGAGTTGACCCAAGTGTTGACCTGGGAGATGGTCGCGGCATTGGCAACAGTCGGCGTTGCCATGGGGAGTGTGAGGCTGGCCGTCAGTGCGACAACAGCGAGGATGCCAACCCTTCGCTGCCGCAGGAAGGTTTTCAGGGGAACTGTCACTGTCAGGGGTCCTCTCGGGATTCGTTGGAGGTGTCGGTGGTCAGGCCGCTTGTGTCAGGCGACCCGTTGCTCGCGAGATTACCATGCCCAGAGTGGATGATGGGCCGCAATGGTGCGCATGGGGCACCGATCCTGCGGCCGGGATTGGGCTCTGTGGGTCTCTGACGTTGGTAAACGACCCGCTTGACCCGTGTGTAGGGTGTGAAGGATGGCATTGGCGGGAGCACACAGCATGCGAGAGTTTACGGAATCGTTACATGACGTCTCAGAATATGAGACCTAGGACTCGTGCTTGACTTGCACCGCTGTTGGGTTGGGTGCTGGGCCAAGGCCTCGTGAGAGTAGATTGGCGGCTTGCTGACCTGCGGGTTTGTTGGGACGCGCCGGGTGCGGTGAGGGGCGGACGCGGCCTTGGTGTCATCTGCCAGCAGCTAGGGAGGTTGGGGGTCTACAGGCCCAGCTGCAATGGTGCGGTGCTTGGCTCGGTCGGGGCGGGGCAGTGAGGAGTCTGCGGACGGACGATCAGTGCTCGAACACCGGTAAGATCGCGGCCTTGGACGAGGTTCGGTGTTCCACAGCCGTGACCCGACGGGGTCGTGTCGGTGTTGCGGTGGAAGGCCATGTGAGCAGCCGTTGCAAGGGCGGCTTGGTCCCAGCGCCGGGCAGAGTCGAGGTCGGACGGTCTGGCGCCGAGGGTGCGTGTCCAGGGTTGGTCGGAGCGGATAGGGACGCTTAGGCGGTGCGTGGCTCGACGGGTGATTGCGGTGTTGTAGTGGTCGATGGCAGTGCGTGTGGCGGTGCTGATGGCGAGGTCGGTGTCGGGGATGATTCCGGCGACGAGCCGCCCCGGGTGGCGTGGCGTGGTGGGTGTCTTGGCGTTGAGGGCTTCGTTTCGGCGGCATAGGAGTGCGGCGGGGTCTGGTGCCTGGTCGAGGTGTCCGGCTCGGATGGCGGCGCCGAGGAGGGTTTCGGGGTGTCGGCCGGTGACGTGGGCGTGGTGGAGCTGTTCGCATAGTGCCCGGAACGTATAGGACGCGATGACTTGTTCGCCTTGCGCGGGCGTGAGGCTGCTGGTGTGGATCAGTGTGGTCCAGTGGTCGGTGATGGCGGCTGCGAGGATGATTTCGCGTTCGGCGGCGAGTTGGCGGACGCTGCCCCATCGATCATGTTCGGCGGCCACCCAAGACAACCAAGCACCCCACCGCCAGGCCCGACCCCAAAACCCGGACCCATTGACCCGTCCTCTTCACACCTGCCACGCCACCTACTCCTTCCAAGTCAACACCCCAAAGCCACGCGCCCCTACCCGCACCCGCCAGGCACCAACTATAGAAGCCGCCGAACGGCACTGCCTTGGCGTCGCCACCAGTCACCCGCACCGATTCGCTATCAGGTGAGCCATGTGGCACACCTGATACAGCGACATCACGACGCACAGCGGTCTGCCCTACGCCCAGCGCCACCGCTTGAGCAGTTGCAGCTGTCCTGTTTCCCTGTGTTGTTTCCCCCGCACCCTCACCCCTGGGCACAGTCCACCCCCAATCCCCCGTCCGATGACGAGCCCAAGTGTTCAAGACACCTTCTCCCCACCAACTCCCCCACCCGTCTTGAGCACTTGGACTCGCCCTGCGCATCGCTGGGGACTGGGGCCGGTGGGTGTGGTCAGTTCGGGGTTTGGGTTGCGGCTTTGCAGAACTTGCGGACGGCCTCGGATTGGTGAGAGTAGGCCGACTCGTACTCTGAGCTGCCGACGGCGTCCCCATC
>JAIRRT010000197.1 GCA_031255835.1 Bifidobacteriaceae bacterium | reverse complement strand
GCGTCGCTCACACGCACGGCCCGGGTGCTGGTCAGCACCAGGACCAGCACCATCGCCAGCGTCATGAGGACAACTGCCCCCACCGCACCGACCGCCTGCCGGCGGCTGCCCGCGTTCAGCCCCAACCCAGACCTGCCGCCGGATCGCCCAAACACACGGCCAACGCTACCGCCTACCCCCAATCTGTACTCCGAATCCAGAATCGCGGCGCGATCCGACCGCTACCTGACCGCCACCGCGGCGACCGCAAGTGCCCAAAACGCGGTGCGCTACCCCAGGAAGGGGTGCGTCTTGGGCACTTGCGGTCGCCTGGGGTTAGCGCCTGGGGTTAGCGGGATAGGGCTCGGTATTGGCGGGCGGCTAGGGGGAGGAAGATGAGGGTGAGGGCGGCGGGCCAGATTACGGCTAGCGCAACTGAGTGTTGGGTGGCCCAGCCGCCGGCGGCCCAGTCCGGGTTGCCGAATAGCTCGCGCGCGGCGGTTGCGGTTGCCGAAATCGGATTCCATGTGGCGATTGCGTCCAGCCACCCGGGCATTGTGCCGGGCGAGACGAACGCGCTGGACAAGAATCCGACCGGCCAAACAATAACCTGCACTCCTACGGCCGATTCTGGTGTCTTCAGCAACAGACCAAGATAAATCCCGACCCACGCGAAAGCGAACCGCAACCACAACAGAAGACCCATCGCGGCAAGCGTTGCGCCAATTCCACGGTGAGCCGTCCATCCAACCAGCAGTCCAGTCACAACCATAACACCAAGACCGACGATGCCGTTCGCCATGTCCGCCAGCGTTCTCCCCATCAGTACTGGGGCTGGGTTTATGGGCATTGAGCGGATGCGTTCGGTGATTCCTTTAGCGGTGTCATTGGTCACGGACAGAACCATGGACTCCAGGCCGAACAGCATGGTCATCGTCAGCATTCCGGGAACGAGAAATTCCATGTAGCCGCCACCTGGCAGGTTCATCGCACCACCGAATAGATAGCCGAACATCAGCACCATGAGGACGGGGAAAAGGAAAGTCAACAGGATGGATACTGGCCGTTGGCGCCAATGCATCAGAGTCCGGCCGGTCAGCGTAGCCGTGTCGCGAAAGAACCGCCCAAACCCGTTGTGCGGCGCAGTTGGTGCCCTACCGATGGTGCTTGTCATTTCGCTCCCTTGCCTTTCTTGGCGCTCTTGCTTCGCTTGGTCCGTTGAGTTTGCGCGGATTTCTTGGTGCTCCGATCTCCACCGCTTCCAACTCCCCCACCTTCTCCACTTTCCGTACCTGCCAGGCCCTTTTCGGCATCGGCGGCGTGGGTGGTTGTGTGGTGGCCGGTCAGGCTCAGGAATACCTCGTCGAGCGTGGGCTTGCGCACTACTGTCTCGACGCGATCGGGACCGACTTTGCCTTTCAGCTCATCGGGGGTGCCCTCGGCAACCACGCGGCCGGCGTCGATCAGGGCGATCTGGTCAGCGAGTTGATCGGCTTCCTCGAGGTACTGGGTGGTCAGCAGTGCGGTGGTGCCGGCCGCAATGATTTCCCTGATCATCTCCCAAACCTCAATGCGCGCCCGCGGGTCAAGCCCCGTGGTCGGCTCATCCAGGAACAGGACTTGCGGGGACAGGATCAGGCTCGCAGCCAGGTCGAGCCGCCGCCGCATTCCGCCGGAGTAGCTGGACGCCGCCCGGTCAGCCGCGTCGGTCAGATCGAACTGTTCGAGCAGGTCAGCGGCCCTGCGCCGGGCAGCCGCCGCCCGCAGGTGGTACAGCTTGCCGAACATCACGAGGTTCTGGCGCCCGGTCAGGACCTCGTCGACCGAGGTGTTCTGGCCCACCAGGCCAATCCGGTAGCGAGCCGGCCCTGGATCGGTGCGCACATCGCAGCCGCCCACCCGCACCTGACCGGCATCGGGCCGCAGCAAAGTGGTCAGGATCCTGACCGCCGTTGTCTTCCCGGCGCCGTTGGGCCCCAGCACGCCGCAGACCGAACCCGGCCTAACGCGCAGGGTGAACCCGTCCAGCGCCTGCTTGTCTCCAAATCGCTTCTTGACGTCTACCGCTTCGATGGCCCAACCGCCAGGCGGCGCCATCGCACTTTCTCCGTATACCATACGGAGAACCATACCATAACCCCGTAGGGTGTACGGCGCACGCGATTAGACTGGGACCGTGGCCGCGACTGACAACAACAGCGCCCCGGACCCCGCCCGCACCATCCGCGCGCTGTGGGGCACCCAAGAGCCGCCCCGACGCGGCCCGCGGCACACCTTAACAATCCCCCAAGTTGTCCAATCGGCCATCAAGATCGCCGATGCCGTCCAGAACCTTGACAGGTTGTCGATGCGTCGCGTAGCAGAATCGCTCGGCGTCGGAACCATGTCGCTGTACACATACGTCGCCTCGCGGGACGAGCTCCTGGAACTCATGCTCGACGCGGTGAACGCCGAGGCGGTCGCGGAACTGCGCGCCAAACCCGAGGGCGAAGGCTGGCAGGACGGCCTGCGGCGCATGGCTCGCATCAGCTGGGACCTGGCACTACGCCACCCTTGGACTCTCCAAGTCTTCACCGGACGGCCCACCCTCGGCCCCCACTCCACCGAACGCTACGAACTGGAGCTCGGCATCGTCGAAGGGATAGGGCTGGACGATGTCGAAATGGATGCGGTGATCGCCATCGTCCAGACACATGTGGAGGGGGTTGCGCGGCGGCGGGTCGAGGCGGACAAGGTGGTGCGCCGCACCGACATGACCGACGAGGAGTGGTGGGGCCTGGCCTACCAGCCGCTGGCCGAGGTGCTCGATCCCGCGAACTTCCCGCTCGGATCGCGTGTGGGCACAGCCGCCGGCCAAGCCCACAACGCCGCCCACAGCCCCGAGCACGCCTACGCCTTCGGCCTAGAACGCCTAATAGCCGGCGTAGCAACCCTAATAGCCAACCCCACCCGCTAAGCC
>JAIRRT010000192.1 GCA_031255835.1 Bifidobacteriaceae bacterium | reverse complement strand
GTCGTGCTCAACCCCGTCGGGGTGGATGTGCTTAAGTGACCAATTGGCGAGCCAGACGGCTCAATTGGTCAGTTAAGCACCTCCGACCAGGCCGTCCACACCCCCTGTCGTGCTCAGGCCCGTCGGGGTGGATGTGCTTAAGTGACCAATTGGCGAGCCAGGCGGCTCAATTGGTCAGTTAAGCACCTCTGACCGGGCCATCCGCACACCCTGTCGTGCTCAGGCCGGTCGGGGTGGATGTGCTTAAGTGACCAATTGGCGACCAAGGCGGCTCAACTGGTCAGTTAAGCACCCCTGACCAGGCCACCCACACACCCTGTCGTGCTCAGGCCCGTCGAGGTGGATGTGCTTAAGTGACCAATTGACGAGCCAGGCGGCTCAATTGGTCAGTTAAGCACCTCTGACCGGGCCGTCCACACACCCTTTTGTGCTCAGGCCGGTCGAGGTGGATGTGCTTAAGTGACCAATTGGCGACCAAGGCGGCTCAATTGGTCAGTTAAGCACCCCTCACCAGGCCAACCACGGCTGAGGGGTGAGGTGGGGGGAGACACACTCGACACACCTGCCTGTCCGCGGCCACGTATCGGATCCGAACCACTCGACGTCTGGGAACCGGACCACCACCAAACCCACCGACATCACGAACCCCCTGACCACACGCATCATCCCCAGAAGACATCGGTGACCACCTCGATCAGTCTTGCCGCCAACACCACTGAACCAACCACCGCGACGATGGCGGCAACCGGTGACCCTAGGCGGCAGGTGCGCAAGAACGTCGCATAGCCCGGCCACCACCAAACCCACCGACACCACGAAACCCCTGACCACACCCATCATCCCCAGATACTCCGGTGACCGCCTTCAAAAGGCATGCCGCCAGCGGCATCGAACCCCTACGCAACCTCCGCACCACAACCCGAGCACCCAACGTTGAGCGTCATCGGCGTGGGTGGGGGTGCGGGGGCGCCCCCTGGGCCGGGTGGCCTGGGGGGCGCCTTGGGTGGTGAGTTTTGCAGGGGCGCCCCCTGGGCCGGGTGGGCCTGGGGGCGCCCCTGGGTGAGTTAGCGGACTCGCTTGGTTTTGGCTGAGGCCTTGGCTATGGACTTGTAGCCGGGCTTGGCGGCCTTGACCTTGACTGACAGGCGCTTGCCCTTGTCAGCCTTGGTCACCTTGTAGGTCGCCTTTGTCGCCTTGGCTATCGCCTTGCCGGACCGGTACCACTGGTAGGTGAACGATGGCGCCGGGGACCAACCCGGTGTCTTCGCCTTGAGCTTGCGCCCAACCTTTGCCACGCCGACGATCTTCGGTGCCGACGCCTTGATGAAGGCTGCAGGAGCGGCATCGCCAGCGGCTGCATCCTCATCTGCGGCGGCTTCGATCGCCTCGGCGGCCTCGGCGGGCGAGGCTGCCGCGCCTACCACCAGCGCAACTGCTGCCAGCGACTGTGGCGCGGCCCGGGTGACAGGCATCAGCTTGGCCCGCCCGATGGCCACGACAAGCGCGGTGTGAGCGGCCTCGACTTCCTGCTGGGTTGCGTCGTCATCGGCCAAGATCCCCTCACCGGCCAGAACAAGCTCGGCCAGCCCGATGATCGTGGACGGCACATAGCTTGCGGCCGAGGCGAGGATCGTGTTGCCGACGCTGACCGCAGAGGCCAGACCCGCCTTGCTCGCCCGCAGAACCAGATCGCCAATGGCCGCATCCAGCGCAGCGAAGGCATTCTCGACGTCAATCATCGACGCCTCTGGATCGGCAGAAACAATCCCGCCAGCAGCCAAAGCAGCCTGAACCGGAGCCCAAGTCGCAGGCGTGAAGCGCTGCGGATCAAGGCCACCGACAGCAGCAATGAGCGCGTTCAGGCCGGTCTTGTCGCCCTTCGGCATCACGTTCGACAGCGCCTCAGCCAATGCGGCCGATGCAGCGGTCTCTCCGGTCTGGGTCAGCCCTGGATCGGCCAGAGCAGCCTGAGCAACGGCCAGCGCCGCCGCGAGTGCCGGCAGACCAGCTGAGAGGTAGCCATCGGGATTGGCCAGAATGTCCTCGGCCTGAGCGATCAGCGCCTCCAGTGTGGAGGTGTCCACACCTTCAACCAGACCGGCGATGGCGGCCTCGAGCTGGGACTGTGCCCAAACTACCGAGTTGGCCGGGACCGGACCGGTGATGGCCAGCAGTGCCCTCGCCTGGGTCATCGCTGCTTCCAGTTCCGCGAACGAAGCCGGGGTGTAGCGGTGAGCCTGGCCCTCATACAGCTCGCCAACCATGGTCAGCGACTCCAGAACCCGAAGTGCCCACTGGGTGGCAGCCTCGAAGTCGTTGGAGAGGTAGGGCTTGAGGGTGGCGGCGTGGATGCCGGTGTAGGACGCAGGAGCAATGCCACTGACGCCCTTGAGGTCAGCCAGCTGGGCGAAGGACAGCGACCGCATCGCAACCTTCAGGACCTCGATGACGTTCTTCTGGACGTCGCCGAGCCTGATGGAGTGGCCCTTGAATCCGTAGATGTTGACGGTGTAGTAGCCGTTTTCCTGCACCAGTTGGATTGATCCAGCCGGCACTCCGGAGAACTGATCGGCACGCTCTGCGGCGGCGACCCAGTTGTTCAGAGTGTTGGTGGTGGCCGCGGCGATTGTCCCGTTGACCTGGTGGGATTCGACCAGCGGTCCGCCTGCCATCGGGACGATGTCGCCCAGCGCCAACCAGAAGCAGTTGTACGCCGGGGCGGCACCGTAGGACTCAGTCTGACGCACCTGCGGAAGGCCGTTGGCCTGCCAGAGCGGATCCGCCGGAGCAACGCCGCCGATGATCGCATTGAGCGGGCCGTTGCCGCCAGGCGATTGGACGTTGTTGCCGCCATACATGGTGTTGATAACGCCGGCGCGGTTGCCGCCCCAGTCAGTCATGACGAAGCCGTCGAAGCCCCACTCGTTGCGCAGGACGTCGGTCAGCAGTTCATAATCGGCCGCGGTGTAGGTGCCGTTGATCATGTTGTAGGAGCTCATGATCGACATCGGCTGTGCGCCACGCACGATGATCTCGAAGCTGCGCAGGTAGATCTCACGCAGCGCGCGCTCGGAGATTTGGTTGTCATTCCCCTCGCGCTCGGCCTCCTGGTTGTTGGCAGCGAAGTGCTTGACGGACACCCCGACGCCGGGGACGGACTGCAGGCCGATGGTGGTCGCAGCGCCGGACATGCCGGACAGCAGCGGATCCTCCGAGTAGTACTCGACGTTGCGGCCGCACAGCGGGTCGCGGTGGATGTTGGCGCCTGGAGCCAGCCAGGTCATTGCGCCCATATCTTCCATCTCTTCACCGATGGCCCGGCCGACTGCCTCAGCCAGATCGACGTTCCACATCTGGGCAATGTTGGTGCCTGAGGGGTACGCGACAACCCGCTGATACTTGGTGCCGTTGAGGTTGAACGAAGTCGAACCGTTCAGACCGCTCGGGCCGTCATTGAAGGCCATCACAGGGATGCCCTTTGCCTCGTTGTGCCGCAGGTAGCCAGCTGCTCCACGGGCATATGGGGTGGTCGCGCCACTCGCCTGGCCGGCAACGGCCGCAGCAGCGAGTTCCTCAACGCTCATCGAGGCAACAAACGACTCAAGGCTGACCTGGCCCTTGGCGACATCGAACAGCGTCGCGCTGGGAGGCGCAGGATCGACCAGCGAAATCCGCTCGCCCGGAAGCGCAGGATAGCTGCCTCCGGTGCCACGCCAATCCATCAGATCGGCCAGGGTCAGGTAGGTCGAGACCGGAGCAATCATGGTGCCCTGAGAGATCGCCATCGGGTGAGTGGGGCTGATCGCAACGGTCTTCACAGCCGTCGGCGAGGCATTGTTCGGCGCAGTGAAGCCGACCATGTTCAGCGGCATACGCGGCGCAGCAGCAATCTCGGCCGCCTCACCTGGATAGGTGAAGAAGTCAGCTGGATCCGACTCAAGTTCGTTCGGAACAACGCCGTTGTCGAGCTGGTTGGCCAGCTGCTGCACGATGACGTTCTGCGCCACTGTCAGCACGGCCGCCACCTCAGTGGAACGGGAGGAGTTGCCAACACGGATCGGGTATTCCCCGGCCTCGAGGGTGTAGGCAGCCAGTGCCGGGTCATAGGAGGACAGGTTGTCAGTGTCGAACGAGATGGTGACAACCTCGGATTGGCCTGGAGCGAGTGTGCCGGTCTTGGCGTATCCGACCAGCTCCTGGTAGGGCTTGTCCAGACCAGTCTGCGGTGCCGAGGCGTAAACCTGGACAACCTCTTTACCCGAATAGGTTGCGCCAGTGTTTGTAACGCGAGCACTGACTGTTACCTGATCAGGATCGCCAACAACTGAAAGCGTGTCGATGTCGAAGCTGGTGTATGAAAGACCAAAGCCGAACGGATAGCTGACAGAGGCATCCGGATCGCCTGGAACTATCTCGATCTGCTTGTAGAAGGAATCGAAGTAACGGTAACCAACGTAGATGCCCTCGGTGTAAACCTCGTCATAGGCATCGCCATCGTTATTTGCCCAGGTAGGAGCTGCTGGGTACAGCGAATAATCCGCGGCCCAAGTATCGGCAGTCTTGCCAGAGGGCGTGACCTGGCCGGTGAGGACATCGACAATCGCCTCAGCGCCCTCTTGGCCGGGGATGCCGGCGTTGACCAGGGCATCGAGCGGCAGGCCGCCTTCGGGATCGCGGATGGACTGATCGGCGTTGATCTCGCGGAAGAAGTCGGTATCCGTCACACCTGGCACGTACAGAACCACAACAACGTTCTTGTAGGTCTGGCCGAGCAGTGCAATGTTGTCTTTCTCTGCCTGGGTGAGGTAGTAGCTCTGGGCGAGAACCCTGTCATAGGTCTCACCTGAGTTGCGCAGCAGGACGTAGACCGCTGTGTCTGTCGGAGCCGTGGGCTCGGCCAGACCGTTCTGATCTGTCATCACTGCGTCAGCGTTTGAGTAGTTCGATGGCGGATTGAATGTGTGCAAGCCCCAGTAGCCCATCGCCGGAATGGCGCTCAACCTGGAGTTGCGAGCAGTGTTGTATGCGGCTGATGCCGTATTAGTGAAGCCGGCATCCGCCAGGGCGCCCTCAATGGTTGACATGCCAAGCGCGCCGGTGTACCGGATGCCCGTCATCGCCGAGGAACCGGTCCCAGTTGGGTAGTTGCGCACGGCGCCTGGGCCGAAAATGGCGATGTTGCCGCCGGGGGCAAGTGGCAGGACGTTGCCGTAGTTCTCTAGCAAGACAATCGACTCGGCCGCGGCCTCCTCGGCGATGGCGATGTGCCTCGCCTCCATCTCTTCGATGTCTGTCGTGGTGGACCAGCCCATGGCCGGGGCTCCGCCCGACAGGACCAGCGCCATGGCGGCGGCCGCCGCCAAGGCAGTGCGTGTTGCGGTAATCGGTTTCATGGCCTCGTTGTCGCTCCTTTGGTCAAACGGGTCAGTTGTGAACTCGACGCTGGGCAGGACGAGCCATCTTTGAGCCCGTCAAGCGCTGCCGACCACCCACAAGCCCGGGAGGTTGCGTCCGGACAAGCCTATAGGCAGGTTGATGCAAACGCGATACCGCCCACGCACGAACGTTTAAGTCACTTTCGATGCAATTGTCTGAATCTCGGAACACGCAGTTTCATGCCGTCTTGCCGCCCGAGCACAAACCACCGCACACCACATCACACGCGCTGCAGGGCTGCTGCGGGAGGGATTCTGGACGCCTGCCAGGAGGGATATAGCCCGGCCAGCGCGCCAACAACAATTCCGACAACCGGAGCGGCCAGCGGCAGCGCCGGTTCCAGAACAGGAGTCCACGAGCGGGAAACCGACCCGATCAGGACTGCCGCGATTCCCAGAGCACTTCCCAACAAGCCGCCGATGGCGCCCAGCAGCACCGACTCGACCAGGAACTGGGCAAGGATGTGGCTGCGTTTGGCGCCCAATGCTTGGCGCAACCCGATCTCGCCGGTGCGCTCCATCACTGCCACCAGCGTGGTGTTGGCAATGGCCACGCATCCGATCACCAAGGCGATACCCGCCAAAGCCAGCAGCAACGTGCCAACGGAAGTATCGACATCGTCGGTGATCATGGACCAATCGGGTGGGGCTATGGAATCCAGAAGGTCTGGGGCGTCGGGACGCAAGCGATATGCCGCTTGGCGAGCGATCAGGCCTGCTGCACCCAGATCGGTGCGCACCAAGACGTGGGCCGGGGTGGCGGGACTGGGCGGACCGTAGCGCTCCAGCCCGAGGCCAATCGGCACAATCACTGCGTTGCCAAGCTCGGGCAGCGAGCCTCCCTGGCCAAGGATGCCAACCACCTGGTAGGGCCGGTTGCCGATGAACACAGTTGGCTGGGACACCACCGAGGCGATGCCAAGCTGGGCCGCAGCCGCAAACCCAAGCACCGCCACCGGCTGGCGGGTCTGGATGTGGAACTCATCCATCCCGTTGCCAGAGACCAACTCCACACCGGCAGCGGCCAAAGTCCCCGGCTCGCCTCCGTAGACCGCCAGGCTCGAGCCGGCCGAGGCCTCGGCATCGACTTGCGGGCGGATCGCGATGGTCTCTGACACGTTCAGCGAGGCATACACCCCGGCATCCACCACGCCGTTCAGCCCCCGCATCAGCGGCCCCACCTGCTCGGGGAAGTTGTACCGCGGCTCGCCGCGCTCACTGACGCCGGTGTCCACCACCGTCACGCTTGTGGCTTCGAGTTCGTTGAACTGGGCTGTGATCTGCCCAGATGCCGTTGATGTCAGGCCGATGATCGCCAGGAACGCTGCGCAACCCAGCACGGTTCCGGTCATTGTCAGGATTGAGCGGCCGGGCCTGGCGGCCACTGACGCGACCCCTTCACGCAGAAGATCGGCCACGCGGATGCCCGAGCGCGGCGCCGCCAAGGCTGAGCGATGCGCTGCCGGCGCTTCCCCGGCCATCAAACCCCTCCCGCCCACGCGGGCCGGCTCGCCGCGGCATCTGTCACAACGCCATCGCGCACGTGCAGTTGGCGCGCGGCACGGCCGGCCAGCGATTCATCGTGGGTCACCACAACCACCGTCATGCCGTCGGTGTGCATCTGCTCAAACAGCGCGACTATCTCCCCCGCGCGGTGGGTGTCGAGGTTTCCGGTTGGCTCGTCGCACAGCAGCACTTTGGGCCGTCCGGCAATCGCCCGCGCAATGGCGACCCGCTGCCGCTCGCCGCCAGAAAGCTGGGAAGGCAGAAACTGGGAGCGATGCCCCAACCCGACGCGCTCAATCGCCTCGGCCGCCTGCGCCAACCTCCGGCGCCGCGGCAACCGTACATATGTACCAGCAAGTGCGACGTTCTCCAACACCGTGCGGTGAGCCATCAGATGGAAGGACTGGAACACAAAACCGATCCTGGTCCCCCGCAGCGCCGCCCGCTCCGAAGGGTTGAGCGCCCCGGTGTCATAGCCATCGAGCACATAGCGTCCCGCAGTTGGCACATCGAGCAGTCCGATGACGTTCAGCAGGGTCGACTTTCCCGAACCGGACGGCCCAACCACCGCCACGTAGTCCCCCGCCGCGATGGTCAGACGAGTCGCCGCCAATGCCGGCACGGGCGGTGGGCCAGGGTATGTGCGTTCGATCCCATCCAGCTCGATCACCGCCCCAGGCGGCGCCTGCTCGAACGTTTGTGTCATCCGCCGATCACCACCCGCATACCGGCGTCCAGCGTGCCCGGCTCCACCGGGGTGACCTCGACCAGCCCCTCGCCACTCACCCCCGTCACCACAGCCACCCGCTCCAGCGGCGGATCGACCCCAGGCGCGGGCGGCTCACCAGCCACAATCACGCTCAGGTCCCCGGCCGGGTTGGAGCTGATTGCCCCCAGCGGCACCCCAAGCACCTCCGTGGCCGTCTGGGCAGCCACAAACGTCACCTTCAAGTTGACCCCAGACAGCGCGAAGTCCAGTTCCTCATCCGGAATCACATCGACGATGGCGCCCGGCGCCCCCATAGAGATCCCACCTTCTCCTGTCTCAGCCTGACTGGAGAGTTCGCCGACAGTGCCAGAACGGACCGTCCCATCGGGCATGGTCAGCTCGGCGGGCCCGCCCGGCTCGAGCATGGCGGCCTCTCCCTCGGACAGGCCGGTGACACGCACCATCAAGGCGCTGGGTGTCAATGTGGCCAGGATCTGAGGGATCGCGTAGCCCACGTCTGTTGCCATTGAGGTGACGAACGCGGGCAGGACCGGCACAAAGGAGATCTCCACTCGCGGCAAAACGGTGCCTTTGCTGGCGGTCAGCCGTGCAAGAGACTGAACAGCGGCGGCCTCGCCTGCCCGTGCCGCTGCGACTGCCTTCTTTGCAGTGGTGACACCAGCCTGGGCTGCGTCTATGCCGTCATCGGCGGCCTGAACTGATCGCTTGGCTGAGGCGATGGCGTCGGTGGCGGCTGCCAACTGGGAATCTGTGGGCCCGGGGTCCACCGCACCAACCGCTGCCGCGATGGCCTGCTCCAACGTCACCGCAGCGCCACCTGAACCCGAGCCAGCACCGCCACCCGCACCACTTCCGTCTCCCCCGGTACCTCCGCCGGCCGCGTCACCACCGGACCCGCCGCCAGTCCCCGCACCCCCAGCGGCCCATTGGGCTCGCGCCGTGTTCTCCGCTGCTCGTTTGGCATCCTCGGCCGTGCGGCGGGCCGCTCGCAGATCCGCCCGCTCCCGGCGAGCCTGCCGCAGGCCAGCCTGCGCCTCAGCCAGACCAGCCTTGGCCGTCTTGACCGCAGCACGAGCCGTATCCACCCCGTCCAATGCTGATTCAACCGCCTGGCGCGCACTGGACACCGCCAGCTCAGCACCACTCAAAGCCTCAGCATCCTCACCGGACCCACCGTCCGTTGTGGGCGGCGCGTAGCCGGCACGTTCGTACATACGTGCTACCGCCGCATCGGTCGCCGAATCGAACACCGCAGTGACCGGCCCGCTGTACAGCCCCAGCCGCCCCAACGCCTCTTGAAGTTGAGCCACATCTGGCCCAGAATCCCCCGGCTTCAGGTCCCGCACTGCGGGCCGAACGCCTGCCAGCAGAAACACGGGCCTGTTGTCCACCTCGACAATCGTCTCGCCCTCGTCCACCTCGTCACCCACATGGGCAGATGCGCCGGTCAGCACCCCAGCGCCGCCACCACCTTCGCCTCCAACACCGCCACCAATTCCGGCATCGAACCCACCAGGCTCGGCCGGTTTGACAAGTTCGCCATAACCCAGACTGACCTGGGCGGCAGGCGCCACCTCACCGCGAGTGATGATCGTGTCGCTGATCCTTTGCCGCACCACCTCGACGGTGATCAACGTAGCCTCCGGCGGCTCGGACAAAGCCGCCATCTCACGCGGCGAAACGATCAGCCGCCCAGCCAGCAACCCACCGGCACTGGCAATCACCGCCACAGCCACCAGGAGACCAAGCCACACTCCACCCCTCATACGCGGGGCGGCTGGCGGCATCGTCGGCTCGATTCGGGCGGGAGAGGTCCAGGAAAGGCGGGCTCAATTCTAGGGCAGCCCTACCGCGCCGCCCCCACCCCCCGCGCCGGGCCTCGCGGTCAGACGGTGCGCACCACCCGGCCGTGCGCAATCTCGCCCAGCAACTCGACAGTGAGTTCGCACAAACTGCCCACCCGTGAGAGGTTCGGCGCGTCCGGCACCTCGACCATCAGCGGAATCGCCACCGCCGGCATCCCGGAGTTGATGGCTGCCTGCACCCCGGTGTGGGAGTCCTCCAGGATGACGCACCGGTGCGGGTCAACCCCCAGCACCTCGGCTGCCCGCAGGTACCCCTCCGGGTCCGGTTTCCCCGCCCCAACCTCCTCACCAGGCACGATGGCGGAAAACGACCCATCGGGAAGGGCGTCCACAACCGCCTGGGCATAGTCGCGATACGAGGCGGTCACCATCGCGCATGGCACGCCATGCTCCCGACAATCGGCAATCAGATCGACCGCCCCGGGCCGCCACGGCACCCGCTCGCGCATCCGCGAGATCACCCCGTCCAGCAAGAACCGCACAATCCTGTCAACCGGCATGTCGACTCCGCGCGCCCTCAGTGCCTCCCCGGTGCGCACAAGATCGTTGCCCACCATCTCCAGCGCGTCCGCCTCAGTCCAGTTCCCACCAAACTGGTTGACCAGGGCATATTCACCTTCGATCCAATAGCCTTCCGAATCGACCAGCGTCCCATCCAGGTCCCAAAGCACCGCGGCCGGCAAGGGCATGGCCGGTTCAAAACTCATTGCTGTAGCTACTCCTCACTGTCCGGACCGCGCCGAGCCACGGAGAAATACCTCGCCGCCGGATGATGGACGATCATCGCGTCCGTCGAGAACTCCGGAACCAGCATGTCCGTCTCGGTCAGCTCCACCCCGGCTCGCCCCGCCTCGGTCAAGGCAACCACGCTCCGGCGTCCGGCAAGGTCCGGGCAGGAAGGATAGCCGAACGAGTAGCGCCGCCCACCCGAGATCCCAAGCCAGCGCCGCATCCGTGCGTGCCAATAGTCCGCGAGCGCCTCGGTCAACCCCGCCCCAACCGCATGAAGCTCCAGGTAGTCGCGGTAGTGCCCCGCCTCATACAGATCGCGTGCAGCCTCTCCAATTGCCGGCCCCACAGTCACAACTTGGAGTCCGATGACGTCCCTCACCTGGTCGAAGTAGTCCGGTATAGCCAGGCCAGGCTCGCGCTGTTGGCGCGGGAAGACCAGCCGGTGAACCGTTTGGCCGTCCTCAATCAGCAGGGCGTCACCCTCGGCGTGGGCGGCGAAGAACCCGTAGGCAACGCGTGCTTGGGCCAGGCGCTCGGCGCGCAGTTTGTCGATCAACGCCCGCAACCTGGGCAGTCCCTCCTCTTCGATGACCTCCTCGACGCTGCGCGGGTCACCTGTCACCGCTCGCAACCCAAACCGGCCGGTCAACAGAGCGCGTTCATCCAGGTGAGGCAGGTAATCGGACAGGGCTATGCCCTCAGCCAACCGCGCGCCAAAGAACGGCGGACTGGGAACAGGCGCCGCCGGAACTGACCCCCTGCTTCTTGGCGGCACAGGCTGAGTTGGCGGCTGATCTGAAGAGTCACCGGCATCGTCGGCATCAACTCGCTCACCAACCTCACCAACCTCACCAACGTCACTTTCCCCACCAACCCCACCACCTGCACCCTCCCAATCAGCGAGCACACCCAGCGCCTCGAAGGCGTCTTTGGCATAGCGGACTTCGCCTTGATAGAGCCCACGCAGCTCGCCGTCAACGTATTGCCTGGTCAGCGCCGCCCCACCCAGGATCACCGGCCACAGCCGGCCGCGCGCGTTCATCTCGGCCAGGTTCTGCCGCATCACCTCGACCGATTTGACCAGCAGCCCGGACATGCCAATCGCCTGAGCGCCATGCTCCTGGGCAGCGTCCAACATGGCCGAGAGCGGCTGCTTGATCCCCAGGTTGATCACGCGATATCCGTTGTTGGACAGCACAATGTCCACCAGGTTCTTGCCGATGTCATGCACGTCACCGCGCACCGTCGCCAGCACAACGGTTCCCTTGGTCCTGTCCCTTCGCGGCAGGTGCGGCTGCAACCACGCGATGGCCGCCTTCATCGCCTCGGCCGCTTGCAGCACAAACGGCAGTTGCAGCCGGCCCTCACCAAACGCCTTCCCCACCTCAGCCATGGCCGGCAACAGCACGCCGTCCAGCACCTCGACAGCGCTGAGCTGCGTCAACGCCTCCGCCATGTCCTCCTCCAGCCCAGCGGTCCGCCCCTGCACAATCCGTGCGGTCAGCCGCTCCGGCGGGGAGAGGGGAGGGCCGGCACCGTCGGTTTGAGGGGGTGGGGCGCCGGCGGCCAGCAACTGCGCCAACGCTGCCGGCCTGTCACGGTCCTCAATCAGGTCCACTGCCGCTTGGCGCAACTGCGGATCGATCCGGTCCAGCGGCTCAATCCGCGCCGGATCGACAATCGCCACGTCAAGCCCCGCCTGCCGCGCCATGTCGAGGAACACCGAGTTGACCGCCAACCGGGCGGCCGGCGCCAGACCATAGCTGATGTTGGACACGCCGAGCCCGATGTGAACCTGCGGGTGGGCTGCGCGAATGGCCCGGATCGCGGCCAGAGTTTCCAGCCCGTCGCGTTTGGTCTCCTCGCCCGCCCCCACCGGAAATGTCAGCGGATCGACGATGACGTCCCGCACGTCAACCCCACCGCTCACCAGCGCATCTATCAGCCTTTGCGCCACCTGCACCTTGTGGGCAGCCTCACGCGCCTGGCCGGTTTCATCGATGGTCAGCGCCACCACCGCAGCGCCGTGCTCGCGGATGTGCGGCAACAGCTCCGCCAGCCGCGCGCCGCCGTCCTCGAAGCTGACCGAGTTGAGGATCGACTTTCCGCCCAACTGCTCCAGCGCCGCCACGTGGGTGGGCGGGTCGGTCGAGTCCACCATGATCGGCAGGCTCGTCGCCGTGGCCAGCCGGGCCGCCAGCGCGGTCATATCGGCTGGCCCATCGCGCCCAACCATGTCCACGCTCAGGTCAATGACGTGCGCCCCGCGCGCTGCCTGTGCCCGCGCCAGATCGACACAGCGGTCCAGATCATCGCCTGCCAGCGCCTCACGGAACGCTTTGGAACCCTGCGCGTTGGCCCGCTCGCCCACGGCCAGATAGCTGACGTCCTGACTCAACGGCACCGCTGTGAACAGGCTGGACACCCAACCTGCGGACGGGCGCGGGTCCATGGCCGGCCGGTTCAGCTCCCGCCCCGACACCCGCTTGACCACCTCACGCAGGTGCGCTGGCGTGGTGCCGCAACACCCCCCGACGATCCCGCATCCCAGTTCCGCAGTGAACTCGTCCAGAGCGTCGGCCAGCTGGGTTGGCGTCAGATGGTAGACGGCGCCTTGGTCGGTCAGCTCAGGCATCCCGGCGTTCGGCATCACCGATGTCACCGGCAGATGTGCGGCCAGTTGGCTCAGGTGCTCGCGCATCGAATCGGGTCCGGTGGCACAGTTCAGGCCCATCCCGTCGATGCCGAGCCCAGCTAGTGAGGTGAGGGCCGCCATCGTCTCTGTGCCAAGGAGCATGGTTCCCGTGGTCTCAACGGTGATCTGGACGATGATCGGCACGTCCCGCCCTGCCCGTGACTTGGCGCGCCTGGCCCCTATCACGGCGGCTTTTGCGGCCAGCAGATCCTGCGCGGTCTCGATCAGCAGCAGGTCAACTCCGCCATCAAGCAGTCCGGTGGCTTGGGTCTCAAAGGCGTCCCGCAGGCGAGTGAACGTTGTTGCACCGAGGGACGGCAGCCAGCTGCCTGGGCCGAGCGAACCGAACACCCAGCGCCGGGTGTCATAGGAATCGGCCACGTCCCTGGCTATGAGCGCCGCGCGCCTGGACAGCTCCTCGATTCGGTCCGCCAGGTCGTATTCGCCAAGGTTGGATGGGTTGGCCCCGAACGAGTTGGTCTCAACTGCATCGACGCCAACGTCCAGGTAGGCGGCATGAACCCCGGCCACAATGTCCGGCCGGGAGATGTTCAGGTACTCGTAGCAACCCTCGTGCCCAGCAAAGTCATCGGGCGTCAAACCCGCGGCCATCAGCTCGGTCCCCATTGCGCCATCGGCCACCAAGACGCGCTCGCCCAGGACGGCACGCAGCGAGGGAATCACGCCGGCCATGGTACTTGCGCCCTTAGATCAGCCGGCCCGGCGCGAGCCGATCATGGCACTACCCCCTAGAGTGGAGCCCATGGGTTCGTCGCGCCGTCAATCCCCTGACCGCATTGCCATCGCCGCATTCTCTGGCTGGAACGATGCTGGGAATGCCGCAACCACCGCCCTTGAAATGCTGATAGAGGGGTGGGATGCAGAGCCTTTCCAGGGTCTGGACCCTGAGGACTACCACGACTTCCAGGTGACGAGGCCAAAGTTCTTCTCCATCGGCCCTGAGCGCAACCTGATTTGGCCTGTGACCAGGCTGTTCAGGACTACCACCCCGAAGGGCCGCGAAGTGGTGCTGGTTGACGGGATCGAGCCGTCGATGCGCTGGGAACAGTTCTGCTCTGAGGTGCTGATGATCCTCAAGAATGAGAGGGTCACCACGCTCATCGTGCTGGGCGCGTTGCTGGCAGATGTTCCTCACACCAGACCAATCCCGGTGACCGGCACATCCGATTCGCCGCGTCTGCGCAAGCGTTACGGCCTGGAGACCAATGACTACTCCGGACCGACAGGCATAGTGGGGGTGCTGGACTACACGGCGAGCCACTACGCCAAGATGGATTCGATGACGCTTTGGGCGGCCGTGCCGCACTACGTGGCCAACCCTCCCAACCCGAAGGCTGTCATGGCGCTGATGACAAAGATCGAGGAGATCATGGGCGAGCCGTTGGACATAGCTGACCTCCCAGAGGAGGCGCGGGCGTGGACCGAAGGGGTTGACGCGCTGGCCAGCGAGGATGAGGACATCGCCGAGTACGTTGCGCAGCTTGAGGCCGCCAAGGACGCTGTCGATTCCCCCGACGCTTCAGGTGAGGCTCTGGCCCGCGAGTTCCAGCGCTACCTTCACCGCCGCGACCAAAGCGGCCCCGGGGACCGCCCACCCACCAAGTAGCCTCCCGGCCCTGAGCGGGTTGCGCAGATCCGTCAGGTCAGCGAGCTAGGTCAGCCCAGCTCAACCCCCAACAGGCCGCCGATGGCGCCGCGCACCAAAGCCACTCCACCTGGAGTTGGCGGTCCGCTCGCCACATACTCGTCCACTGCCGCGATGGCAGCTGGACTGTCAAGATCGTCAGCCAACGCAGTGCGCATGCGTTCGAGTGTCGCGACAGCCTGCGGGTCCCCCTCCCCCACATCCACGCCCTCATCCGACGCTGCCGCCAGCCCTTCACTCCATGCGGCCAACCTTTGCGTTGCCTCGGCAAGCAGGGTGTCGGTCCAGTCGCGGTCCAGGCGATAGTGCTGCGAGATCAAGGCGAGGCGTATGGCCGCTGGCGGCGAACCAGCGGCCACCAGATCCGAGACGAGCACGAGGTTGCCCAAGGATTTGCTCATCTTGGTGCCATCCAGGCCAATCACGCCGGTGTGCACATGGGCACCGACGGGTGAGGCCACACCGGTCAGTCCCCGCAGGTGTGAGATGCTCATCTCGTGGTGGGGGAAGAACAGGTCCTTGCCGCCACCTTGAATGTCGAACGGCACCCCCAGGCGGCTGGCTGCAATGACGGAGCATTCGATGTGCCAACCGGGCCGGCCCTGGCCAAGCGGCGAATCCCACCACGGCTCACCTGGCCGGCGCGCCCGCCACAGCAGCGGATCTAGCCGGTGGCGTTTGCCCACCCGGTCTGGATCACCGCCTCGCTCGGCAAACAGCTCGTCCATCGTCTTGGCGTCCAGGTGTGCCACCTGGCCAAACAACTGGTCAGCTGACAGATCCGCGTAGAGGTCTGGGCCGGCATCGTCCACGGGAACTGGGTAGGCCCAGCCGGACTCTTGGAGGACAAGGCCGGCTTGGGCGATCTGCTCGGCTATGTCCGCCACGGCGACGTAGTGGTCCGGTGGCACCAGGTGCAGGGACGCCATCTCGCGGCGGAAAACCTCGGTCTGCTCCTCGGCCAGCTCACGCCAGTCCTGCCCGGTCTGCTCGGCCCGCTCCAGCAGCGGATCATCGACATCGGTGACGCACTGGGCGTACGTGACCTGGCGTCCAGCATCGATCCATGCCCGGATCAGCAGGTCAAACGCAAGGTAAGTCGCTGCGTGACCCATGTGCGCGGCATCGTAGGGGGTGATGCCGCAGACGTAGATGGTGGCGGTGGTGGCATCGGGCTGAGCCGAGGCAACCTTTTCGCCTAGAGCTGAATCATGGATGGCCGGAATCTGGCCCTTGCCGGGCAGCAGCGGAATCTCAGGACGGGGCCAACTTCGCACCCCGGCAGACTAGACCATGCCTCAGACAGCTAGTCCAGGGTGCTCTCAACCCGCAGTGACTTGCGCCGCAGCCATGCTTGGCGCCGCCCGCCCCAGTACGTGACTGTGCGGTGCAGCTCCCAGCGGCCGTGTTCGGCCTCGTCGGTGAGGTAGCGGGCAGCTTCTGCGCGGGGCGTGGTGGCGGCCAGGGGCACCACTCGGGTGTCGTAAGTGCCGCCCGCAGCGATCCAGCGATCTGTAGGGGTCACGTGCGCAACTTTCCGATTCAGCAATCTCGACGATGAAACCACGTGCAATTCTCCCCCGGTTCGCGCTACGGTCAAGCAATGACTGTCGAACCCCGCGCCGCCCTTGACCGCCTGATCGCTGCTTTGGAGTCCCATTACGCCACTGCCGCCAGTGGCCGAGGCCCCGAGGATGCCGCCTTCACCGCCGCCTACGCCACCCTGATCGATGCGTTCGAGACGTATGACGAGGCCCTGTATGAAGCCACCGGCATCGACACTCCCTTCCTCGTCTATGACGACGATCCCGAGGAAGACTACGACGATGACTTCGATGATCTAGACCTGGATGAAGACGAGGACGACGGCCCTGACGGCGAAGAAGACCCCGAAGACGACGAGGACGAGGACTAGAAGCGCTAGAAGCGCTCAGGGTAGGCGGGGTGAGGGGCGGAGACCTCGCTTAGGGCCTCAGCAATAGCCTCGGGCAGTTCCAGATCGACCGCGCCCAGAGATGCGCGCAGTTGCCCCGCAGTTCTCCCCCCGACGATGGCGCTCGCCACCTGCGGCGCTCTTCTCACCCACGCGAGGGCTACAGCCAGCGGTGAAACCCCGAGGCCATCGGCCGCTGTCGCGACCGCTTCGACAATCGCACCGGCCGAGGAGTTCAGGTACGGCTCGACAAAGCCTCGCAGGTGTGCTGAGGCGGCCCGCGAATCGGCGGGGATGGAGTGGCGATACTTGCCGGTCAGCACACCGCGGCCCAGCGGTGACCACGCCAGCACACCGAATCCCATCCCG
Source organism: Bifidobacteriaceae bacterium (assembly GCA_031255835.1). Classification (GTDB taxonomy): domain Bacteria; phylum Actinomycetota; class Actinomycetes; order Actinomycetales; family WQXJ01; genus JAIRRT01. The sequence continues at coordinate 23,785 of JAIRRT010000192.1, read as the reverse complement.
GCCGCAGCCGGGATCACCTCACGTTCAATGCCGCGCTGCAGCAGCGAATACTCCATCTCGACCCCGGCCAACTCGATGCCTTCGCGGCGCAGCTCAGCCGCGGCGGCGGCCGTGGTCCAGGCCGGGTGGTTGGACAACCCGACGTAACGCGCGCGCCCTGAACGCACCGCCATCGTCAGCGCGCTCAGGGTCTCGGCTAGGGGGGTGTGAGGATCCGGGGCTTGGACCAGCCACAGGTCAATCCATGAGGTGCCCAGCCGCTCAAGCGATGCGTCAAGCGAGGCCAGCAGGTTGCCTCGGGAAGCATCGACTACCGCCTGCCCGCCGCGGGTGCCGACGCCGGATTTGGTCGCGATGATCAGGTCTGACCTTTCGGCAACCGTCCCGATCAGCTTGCCGAGCTGCTCCTCTGCCGCGCCGTCGCCGTAGGAGGCCGCCGTGTCGATCAGCGTCCCGCCGGCTTCGAGGAAATCGGCCAGCTGATCGGTCGCGTCCAGGTCATCGGTGTCCCGGCCCCAGGTCATCGTGCCAAGGCCGAGGACGGAAACGACCAGCCCAGTGCGGCCGACGGCGCGATACTCCATAGCGCCCGACCTTAGCCAGGATTGTCCGCGCCTTCCGCTACCCTGCCGGGGTGAGTCTGTGGGAAGCCGTGGTCATGGGGGTGCTTCAGGGGCTCACCGAGTTCCTGCCGATCTCCTCCTCCGCACACCTGCGTCTGCTCGGGGCGTTCCTGCCGTCAGGGGCCGATCCTGGGGCGGCGTTCACCGCTGTGATCCAGTTGGGTACCGAGTTGGCGGTATTGGTGTATTTCTGGCGTGAGGTTGTGGCTATTGTGCGCGGGGTTTGGCGGTCTGTTTGGCATGGTCAACACAGTCCCGAATCCCGGCTGGGCTGGCTGATTGTTATTGGTTCTGTGCCGATTGTGGCTGGCGGTTTGCTATTCCAAGATGCTATTGAAACACATTTGCGCAATCTGTACATCACTGCCACAATGCTTGTGGTTTTCGGTCTGGTTCTAGGGTGGGCTGATTCCCGGGTCACAGGCCGGTTGACGCTGAAGCAGTTGACCCCGCGGGACGGGATCATCTACGGCTTTGCCCAAGCGTTAGCCCTGATCCCAGGCGTTTCACGCTCCGGCGGGACCATCGCGGCCGGCCTGTTCATGGGATACACCCGCCAGGCGGCCGCCCGCTATTCTTTCCTTCTGGCCATGCCGGCAGTCTTCGGTTCTGGCCTGTTCGAGTTGGCCACTTCCCTGGGTGAGCCCGGTGCCCTGCCGGGCTGGTTCCCAACTCTGACTGCCGCTGTTCTGGCGTTCGGTGTCGGCTATTTGGTGATTGTGGCTTTCTTGCGGATTATCTCGACTTATTCGTTCCGTCCGTTTGTGTTGTATCGGGTGGGTTTGGGTGTTGTGGTGTTCGCATTGTTGGCCACCGGAGTAATCGCGCCGCTCTAGGGGAGCGGGATGCCGCACCCGCTGCGCCCACCGCGCCCGGAGCGCCGGGGGGCTGGCGGCTAGCAGTTGGCCAGGAAGTCGGCTAGGACGCCCACACCGAACTCGACTGCGGCAACTGGGACTCGCTCATCCAGGCCGTGGAACATGGCGGTGAAGTCGAAATCAGCCGCCAACCGCAGCGGCACAAACCCATATGACCTGATCCCCAACTCGGACAGCGACTTCGCATCAGTGCCAGCCGGCAGCAGATACGGCAACACCACACCATCTGGATCAGCCCGCCCCAACGCCTGCGCCATCGCAGCAACCAGCGGAACCTCAAACGGCGCCTCCACCCCAATCCCGCGGTGAATCGGCTCAACGCGAGTGCCCGTACCCGCCAACTGTCTTATCCGCTCCAGCGTCTGGTCACCCTGCCCAGGCAGCGGCCGAACGTCCAAAGTCGCCTCCGCTACCGACGGCACCACGTTGGCCTTGTATCCCGCCTTCAACCCAGTCGGATTGCACGATGCCGCAAGTGACGGTTCCACAAATCGTCTAACCGGACCGAGTGCGGCCAGCAGCTCAGCAAGTGTTTCGGGATCATCCGCGTAGGGCCGGCCCACCAACTCGGCCACGCCGCGCAGCAGGCCCTCCACCGGGGTGCTGATCTCGACTGGCCAGCGGTGGGCGGCCAGGCGGGATACGGCATCGGCCAGGTGGGTTACGGCGTTGTCGGGATTGGTGACGCTTCCATGGCCGGGGGTGCCGCGTTGGATCAGCCGCAGCCACATCAGGCCTTTCTCGGCAGTCTGGATCAGGTATGCACGCCGGCCCGCCACAACGGCTGAAAACCCGCCCACCTCACCAATTGCCTCATCGGCGCCGTCAAAGAACTCTGGGTGGTGCCGCACGCACCATTGGGCGCCCCATACGCCGCTCGATTCCTCATCGGCAAAGAAAGCCAAAATGATGTCCCGGCGCGGGCGCCAACCGGTCAACGCCATATCGCGAGCGCAGGCGACCATCATGCCGACCATGTCTTTCATATCGACAGCGCCGCGGCCCCAGATCATGGCGTCATCGATGATCCCGCCAAATGGCGGATGGGACCATTCGCTGGCATCGGCTGGCACAACGTCGAGGTGCCCGTGAACCACCAAAGCGGGCCGGTTGGGCTCGGTGCCAGCCAGGCGCAGAAAGACGTTGGCGCGCCCGGGGCGTGATTCGATGTAAACCGGCTGATAGCCGACTTCGGTGAGCTGCTCCATCACCCATTCGGCGGCCTGACGTTCGCCGCGTGAATCATCGCCGCCGGTGTTTGTTGTGTCGACGCGGATCAGCTGGCAGGTGGCGTCGACTGCCGCCGCCGCCAACTCCTCCCGGTCCGGTGCGGGGCTCGCGCCACCGCCTCCCGGCCCGCCGCCGCCTTCCGGCCCGCCCCCACAGCCTGCACCTACCCCGCCAACTGCACTTGCGTCATCGTGCATCATCAGGCACCGGGGAAGGGCTGGACAGGCACGTCAGCCCAGGTGCCGTCCTCGATTGATCGGTCCCCCAGCACCACGGTGCCAACCCAGGCGTCGCGTGCCCGGCCGTGCAGGATGCACTCTGAGCGGATGGTGCCCTCGACGGTGAAGCCGGCCCGGACCGCCACCTGGCGCGACGCCCAGTTGCCCACGGCCGCCTTCCAAACCACGCGCCGCAGCCCAATCCCGGCCGGGTCCAAAGCGTGGCGCACAACGGCACGGACCGCGACGGTGGCCAGCCCACGGCCGCGCGAATCGGGCGCCAGCAGGAAGCCGATCTCCCCTGACCCGCATTTGTCCAGCTTCAGCGAAACCGCCCCAGCCAGCCGCAACGAGGCCGCCCCAACGGGCTCGCGGATGGCCCACGTCCGCTCGGTATCGGCATGCCAGGCATCGATCTGCTTGCCAGTGATGTACTCGTGGGCGTCAGCCCGGCCATACGGCATCGGGATCTGGGTCCACATCCGGATGTCAGGGTCCTGGCAGTAGGCGCGGACGCGCTCGACGTCCTCAATACGCAGTTCATCCAGGACAAGACCGTCAGCAGAAATAGGGTAGGGCTCCACAATCCCCAACCCTACGCGACCGCCCTGCCGCGCCGCGGTAACCCCAACACGGACAGCGGAGTTGGCACACGCGAGACCATGATGCGGCGCGGTGCGTTTTGCCTGGTCAACAGGCTAAACGAATGTAAGGCGCTTTGTCTTGGAAACCGCTTTGGCGATCTTGGTGGTCGCGTCCAGCACAGCAGTCACTTTGACCTTGCCGCGAATCTTCTTGGGCACGGTCACCTTGACCACACCCTTTGCGCTGGCCTTCATGGTTGCGCGGACTGTGGTCTTGCCGAACTTCACACGCAGCTTGCCAGTCGGTTTGCTGATCCCAGCCACCTTGACCCGCACGATGACGCTGCGACCTTTGCGGGCGAGGGTCACCTTGGCGGTTGCCTTCTTGGCAGTGGGAGTTGCCCCGGGCTGGTTTGTGTCTGGCGGGTTTGTGACTCCCTTTGACCTGTCGCGGCCAGGCGGGGAGCTGACTCCAGGATCCTTCACATCACCCGGCTGGCCGCCGCCTGGGGAATCACCGCCTCCTTGTGCGTTGGGATCACGCACCACTGCTTGGGCATCGATGTGACCGGAAGTGGTCAGGCCGCGATGTTGGAGTGTCCAGATGACGCCGATCAGCAAGCCCGGAGCCGCATTGGCGGGCAGGGTGTAGCTGGTGCCGATGGCGCCAGGTACCGCCGCGCCAGCCTGGGTCCACTGCCAGGTGATGGCGTCTGCCGGCCACCCTGATGGCGCGGCCAGGGCGAGCACGCCACCTGGCACTGGGTTGCCTGAGATTGAGACGCGGCGCAGCGCGGAGATGTCGAATACCGCGACGGTCGCCTGAGCTTGGGCGCCATCCTGGCGCGCTGTGATTGTGCAGGTCCGCACGGCCGGGCTGGTGCCCACCGCGAATGTGCAGCCTGTGCCGAGTGAGAAGGTCACGGTTGCCTTGGTGGTTGGAACCGGGTTGTCGGCCAGATCCCAGGCGGCCAAGGCGACCGAGATGGGCCTATCGGCAAGCGTGGCTTGAGCTGACGGCGTCACAGACAGTCTGGATGCCGGGCCAACGGTCGCGGTGGCTTTGCGCAAAGCTGCTGCGGCGTCGAGAGAACCGGCGCCGGTGTACGGGTCCACCCCAGCGCCGGTGGAGGCAACATCACGAGCTGTGGAGACTATCGCTTCAATGACCGCGTCAGGTGAAAGGTCCGGACGGTGCCTGAACAGCAGCGCTGCTGTGGCCGCCACGTGAGGCGCGGCGAAGCTTGTGCCAACGCCGTAGGCCTCACCGTTGCCATCAACCAGGATGCCGACCTTCGATGCCGGCCCAGCCAGATCCACCAGCGTGTTGTGGTAGCCGTTTGGCAGCACCGAACCGTCCGGCCTGAGGCCTGCCACAGAAACGACAGTGGGGAACGATGCCGGATAGTGCATCTGTCCAAGTTGGGAGTCGGTGGGATCAGTGTCATTGGTCTGGCCGGCTGCCGCCACCACAACCACGCCTTGGGAGTGGGCACGTTCAACGGCGGCCTTCATCGCCTGGGACATCCCGGCGCCGCCCATTGAAATGTTGATCACTTTGGCGCCATCGCGCACGGCCGCATCGATGGCTTGGGAAATGGCGGAATCACGCACAATCCCGCTCTCATCTGCCACTTTGTAGCACCACACCGGGGTATCCCATCCGGCCCCGGCCACACCCAATGCGTTGTTCGGAATGGCGCCGATGATTGACGCCACCTGCGTGCCATGGAAGTTGGCGTTTGGTCCGGTGGGCACAACATCGGCATCGTCATCGCCGTAATCCCACTTCGGCACAACCCAGGAACCCAGATCGTCATGTGCAGCCACAAAGCCTGAATCGATCACCGCGATTGGGGCGGCCGAACCTGGCCTTGCGCTGCTCAGTGTTGGCCACAAGCTGGAAAGGTTTGACCCTGGCGCCTCTTTCAGGCCCCACCCGTAGGTGTTGTTGAACATCGGATCGTTTGGGGTGGCGGTGTAGTCGGCATCGGACGGGTAGCGCTGCATGTCATAGTCGACCGCTTCAAACAGACCTGAGGCCATCAGCTCGCCAGCCAGACCCGGCGCACGGGACTGGGATGTATGGATGGCGATTGGGCCGCCATCGTCCGTGGGCAGGTCCACTTGGGCCTGGTTATCCGCCGCAAGAACCACCTGGACCGCCTCCTGAGAGGTGCCGCCGATGACGGGAATCGCCACCAAAGTGGAGGCGTCAACATCCGGGTTTGCGGGGTCTGCAAGCGTCGGGGCGGGCACGGTGGGCGCCGCCCATCCGGGCGCTGCGACACCCACGGTGACGGCAACAACAGCCGATGCAATAACCAGGGCGAGCATGCGACGCACGTTCAGTGCAGTCTGCTGTGACATATGTCAGGTCCCCTCGAATGGTTTGGATGGTTTTGGGAGGCTCACCCGGCAGCGCGGCATAGCTTACCCTGCGCCGTTGCCATGATCAGGGTTGTTGGTCCCAAGTTGGCGTTCCACCCAAGTCAACACGCCAGGCGCGGCGGCCTCAATCTGCGCCAAAGTCCTCTCAAAATCAGACAGATCTCCGTACCACGGGTCATCAATGTCGAACTCGGGCGATGGTTCGGTTTCGATGTCTGGGTGGTCGAATTGCCGCAGCATCCGCAGCGGTGGATCACCTGCGCCGACCCGCTCCGCCAGGTGCCTCAGGATCAGATGGTGGCGGAACGTCATGACGATTATCAGGTCATAGTCGGCAAAGTCATCTGGATCAATCCGGCGGGCCTTGTGGTCCGGCACGGTGTATCCGGCTTGCTCCAGCACGCGGCGCGCCCGAGGGTCGATTGGGTTGCCCCACTCTTCATCTGACACCGCGGCGGAATCGACTGTGGCGGCCAGGCCGGCAGCCTCCAGCCTGTCCTGCAGGACGGTTTGCGCCATCGGCGAGCGGCAGATGTTGCCGGTGCAGACGGTCAGGATCCGCGGGCCCGCGGTCTGGGAACGGCTCACGGGATCTCGGGGCGGTTTCGTGGGCGGCGGGGCGGGCGGTTCTTCCGGGCGATCATCTCTTCACGCCGCATGGTCGCGGCGACGGCGCCAAGCACAGCGCTTGACAGGCCCTTCTCCTCCAGGACGGTCAACCCAGCGATTGTTGTGCCCGCCGGGGAGGACACTTGGTCGATCAACTCCCAAGGGTGAGCGCCGCCATCGGCCAGGAGGGCAGCAGAGCCGGCAACCGCTTTCGCGGCGATTTGCAGCGCCAGGGCTTTGGGCATCCCGGCTGCCACGCCACCGCGGGCGAGTGCGTCGATGTACAGGAACGTCCAGGCTGGGGAGGAGCCGGCCAACGCCGCGAACGCCCGGAACAGCGACTCATCCAACTCGACCACCTCGCCAACCGAGGTGAAGATCGCCTTGGCCGTGGCGAGTTGCTCCGGCGTGGTGGCGCCGTTTCCGGCCACTGCTGTGACGGCTTGGCGCACCTGGGCGTTGACGTTCGGCATGGCGCGGACAATTGGCTGCTCAGGGCCCAGCCAGCGTTCCAGAGACTGGATTGGCGTGCCCGCGGCAATCGAGATGACCAGGGGCCTGGCAGCAACAATCTGTGCAGCCACCTCCTCCATGACCCGCGGGATGACCTGCGGTTTTACCGCCAGCACAACGGTTGTATCGGCCGCAATCACCTCAGGATTCCCGGCCACCGGCACAATCCCGGTCTGCTCAACAAGCGCGTCCAGAGTCGGCGCATGAGGGTCGTAAGCCAATATCCGCGCAGCCGGCGCATACCCCGATCCGACAATCCCGCGGATGATCGCGCCAGCCATGTTGCCCGCGCCAATGAACCCAATAGACATGTGGAGTGCTCCTGTCCTAGTCCCCTAGCGGCACCCAAAGCCGCCCCGCAAGCCACCCTATCCCCCTTCCCCCCCACAACCCCCCACCTCACGCCCGCCCCCAAGTAGAACCCCCCACCCCGAGCCCAGGGCTGAGCACTTCCGGTCGCCGATGCCGTCCAAACCTGGGTGCTCCGTTGGGTAACGCCGTCGGTGCGTAGTGGGTCAGTGCTCCTGGCGGCAAGACCGACAGAGATGGTCACCTTGGATTGTCTGGGGATGCTGCCTCTGGTCCAGCAGTTCCCAAGTTCGCTCAGTCTTCCTGCGTGCCCTGCCGTGCTCAGCCCCATCGAGGTGGATGTGCTTAAGTGACCAATTGGCGTGGGAGGCGGCTCAATTGGTCAGTTAAGCACTCCCCACCGGGCCGTTCGCCTGCCCGCTTGTGCTCAGCCCCGTCGGGGTGGATGTGCTTAAGTGACCAATTGGCGAGCCAGGCGGCTCAATTGGTCAGTTAAGCACCTCCGACCAGGCCGTTCACCTGCCCGCTTGTGCTCAGGCCCGTCGAGGTGGATGTGCTTAAGTGACCAATTGGCGAGCCAGGCGGCTCAATTGGTCAGTTAAGCACCTCCGATCAGGCCGTCCACACACTGGATGGTGAGGTTGGAGGAGGCACGCCCGCACACCTCCTTGTCCGCACCCAGGTCCGGGATCCGAACCACGCGACGTCTGGGAACCGGACCACCACCAAACCCACCGACATCACGAAACCCTGGACCACACGCATCATCCCCAGAAGAATTCGGTGACCGGCTCCAAAAGGCATGCCGCCAGCGGCATCGAACCCCTACCCAACGCACGCGCTACAGGGCGAACACCCCCAACGTCTGAACGCCATCGGCGGACGGGTGACAGCGACAACCGAAAGTGCTCACAACGGGACGGGAAACCGGAGGTGAGGTGGTGTTTTGAGCAGTTGCGGCGGTGGCCCGTTGGGGGCGGGTGCCGGCGCTGCCGGCGCGAGCGGCGCGGGTGGTGGGGTTAGGTGGGGGATTGGGTTGATAGGTGGTGGGCTATTTCTAGGGCGGCTGTGGCTGCTGGGGAGGGGGCGTTTAGGACGTGGATTTGGCGGGGGGCTCGGCGGATTAGGAAGTCGTCTACTAGGGCGCCGGTGGCGGTTAGGGCTTGGGCGCGGATTCCGGCGGGGGCTGGGCGGAGGTCGCTGGGCTCGATCTCCGGCACCAAGCGGACCAGGGACGCGGCGAACAGGCGCATCGATGCGGAGCGGGCCATCTCCTTGGCGCCGGCGGGTGCATAGCGCGCGGCCAGGCGCCAGAATCCGGGCCATGTCAGCGTGCCGGCTAGATCGTCCAGCTGGATATCGCGCCAGGTGTACCCCTCCCGCGCCAGCGCCAGCACAGCATTCGGCCCGGCGTGAACCGACCCGTCAACCATGCGCGTCAGATGCACCCCGAGGAAGGGGAACCGCGGGTCAGGCACCGGATAGACCAGGCTGCGCACCAGGTCCCGCCTGTCAGGCGCCAGCTCGTAGTACTCGCCCCGGAACGGCACAATCCGGACGCCTGGGTCCACGCCGCAGGCCGAGCAGATCTCATCCGAATGCAGCCCACCGCAGTTGATCAGGCCATTCGCCGCGAGCCGCGAGCCGTCCGCCAGGCTGATCTCGACCGTCTCGCCCACCGTCCGCGCCGCCACCAGCCGCTGCCCCAGCAGCACCTCGCCGCCCTGGCTGACCACCAGCGCGCCCAACGCCTGGCAAACCTGGGAGTAATCGATGGTCCCCGTGCCGGGCAAATGCAGGCCGGCGATGGCGCCAACATGCGGCTCAAGTTCGGCCACCTGTGCGCGCGTCACCTGATGCGCCTCGATCCCGTTGGCCCCGGCCCGGGCCGCCAGCGCCCTCAGAGCAGGCAGTTCGCTCGGCCGCGTCGCCACAATCACCTTGCCGCTCGGTCCGCGAGCAACACCGTGCTCCTCAGCGAACCGCGCCATCGACGCCGCCCCCGCCCGGCACAACCGCGCCTTCAAGCTGCCCGGGGCGTAATAGATGCCCGAATGGATAACCCCAGAATTGCGGCCAGTCTGGTGGGCCGCCATCGTCGGTTCCTTCTCCAGTACTGTCACATGGCGACCTTGACGGGACAAAGCCTCCGCCACTGCCAAGCCGACGATGCCGGCCCCCACCACAGCAATATCGGTGCGGTTCACGCTGTGCTCGCCTCCTTGGCCAACTCGCCAAGCACGTCGAGGTGCTGGTTTGTGACGGCATCGAGTGTGAAGTGGGCCAAGGCGAACTCCTGGCCGGCAAGCCCAACCTGCCCGGCCAGAGCCCGGTTGGACAGCGCCTCGGTCAGCGCGGCGGCGAGGGCGGGGGTATCGCCAGGCGGGGCGAGGAACAGTTCGCGGCGGTCAGTCAACGCCAGTGGCGCAAAGTTGTCGGGCCGGGCGGCGGCCACCACCGGCACCCCGGCGGCCATCGCCTCCAGCGTCGCGGTGCCCAGGCCGTAGCCCTGCTCGTGGCTCTCCACCCAGGCGGCGGCCAGGTAATGCGGCACGTCAGCCTTGGGAACCGGGCCAACTTGGATGACGGAATCGGACACACCAAGCTCGGCCGCGCGCCGGGAGAACACGTCGTAATACACCTCGCCGATGACGGCCAGCTTGACCTGCGGGATGTGGCGGCGCACATGCGGCAGGGCCTCGACAAGGGCAACCCGATCCCGCAGCGGGATGACGTGGCCCACCGAGACAATCAGCGGCACATCCGGCTCAAGCCCGAGCTTGGCCCGCCCAACGCCGCCGTCCCCACCTGCCGCCGCCACCGGGTCAATCCCGACGGGGATATCGAACAGTTCGCGGTAGGCGCCGGGGTAGCGCTCGGTGATGTAGCTGCGCATCAGCCGGTCCATGACCACCATGTTTGGCCGGTACGCCAGCAGAGCCGGGCGCACCAAGCAGGCGTCGATGTACCGCAGTGCGCCGCGATACAGCGCCGTCGGGTTCTCCAGCCGAGTGTGCACCGAGAGCAGCGTCGGGATGCCGCGCCGCCGCGCATACAGTCCGCTTGCCCAGGTCAGGTCGAAAAACTGGCCGTGTTGGTGGATGACGTCGGGCTTGAACGCGTCGAGGATCCGAGCCAACCGGCGCGGCAGCGACGGCCTGGTGGCAAAGCTGATGTCGAAGTTCAAGGCCAGAGGGGTCTCGGGGATCTGGAAAGCCGGGAGGCGGACTATGTGACCGCCATCGAACGCCTCGAATGTGGGGGCATCGCGGTAGGCGGCGGTGACGGCCAGGACTTTGTGGCCGGCCTGGGCGTAGCGCGTGGCCAGGGTGTGGGACAGGTGGGACGAGCCACCCACCCGCGGCGGGAAGAAGTTGTTGACAACGGCGATGCGCATCAGATCTGCCCAGTTGGTGGGTCGGTGAGGACAAATCGCGGGCTGGCCGGGTCATCGAATTGGACGATGCCGATTGGCCGGGCTGGCACGCCCGCCACGATTGTGCGTGGGGGAACCGAGCGGGTGACCATGGCACCTGCGCAGATGACGGCTTCATCGCCCACCTCGACACCCATGAACACCATGGCGCCGGGGCCCATGAAGACCCTGTCGCCCATGGTCACCGGCTTGCGGTCAACTTCGCCGTAGCGCCGGCCGGACACGCAGCGCCGTGCGGAGGAGTGGGTGTAGATCTGGCAGCCAGCGCCGATGTCGCACCCCGAGCCAATCTGCAGTCCTCCGGAGCCGTCGATGACGGTGAACGCGCCAATCCAGGTGCCCTCACCTATGGAGGGCTCGCCAATGATCCAGGCCAGCGGGTTGTAAGGGTTGGGCGGCAGACCCGGCCGGGTGGGTGGGGGGTCAGAGGTGGGCGTGGGCCCGGCGGTGGGCCCGCCGGTTGGCGCGCCAGTGGATGGGGGCGTTGCGGGGCTCATCCGCCGCTCCGGATCAGGTCTGTCATGCCGTCGCGCACGGCAATCGATGGGGCGAATCCGAGCACGTCTTTGGCCCTGGTGATATCGGCAGCCCGGCGGGAGACCAGGACGTCACGCGGGTTGAAAATCGGCTCCACGTCCGCCCCGGCAGCCTCGATCAGGATTCGGGCAAGCTCAGCAATCGAAGTGTCTATCCCTGTGCCGATATTGATCGCCATATTGCCCTGCTCAGCCGTCAAAGCGAGCACAACGGCCCGGGCGATATCGTGGACATGAATGAAATCCATCGACTGTTCGCCTTTGCCGTCAATGACGGGCGGTTCGCCAGACCGCAACCTGTTCACAAAATGGTTGATGACTGACGTGTAATAGGCGGTTGTCTTTTGCCCCGGGCCGTAAACGTTGAAGAACCGCAACGCAATCCAGTTCAACCCGGCGCGGCGCTCGTAATACCGCAACAGATCCTCGCCGGCACGCTTGGAAATGCAGTACGGAGTGAGCGGATCGAGGACATCGTCCTCATGCATGGGCAGGTGGGTTGGATCGCCATAAACTGACGCGCTGGAGCAGAACACCAGCCGGTCCACGCCATGATCAACAGCCGCGGCGAAGACGTTGTGCTCGCCAATCAGGTTGATGTCAAGCGATTCGTATGGGTCAGCCTGGCTCTTGTTGATCGAAACAGCGGCCGCGTGGATGACCTTGCTGCAACCCTTCATGGCCGCATGCACAGCCCCGCCGTAGCGTACGTCCTGGTCAATCAACTCAACCTGGCCGGTCCCTTCCAGCCGGGCGATGGCGGCCCTGTCACCTCGGAACATGTTGTCAAACACCCGGACGTGGTAGCCCTCGGCCAACAGCATGGGCAGCACATGCAGCCCGATGAAGCCGGCTCCGCCGGTAAAGAACACCGTCTTGCTGGGGTTTGCGGACATGGGACTCCTCGGTGGGGGCGGCAGGTTACCGCCGGTTGGCTGGGTTGGTGACGGCGGCCCGCAGGGTGGCTGCGACCCGCTCGACTTGGCTGGCGGTCAAATTGGCGTGCATCGGAATGGCCAAATGCCGGGCAAACACATCGGCCGAGACGGGGCAGCGGCTTGCAGACTCATACACCGGCAAGAGGTGAGAGGCATACGTTCCGAAATTGCATTGGACGCCCTCGGCCCGCAATTGTGCGGCGACGGCATCGCGGTCAATATGCGGCGCCATCGTCGGCACGTATGATTGCCAGGAATGAGTCCGCCCGCCGATGACGTTCGGCAAGTCAATTTCCGGAACGTCGCCCAGCAATTCGCGATAGTGGGCAGCGGTTTGGTTGCGGGCCGCCAATAGGTCAGGCAATCTGGTCAGTTGCACGCGCATTATGGCTGCGGCGACATCTGACATGCGGTAGTTGCGGCCAATCTCGGCAAAGTGCGGTATTGGAAGCCCGGTGGCGCCTTCGCGGCTGATGGCCGGTTCTGTGCCGTAGGTGTGGAGGCGCCGGGCGCGGGCGGCCCATTCGGGGTTATCGGTCAAAAGCGCGCCGCCCTCGCCGGCGGTGATGCCCTTGCGGCCGTGGAATGAAACGGCGGCGATGTCTCCAAAGGATCCGGCTGGCCGGCCCTGATAGGTAGCGCCTACTGAGCAGGCGGCGTCTTCTATGAGCCACAGGCCGTGAGCTGCGGCGATGTCCGCCAACTCGGCGTAGCCGGCCGGCTGGCCAAATGCGTCAACGGCGATGATCCCGGCGGTCCGGGGGGTGATGGCGGCGGTCACCGCGGCGGGATCCACGCACCAACTGCCGGGCAGGATGTCCGCGAAGACGGGCGTTGCGCCTGTCCAGGCGACGGCGTGGCCGGTGGCGGGGAAGGTGTAATCGGCAACAATCACCTCTTGGCCAGGGCCGGCATCGAGCACCTGCAAAGCCAAATGGAGTGCCGATCCGCAATTGGCGGTGGCTAGCGCGTGGGCTGTGCCGCATGCTGCGGCCAACTCGGTCTCGAACTGCCGGCAGGTTGGGCCGGCGCCGGCCAGCCAGCCGGAGTCGAAGACGTCCCGGATGGCGTCGAGTTCGGCCTGACCGACGGTGGGTTGGCCGAGCGGAACAACACGGTCCTGGTGCGTCATCTGGTCCATTCCACTAGCGGGTGCGCCGCCCGCCCAATGGCTGGCCAGGGCTGGCCGGGGCGGACGCCGCCCAAGTCTAGACGGTCCGGGACCGCGTGCGTCTGGCGGCCAGCACGGCCAGGCCGGCGGCCATGCCCGCCAACGCCAGATCGGAAACGGTGAACATGATGCGTGAACCGACCGCCAACGCGCTGGCTTGGCCCACGGATAGCACGGTGGCCAGGGCAGCGCCCAGCACGGCCTCGCGCGCGCCCAGCCCGGATGGCATGAAGAAGGCGAATAGCCCGGCAGTCATGCCCAACCCTGATGCGCCGATGCACAGCGCCAAAGTGGAGATGGTCGGTTGGGCCAGGGAGTTGGCCAGCAGCCAAAGGTGCAGGCCAAACATCACGTATGCAACCAGCACACATCCGAAGGCGGCCGCCACCGTCCGGCCGCGCAGTGCGACATCGGGCGCGGGGCGGCGCATCAGGCGGAACACCAGGCGGGCCATCCACGTCATCACCCGCGGATTGAGCACGGCCAGACCGAGCGGGATGATGGCGTAGAGCCAGTAAAGCCGCCTGTCAACCCCGCTTATGGCCGGCAGCGCCGCCAGCCCAAGCACCAGCGAGCCAACCACACCGATACCGGCAGCGAACAGCGACGCCGCCAGCACCCTTGGGCGCGACACGCCATGGCGCTTTCCCAGCTCCATTTGGAGCAGGTATGCCCACACAGAGCCCGGTACGTATTTGCCCAGCAACCCCACAAGATAAATCTGGAATCCGCGAGGTATGCCGACCGGTGGGCCCAACCCGTCCAGCAGCACCTGCCAACTCATGGTTGCCGCCGCAGATCCAGCCATCAGCACCAAAAGCGACAGTCCAAGCGACAGTGGATGGACCGCGCGGGCGGTTGCCAGCGCCTCGTCCCAGTTGGATGCCAGCACCCAAACCGCCGCGCCAACCACCACCACGATGGCGACCCACCGCAACACAGCGGCGATGCCGGCCCGCCGGTCCGCCCCGAGCAGCGCGCTGCGCCGGGGGCGGTCCGTCTGGCTGCTGATCACCGGGCAATGATGCCATGTGCTAGGGTCTGCGACGCACTGACCCGACCGCCCTGCGGGAGCCGCCTTGATACCCATTTCCCGTGTTGACCTGGGCGAAGATTCCATCGCCATGGCCGTTGAAGTGCTCCGCTCCGGCCGGTTGGCCCAGGGCGCAGTGGTGGCCGAGTTCGAGCGGCGCTTCGCCGAGATGACCGGTTGCGCCCACGCCGTGGCGGTCTCGAGCGGCACCACAGCCTTGGTGGCGTCCCTCGAAGCGCTGCAACTCCAGCCGGGCGATGAAGTCATCACCAGTCCGCTGACGTTTGTTGCCACCCTCAACGCCATCCTGGAGGCTGGCGCCACAGCGGTGTTCGCCGATGTCGCAGAGGCGGATTTCGCCATTGATCCAGCTTCCGTAGGGGCCGCCTTGGGGCCTCGAACACGCGTGCTAATGCCGGTACATCTGTATGGCCAAGCCGCGCCGATGGACCAGCTCATGCCGATTGCCCAGAAACACCGCCTGGCCGTTGTGGAGGATGCAGCCCAGTCCCACGGCGCCACGCTGAACGGGAAAGCAGTGGGGAGCTACGGCATCGGCGGCTTCTCGTTTTATGGGACCAAGAATCTGACCACCGGCGAGGGCGGCATGGTGACCACCAATGATGCTGACCTTGCCGAGCGGCTACAGGTGCTGCGCAACCAGGGCATGCGGCAGCGCTACGAATACGTTATGGCTGGTCACAACTATCGGCTGACCGATCTCCAGGCGGCTTTGGTGTTGCCGCAACTCGACCGCTACGCCGCCAACGTCTCGGCGCGGCAGGCCAATGCGGCCGCGCTGAACCAGGGTCTGAAAGGCATCGAAGGGCTGGTTGTCCCGCAGGCGCTGCCCGGCCGCGGGCACGTGTGGCACCAATACACCGTGCGCCTGACGCCCGAGGCCCGCCTCACGCGCGAACAGTTCGTGGAGGGACTGGCGGAGGCCGGCATCGGCTGCGGGGTCTACTATCCGAAAGTTGTGTTCGACTATCCGGTGTATCTGAACCACCCGCGTGTACAAGTGTGCGATGTCCCGGTGGCGCGCCGCCTCGCCTCGCAAGTCGTCTCGCTCCCTGTCCATCCAGCCTTGAGTTCCGGCGATGTCGCCCAGATCATCGCCGCTGTGCGAAGGCTGCTGGCATGACCGGGCGGGCGCCGGCCGCGTTGCTCCTGGTGGGGGCCGGTCAGATGGGGTCGCTGCATGCGCGCGTGATCTCGACGCACCCCGACGCGCGGCTGGTTGGCGTGGTTGATCCGGACCAGGCGGTGGGCCAAGCGCTGGCCGCTCGGTGGAACACGACATGGCGCGGCGATGTCGGATCGCTGGCAGGCGTGGATGGCGTGGTGATCGCCGCCCCCACCCCCGCGCACGATGCCGTAGCTCGCCACGTCCTGGATGCCGGCCTGCCGCTGCTGGTTGAGAAGCCGCTGACTGCGTCGATTGACCAGACACGCCAACTGCTGGAGGTGTCGCGGCAGCGTGACATCCCGTTGATGTGCGGGCTGCTGGAGCGTTTCAATCCGGCCGTTGTGACGGCGTTGCCGCTGGTCAAGGCGCCCATTGCGCTGCGGTCAGTGCGGCATTCCCCCTACGCGCCTCGGATAGTCACCGGGGTTGGCTGGGATTTGGCCATCCACGATGTCGATCTGGCGCTGCGGTTTGCCGGCGGGCGGGCCGTGGATGCCAGCGGCGTGGTGGGCGCGTTCTCGCCCCATTCAGCGGTCGGCGCAGAGGACGTGGTCGAGGCAACCATCCAGTTCGACACCGGTGCCATTGCCAGTGTCTCGGCCAGCCGGTTGGCTCAGCGCAAGGTCCGCCAACTGGTGGTCTATGAACTCGAGCGGTCCATCGAGATTGACCTGCTGCTGCGCGATGTCATCATCTACCAGCACGTTGCCGGCGAGGCGATTGGGCCAGACGGCCGGGGCTACCGCCAGCAGGCCGTAATCGAGATCCCCGAGCTGGTCACCAGCCGCGAGCCCCTCGCGGCCCAACTGGACCGCTTCTTGGAACTCCTGTCCGGCCAGGGCGATGCCGCGGCCGAGCGAGCCTCCATAGCCCCACCCCATGAAGTGGTGGGCAAACTCCTGTCCGCGGCCACCCAAGGCGAGCGGTGAACACGGTCCACCCGACCGCCATCGTGGGCGATGGCGTGCAGATGGGTGACGGCAATGTCATTGGACCGTGGGCGGTGATCGCGGCGGGCACGCGGCTGGGGTCAGACAACTGGATTGGGGCGGGGTGCGTCATCGGCGGGCTGCCGGAGATTCGCGGCTACCCGCACCCGGCGGACTGGATTGAGCAGGCGGGGGAGTTCGGGGTGGTGATTGGCGACGGCAACGTGATCCGCGAGCAGGTGACCATCTCGCGCGGGTCGCGGCGCCAGACTCGCGTGGGCGGCTCCTGCTTCCTGATGACCCGCGTCCAACTTGCCCACGATGTCGAGCTGTCCGATGGCGTAACTTGCGCTCTCGGGGCCATTTTGGCTGGTCACGTGCGCCTTGGGCAGGCCGGGAACGTAGGTGCGGCGGCAGTGGTGCACCAGTTCCGGGTGATAGGCCCCGGCGCGATGGTGGGTCAAGGCTCAGTGGTCACGCGCGATGTCCCCCCATTCGCCAAGGTCCACGGCAACCCCGCCCGTCTCCACGGCGCCAACCAGGTGGGCATGACCCGCCAAGGCATCCCACCCCAAGCGATCCAGACCCTCGAATCCTGCTACGCCGCCGCCCCCGCGCCGAGCGGTGACGGGGCGCCGCTGTGCGAACCACCCGAGCCGATGCCAGCAGCCCTGGCACCTCAAGCCGAATGGTGGCAACAAGCCCGCCGCAACTAGCCTGCCTGGTGGGGGGCGGGTGTGCTAGCGTTCGGTCGCCTTGAGCACTGGGCCGTTCAGGTGGCTTTGGGGCGTATCTTTCTCGATGTGGAGGACCGCTGTGCCATGACCGCCCCAACCGCCTCAACCAACCCCCCCGCGCCCCCAGCTCACGCATCCCGGCCCACACGGCTGTTCTGGCGGATCTGGAACCGGCCGTGTTGGTTCTACGCCGCGGTGTCGTTGCTGTTCGGCACGGTGTTCGCGGTCTGCGTGCCCATCAATGCCGCCCCGGACGAGCCGGTCCACATGTACCGCGCCTACGAGGTTGCCCATGGGCACTTCATCTCTCAAAAGGTCGATGGCCAAGCAGTCGTGGAGATCCCAAAGAGCCTGGTGGAAACGGGTGAGAAGAATGCCGAGGGGAAGGTGATCCACTGGGACCCGACGGTCAGGACCTCCTTGTCCCAAACGGCAGACTTGGTGTTCAACACCCCCCTGAACAAGCACGATACGGAAGTCGTGAATACGGCGCTCACCTCGAGTTATTCCCCGATAGCGCACCTGCCCCAGGCGGTGGCCGTCATCGTCGGGGAAACCGTCAATATGAGCCCAGGTGGGATCTTCATGCTGGCCCGCCTGCTGACCCTGCTAGTCCGCACGGCACTGGGCGTGTTGGCGGTTTGGCTGTGGCGAGACAAGCAGTGGGGGCTGGCGGCGCTGCTGTTGTTGCCGATGGCGGTGGCCCAATCAGCGGTACTGGGCGGGGACGCCATGTCGATTGGGCTGTCCGCCCTGTTCATCAGCCTCGCCTTGTATCTGCGCCGCACCGCCGAGCGTGGCCCAATCGGTTGGCTCAAGGTGGCCGGGCTGGCTGGCCTGGCCGGGGCGGTGGCGCTGACCAAACCGGGCGTGGTTGTGTGCGTGGGTGCGCTGCTGGTGGTTCCGGCAGGCCGGCTGCTGAGGCGCTTCGGCTGGGCGGCCAAGGCCGGCATCATTCTGTTCGCCGGAATGTGTGCTTTGGGCTGGCTGTATGTGGCGAGCCAGGGCCTGTCCGCCGGCTACGACGATGGCGTCAGCCGCGATTCGAGCTTCCAGTTCTCCTACCTGCTTCACCACCCGGCGATGGCGTTCTTGCTGATGACCAGGGAATTCATCTCTCTGCGCGGCAACGACAACATAATCTCCTTTGCCGGAAACTTCGGTGCCATGGACACTCCCTTGCCGCTGGGTGTGGCCGTGCCGATCCTGATCTGCGCCGCCGCCTACCTGCTGTGCTACCACGGCCGGCTGTCAGTATTGCCCCGCCGCACCCGAGTGTTCCTGCTGGTGGTGGCGGTCGGATTCGTTTGGGTGACCGCGCTGGGTATGTACATTGTCGGCTCCGAGCCCGGCGCGCCAACCATCTGGGGTCTGCAGGGCAGATACTTCCTGCCAGTCCTCCCGCTTCTACTCCCCGTCATGCCTGCCCTGGCCAAAATGACCCGCCGCTGGTACATGCGCCTGGTCCGAATCATGCCAGTCGCATGGCTAGTAATCTCCCTGGTCTACGTAATAAATCGCTACTACCAAACCCCCCTATACGAACTCCTCCTAATCTAGTTCCACCCGCCTTCCACCCCTCCTTTCACCCCCCGCTGGCGCCTGGGGCGGCCGCCGTTGGGGGGTGAGCACGGGACCACACTTTGTTGAGCACGGCGGGGGGTGTGGGCTGTGAGGGGTTGGGCGGGTAGCATGTGCGTGGCCGACGGCGAGGATGTCGTCAGGCATTCGGGGGGCGGGGCACTGCCGCCGGGGACGTAACTGCGTTCCAGGATGGTGGTTCATGCGCCTAACCGAGTGCGGCGTCGCGCTGCGGCTAGACCTGATTACCAAAGATATTGGATGTGCCCTAAATGAAGAATGTCCCTGGCTCCCTGACGCGTTTTGGTGCGTCGAAAGCTTTCCGTATCCCCTCGATCATGGCCGCCGCGGCGCTCGCCCTCGGAATTGGCGGGCTGCCGGCGTTGGCCGCGCAATCCGCCGCGCCACCAGCAGCTGGCATTGTGGATGACCTGGTGGCCGATGGCGTAGATGTCGCCTTGACCGGCCAGTTCCTTGTTGTCCCCGACAGTTCCGAAGCCGTGATCATGTTCGGCTCCGAGCAGTTCATCGACGTCGAATCTGACAGCGTCGATGCCTCAGTCGCATCTGGCGACATCATCCAGGCCGTTGTGGAGGTGCCGGGCGATCTGATCGCTGAGTTGCCCCCCGAGGCCCTGGCGGACATCGACCAGGCCCCAGCAGTTGAGGTGTCCGATGACGCACCCCTGGACGAGTCCGAGGAAGTTGCCTCCGTGCTGCTGGATGCCCTAGCCGACTCCGATGAGCCGGTCAGTGTGCAAGATGCCACAGTGCTCGAATCGCCGGCCGATGCCATGGCCGACTTGCCTGGCCCGTATCAGCACACGCTGCACTTCGTGTTTATGTCGAAGGACGGGCGAGGAGTGTTCTGGTCCAAGAACCAGCTCGACGCATACGTCAACGGCATCTCACAGTGGTGGGGCACAGAATCGCGCGGCGCGGTCTCCGGGTTCAGCTACAACTGGAACGACGTCGTGGCAGTTCAGAGCGAAGCCCACTGCACCGGAGCCTTGGCCACAATCCAGTCTGAAGCCACCGACGCGATCAGGGCGGATGGGCAACAGGCCTACAACTGGACCTATAACTCTGCACAGCGACACCTTGTGATCCTGTCCCCCAGCGATGAGAACACAGGATCCTGCTATACGGGATACGCCGGAGTCGGCTACTTGCTGACCAACTTCGCCTCACCCGGCTCCTTGCACGCCATCGTCGGCGCGAACGCCGACACCGGAGCACCTACCTATCCGCTGTCCACGTTTGTGCACGAGATGGGCCACAACTTCGGTCTGGCTCACTCAGGCAGCATGCAGTGCCCAGCCGGCCATATGGACGGAGAAAAAACGGGAACGGATGCCTGTTCGGTCTCCAACTACGGCAACATCTACAACATCATGGGCTCCTCCACCATCAGGATGGAGCACTCGATCATGGGCGAACAGAAGTACATGGAGGGCGTCATCGAGGACGGCTCCGGCTACACAACTGTGATGGGTCCAAGAAACGGTGCCAGATACACTCTGACCCCCGCCCGCACGCCGGATCGAGACGATCCGCAGGCGCTTAGGATCATCGACAATTCGTACGGCGGATCGGTGACCTACTGGGTTGACTACTACGACACAGTGGAGAGCCGGTCAGTCGCCATCAGTCGCCATGTGCCATACCAGGACAGGAATGACCCCAACATGGTGGTTCTGTTCCCGGCCAATTACAGCCAATCAGGGAACATGTTCTTCCACGAGGGTGAGACGTTCTTCTCCAAGACTGGCGCGCTACGGATCACTGTGGAGGAGATAGCTGAAGAATCTGCCACGGTGCGAGTCGATATGGCATCCACTCGCTTCGGCCTAAACCTTTCCCAGGACTTCTGGGATGTGCCCGAATATGGCGCCACAAGGCGTGTCTTTGTGGACAGTGGCGGTGCGCCGTGGAGCATCACGTCCACTAGCCCGTGGCTTGTGGCCAGCCAGGTTGGCACGGACAGCCGCGTGATGAGCATCACAGCGCAGGCCTATCCGGGTGGCTCCAGGACGGGCCACGTCACGGTGACCTCTGGCTCGGAGACCGCGACCATCGTGGTCAACCAGGAGGCGTACTTGGATGACTGTTTGGACACGCCAAACACCACCTGCGAGTTCGCGTTCAACGGCAGTTCTGGACGAGTAGACGGTGTGCTTGGGCGAGGCGACGATGTCGACTGGTGGCGCTTCACTCCTCCGAACTCGACTGCATGGACATTCACTTCTGCCGCGTCGGGTGACGTTTTTGGAACCCTGTATGACTCACTGGGAAACACCATCACCTTCGATGACGACAGTGCAGGCGGCCGGCAGTTCGAAATCCGTCGCACCCTTTCTGCCGGTCAGACCTACTACATCGCGATTAGCCACTTCTCGCAAAGTGCGAACAACACCACGCAACTGCCATACACAATAACTGTCACGCGGGAGCAGACACTGGCATTGTCACGGTCCCTGTGGACGGCGGACTATTCAGCACAGCAACTGTCCGTCAACGTCAGCACTGATGGCAGCTGGTCATTGGTCTCTGCGCCAGATTGGATCACCGTCACGCCAGCATCCGGTCTGAGCGGACCGGTGCAGATTGCGGTCACGCAAAACGATGACCAAGTACGGGACGGCTTGGTGGTGTTTGGTTCTGGAAACGCGACGGCCACACTCACGGTGCTGCAAAGCGGCCCGCCCATGAGGGTCATCCCCGCCTCGATCACCTTGCCACCGCAAGGTGGCTCGGAGACCTTCCACGTGAGCTTGCTGGCCGGGAACACATGGACTCTGGTCTCTGCGCCCACCTGGGTGACGGTCTCACCGACCAGCGGCGTTGGCGGAGAGGTGAGCGTCAGTGCGCAAGCCAACAATGGCCAGGCCCGGACCGGTTCGATTGAGCTGACTACCGCCAGCGGCTACACCCAAACAGTGACCGTGGCCCAGGCGCCAGCCGACTTGTCGCTCAGCAGGACGGCCTTCGTGGCCGACAGTCAAGGCGAGGCTGTAGCGGTGGAGGTCATCTCCAACGTGCCGTGGACCGTCGCATCAGCGCCTGCGTGGGTCAGTGTCACGCCAGCGGCCGGCAGCGCCGGCCGCACACAGGTGCGGGTCTCGGTCAGCGCCAACGGCACAGGTGCTAACAGAACCGGAGCGGTCACCGTGACCGGTGGCGGGTTGTCCGCCACGTTGTCGATCAGCCAACTCGAGGTCGATACCCTGAGCGTCACGCCAGGACTCTGGGCGCCATATGGTTCGGCTTCGACCACCACGGTCAACCTGACCACCAACGGGCGGCCCTGGCGCGTGACAAGCACGCCAGCCTGGGTCACTGCCTCGCCAAACTCGGGCACGGGCAGCGCCACAGTCATGTTGACGGCACGCGCCAACCCAGGCACCTCCCTGCGCAGTGGGATCGTCGCCTTCGCCTCAGGCGCTGCAACAGCCCAGGTCAATATCGCCCAGGGCCCGTCCCCAACGGTGTCGGTGTCCAGGACAACATGGTCAGCCCCAGGCGCAGGCGGATCGGTCAGCGCGACTGTCACAACAAACCAGGCTGACTGGACGGCAACGTCGGACGCAGGTTGGCTGACAGTCACACCAACGTCCGGTCCGTCTGGTGGGTCGTTTGAACTTCAGGCACAGCCCAACCCATCCTCGACCCGCACGGCCAGGGTGACCGTCTCGGCCGGCGGCACAGCCACCAGGACGCTGACAGTTACCCAGGCAACAGCTCCACGCCCAACCCTCACGCTGTCGCGCACAACATGGTCGGCTGCGGTTGGGGGAGCGACCACCACGTCGCGGGTGACCACCAACCAAGCAAGCTGGACTGCAACGTCGGACGCGAGCTGGCTGACGGTTAGCCCCGCAAGCGGCGGGACTGGTGTGGACATGCAGATCACGGCGGCAGCCAACGTCGCGGCGGCCAGGACCGGGCACATCACCGTGTCCGTGGTCGGAGTGACTGGGAGCCTCACGCGCCAGGTGACGGTCAATCAGACCGCTGCACCGAGGCCCACTGTGACCGTGTCGCGGATCACGTGGGCGGCGCCAGTTGGCGGCGGATCTGCCAGCGCGACGGTGACCACCAACCAGGCGAACTGGATGGCGGCATCGGGCGAAAGCTGGTTGAGCGTCACCCCGTCGGTGGGCACGAGCGGCCAGACCATCGCGATCACCGCGGCGCCCAACCCAGGCGCGGCTCGGTCCGGCAAGATCACCGTCACGGCCACAGGGCCAGCCGGCACGGCTTCGCGTGACGTGACCGTCTCCCAGGCAGCTGCCACAATCACATCGTCCCTGCTCAGCTGGGCGCCGGTCTCGACCGGATCGGTGACCACCCCGCGGATCACCACCAACCAGTCAAGCTGGTCGGCAGTCAGCGATTCGGACTGGTTGACCATGACGCCCACAAGCGGAGTGTCCGATGACGAGGTCCAGTGGGTAGCCGAACGCAACACCGGCGCTCGCCGGGTCGGCACAATCACCCTTTCGGCAGGCCAGGTCACCCGAACCATCACGGTGACCCAGGCGGCCGCAACCACAGCCACGGTGACGTTGGGAAGGACCACCTGGTCTGCGCCATCGTCCGCCGGGTCTGTCTCGCTTTCGGTGAGCACAAACCGGGTGCTGTGGTCGGCTACAACCTCTGAACCATGGTTGACGGCATCGGACATGGAAGGCATGACAGGCCGTGATGTTGTGCTCAGCGTCAGCCCCAACCCGACGTCGGCAACGCGCAAGGCGACGTTCACGGTGACGGCCGGCACCACGAGCAGGTCGGTGACGGTAACCCAGGCCGCTGGCCCAGCCCCGCTGACGCCTTCGCAGGAATCGTGGGTGGCGCCAGCGGACGGCGGGCAGATCAGC
>JAIRRT010000189.1 GCA_031255835.1 Bifidobacteriaceae bacterium | reverse complement strand
TCGGCCTCGCGGCCGGAGGCCAAAGTCACCCGGCCGCGCACCACTGCCAGGTCTTGGATTAGGCGACGCAACTGGTCGCGCTCAAAGGTGGGGGACGTCATCGTCGGCTCACCTTCCTGTGGCTCCGGGAAGGGCGCGGATGACGGTCCGCGGGGCGAGGCGCGCGGCTTGGCAGGCGAGCTGGTAGCGCAGCGACGGGGTCGAGAGCACAGCGCCGCGCCGCACGTCAGCCAGGGCGCGGGCCACAACCTGGCTGGGGGCGAGCCAGCACCACTCGGGGTAGGCGGAGGTGTCAACGCCGGCGCGGGCGTGGAACTCGGTGCGGGTCAGGCCGGGCAGCACGGCGGTTGCGGTCACGCCGGTGCCGGATAACTCGACCGCGAGCCCCTCGGTGAAGGTTGTCACCCAGGCTTTGGCGGCCGAATACGTCCCACTCGCGGTGTATGAAGCCACAGATGAGACGTTCAATATGGCGCCGCGGCCGCGCGCGGTCATGCGTGTTGCGGCGGCGTGGGACAGAACCATGACGGCTCGGACCATCACGTCCAGATTCCGCTCCGACGCAGCGATGGGCGCTTCGAGGAAGCTGAGCGACGTGCCGTACCCGGCGTTGTTGACCAGCAGCCCAACCGGGCCATCATCGCTGGCCAGGCGCTCGGCAACGCGGTCCACGGCGCGGCGTTTGGCCAGGTCCTCCGCCATGATCTCGACGTTCACGCCGGCAGCGGCCCGGATGCGGTCAGCCGACGCGTCCAAGCGCTGGGCGTCCCGCGCCACGAGCACGAGGTTATGCCGCCGAGTGGCCAGCTGCCACGCGAATTCGAGCCCCAGCCCAGAACTAGCCCCAGTAATAAGCGCAGTACCCATACCCCCCAGCCTACGCACTCCCACCCCATCAGGCACCCCCCGCGCCTGGGCGTGGGCTAGGGTGCCGGGCATGCGGATCGCTACTTGGAATGTGAACTCCGTGCGCGCGCGGCTGGAGCGGGTGCTCGCCTACCTGCGTGATCGCGACATCGACGTCCTGGCCATGCAGGAGACCAAGGTGGCCGCCGGCGCCTTCCCGCGCGCGCCGTTCGAGGCGGCCGGGTACCAGGTGGCGGCCATCGGCACCAACCAGTGGAACGGTGTCGCCATCCTTTCCCGGATCGGGTTGGACGATGCCGCATCCTCCTTCCCTGGTCAGCCCGGCTTTGGCGACCCGCCGGCGGTGGAGGCGCGCGCGCTTGGGGCCACGTGCGGCGATGTCCGCGTGTGGAGCTTGTATGTTCCGCACGGTCGGGCGGCTGATCACCCGCATATGGCATACAAGTTGCGGTGGCTCGACGCGCTGGCGGGCGAGGCTCGGCGGTGGTTGGCGGATCAGCCGGATGCGCGGATTGGGCTGCTCGGGGACTGGAACGTGGCGCCGCTGGACAGTGACGTTTGGGATGCGGCCCACTTCGAGGGGGTGACCCACGTCTCGCCGGCCGAGCGCGCCGGTTTCGCCGCCTTTGCCGATGCCGGTTACCGCGAGGTGACCCGCGAGTTCATCCCGGACCATGGCGCTTACACCCAGTGGGATTATCAGGCCGGCCACTGGCCCCGCAACCAGGGAATGCGGATCGACTTCGCCTACTGCTCCCCCGCGCTGGCCGATGCCGTTAAGTCAGTCCAGATAGTCCGCACCGAACGAGCCGGCAAAGGAGCCTCCGACCACGTCCCCGTAGAGCTGGACCTCTAGCGGACCGGGCGGGAGACCGGGCGGGGTCTTGACTCGGCGGCTCGGATTTCGGCTAGGTCTGATAGGTAGGGGTGGGTGGGGTGGTTTAGCAGGTCCGGCAGGGGACCTCGGCCCACCTCGCGGCCGTCGTACAACGCGACAACGCTGCTGGTCAGAGCGTCAATCACAGCCAAATTGTGCGAGACGATCAACACTGCCGCACCCCGCTCCTGGGCGTGGGCAACAACTGCGCCCAGCACGTCCATGGCCGTCGAAGGATCGAGCGCGGTGGACGGCTCGTCCATGATCAGCACATCCGGGTCTGTCACCAACGCCAGCGCAATGGCGAACCGCTGCCGCTCGCCAAACGAGGTCTCGCGCGGAATCCGGTCCAGCGCATCAAGCTCCAGACCTACCAAGGCGAGGAGATCGGCATCGTCCATGGGGCAAGTGCGGGACGTGCGGGCGGCGAGCCGGCGGGCCCCGGCGAGGACCTTGCCATTCGGCGTGAGTTGGCCGATCGCGGGATCCGCCTCCTCGTGCACGCCACGCAGCGCGGCCTTGACGTGGTGACGCATGCGGCGGCGCGGGCGGTATGGGCTGTCGGCGCCGAACGCGACCATGCCGCGGGTCTGAACATCCCAGCCCATCAGCAGGTTTACCAGCGTCGTCTTGCCGGAACCGGACGGCCCGATCACCCCAACCGGCGCCTGGCCCGGCGTCAGCGCGAGGTCAACACCGTCCAGCACAGGCGCGCCATCGTAATCGCGGCCCACGCCCTCAGCCCGCAAGCTCAGCCTGCCCGTCAGTTCGGCAGCCATCCGGTCCCCTCCCGCTACCCACACTGCCCGCCCACACTACCCGCCAGCGGCGCCCCCCATCCCAGCCCCCCGCCGATGGCGCCCCGGCCCCCTGAGCACAAACTGGAGACAGCACCACGACCCCAAGTGCCCAAACCGACGGTTCACCGGGGTGTTTCCTCCCCCGTTTTGAGCACTTCCGGTCGCCCGGCAGTCGCCCCGCCGCCCCCACCACTCGCTCGCTGGGCACGAACCCGGCCCCACCCCCCGACGCCCCACAACCCCAACTGCCCAAAACACCCCCTCACCTCAGGTTTCCCCTCCCGTTTTGAGCAGTTGCGGTTGTCGCAGTGGCCCTCCCGCCGATGGCGTTCAAGGGTTCGGTGTTCGTGTTGTGGTGCGTGCGTTGGGTAGGGGGTTCGATGCCGCTGGCGGCATGCCTTTTGAAGGCGGTCACCGAATTCTTCTGGGGATGATGCGTGTGAGCAGGGGTGTCATAGTGTCGGTGGGTTTGGTGGTGGTCCGGTTCAGGGACGTCGAGTGGTCCGGATCCCAGACCTGGCTGCGGACAAGGAGATGTGCGGGTGTGTCTCCCTCAACCTCACCACCCAGCCGTGGTTGGCCTGGTCAGAGGTGCTTAACTGACCAATTGAGCCGCCTGGCTCGCCAATTGGTCACTTAAGCACATCCACCTCGATGGGCCTGAGCACGACAGGGTGTGTGGGCGGCCTGGTCGGAGGTGCTTAACTGACCAATTGAGCCGCCTGGCTCGCCAATTGGTCACTTAGGCACATCCACCCCGACGGGGCTGAGCACAAGAAGGCATGTGGACGGCCTGGTCAGAGGTGCTTAACTGACCAATTGAGCCGCCTTGGTCGCCAATTGGTCAGTTACGCACCCCTGGTCCGGTGGGTCCGACTGTGCTTCGGGTCCGGCGAAGCCGGAACTGACCCTCTTTCCTTCAAACCCCACCCCTACCCAGCAGAAGTGGTCACTTTGATCACAGAGTCAGACCCCTCGGCGCCGGATCTGTGCTCAGCCCCGAAGTGGACCCAGCCGAAACTGACCACTTCTTGAGGGAATCAGCCCCACCATCGCAGAAGTGGTCACTTTGATCACAGAGTCAACCCCCTTCGGCGCCGGATCTGTGCTCAGCCCCGAAGTGGGGCCAGCCGAAACTGACCACTTCCTTGGGGAGTCGGCCATACCACTTCGGAAGTGGTCACTTTGATCAGGGGTGTTGGATTGTGTGACGGGAGGAGAGCGGAGGGACGAGGGTGGCCGTCAGCGCCGGTCGAAAAGGGGGCCGGGCTTGTTGGGGTGCCTCCCCAGGCACGGGTGACGTCAACGTACTGAACCACAGCAAGACTGAGCGAGCCCGCGAACTACTGGACCACTCACATTCATCCCCAGAAACCTCGGTGACCGCCTTCAAAAGGCATGCCGCCAGCGGCATCGAACCCTCTGCCAACCCCAGCGCCACAACCCGCAACACCCAAGATTGAACGCCATCGGCGGCGGGGCTGGGAGGTGCAACCGGGGGGATGGGAGAGGTGAGTGGACCGTCATCGGCGACTGTCATCGGCGACCCCAACTGCTCAAAACACCACCTGATCAGTGGCTTCCCACCCCGTTTTGAGCAGTTGCGGCGGTGGGGTGGGGTCCTCTGGTGGGTTGCTGAGCACGAACCTTGCACCTTCCGGGGGACGATGGCGACCCCAAGTGCTCAAAACGGGGGAAAGACGGGAAAGCTGGTGGCCGTTTTGAGCACTTGGGGCAGCCGCTGGGCGGGCGGAGGGGGTGCACGGCGCAAGATCCCTCTGCCCGCCTCGGCGGGTGCCGGTTGGTTCAGTCAGACGGCTCGCCTTTCGGCTTGCCGGCTCCGCCCGCGGGCGGCTAGGTGACTGTTACTTTGTAGCGCTTGGTCTTCTTGGCGGCTTTTACTGTCACTACGGCTGTGCCGGGGGACTTGGCCACCAGGAGACCGGCGGATGTGACCTGCAGGACTGCGGCGTTTGAGCTGGCGTAGGTCACTTTGGCGGACACGGCGCTGGCCGGGCTGTACTTGCCGGCAATCGCCTTCACGCCGCCAACCGCCATGGCCTTGGGCACGCCGCTGGCGCTGACGGACTTGACGGCCACCTTGCCCGCGCGCGCGGACAGCACGGTCACCGCGACGTTGACGCTCTTGCCGCCCGCCGATGCCGTCACTTTCGCCTTCCCGGCCTTCTTCGCCACGATCCTCCCGCTGGCAGAGACCGCCGCCACCTTCGGGTTGGATGACTTCCAGGTCACGCGGGACGTCGCGCCAGCGGAGTTGTAGCCCGCCGCCGCCAGCCGCACCGCCGAGCCCCTGACCAGGCGCACCGACTTCTGGGAAGCCTTGACCGCCACCATCGGAGCAACCGGAGGCGCGGCCACCGGCGCGGGATCGACACCAGGCCGCATCTGTTCTTGCAGCGCCTTTGTGAGCCCGCCGATGGCGTCCATCGCCTCGCCCAACCGCCTCGCCTGGTCGGCTTCCTGGGCTTTTGCGCCGGCCAGAGCGGCAGCCACTGCGTCCGCCACTGCGTCTGCGAGGGCCTGGTCCGAGTGGTCCTGGCCGCCGGTTGCGGGCTGCTGCTCGCTTATGGCCCTGAGCAGCAGGATCAGCTCCTGGAAGTGCGCCTGGGCCGCGCCTTGCGAATCAGCCATCGCTTCCAGCAGGTTCCGCAACTCGGTGTTGTCCAAAGCGCTGCTCAGCAGGGTCAGCAGATCCGCCATCGCGCTCGCCTGACCTGCTGCTTCACCGCGGATCTGGTCCAAGGCGGCCACCAGGGCAGCCAGCTGACCAGAGGTGTCACCGCTGAGCTGACCCAGCGCA
Organism: Bifidobacteriaceae bacterium; assembly: GCA_031255835.1. Taxonomy (GTDB): domain Bacteria; phylum Actinomycetota; class Actinomycetes; order Actinomycetales; family WQXJ01; genus JAIRRT01. Next base: position 6,447 of record JAIRRT010000189.1, on the reverse strand, counting down.
GCCACCAGGGCAGCCAGCTGACCGGAGGTGTCGCCGCTCAGCTCATTCAAAGCAGCCACCAACGCGGCGAGCTGACCAGAGGTGTCGCCGCTGAGCTGGTCCAGGATGTCTGCCAGGTCGGCTAGTTGTCCGGACGTGCTGGAGGTGAGCTGGCCGATGGCTGTCAGCAGTGCGGCCCACTGGGTGGATGCTTCGGTGCGGATCTGGTTCAGGAGGTCAATCAGATCCCCTACCTCGGCATCGGCAAGTAGATCGCTTAGTGCTGCTACCAGCGCGTTGAACGCCGCCCAATCGGGCTGGGTGGTTCCGGGATCCGGGCGGGCGCTCAGTCCGATGACGGCGGCAAGCAATTCTCCAGCGGCATCGGCAACGTCCTCAGCTGTGGTTGGGCTGACCACCAGGGCTCGGGCGGCCTCGCGCTTGAGCACCAGGGCCGCCCAGCTCTCGGCGGTGTAGTCATTGGCATCGAGACTGTCCACGATGGCGAGCAGCTCCACCAGCGCATCAACACGAACCGGCCCGGTTGGCGGACCAACAGGATCAAGCGCGCCGATAGCCGCGGTCAGATCGGCCAAAGCTGAATCGACCTGAGGCTGCGTCACCTCGGCCAAGTCGCCTGCCAACAAGGCCTGAGCTGCGGCAAGGGCATCAGTGAAGTCGCCGTAGCTCTCAGTGGTGTAGTCCGCCGCATCCAGTTGCATGGCAACTGCCAAAGCTACGGCGCCAGCCAACTGGGCGCTATCTCCGCGGCCTACCAATCCGGCCAAGGCGTCGGAAAGGTCAGCCATGGCTTGCTCTATATCCACCGCGGATGGGGTGAGACCCAGCAGACTCTGGGCGTATTGCACAGCGTCCATCAGTTCCGTCCAGGTTGACCCGGTGTAATCCGTGGCCACCAAAACGCCGCTTGTGATGTCATCCTCAACAGTGGTGATAGCCGCTTCCAAATCGCTGAGGACTGGGCCGCTGGGCCCGTCTGCAAAATACAGCTCAATTCCGCCGTAGTTGAACTCTCCGGTGAAGCGAACATACACATCATGCAAGCCGGTCTCAGCCGATCCGATGTTTTCCTCAACAAGGCGGACAAACGCTGACCCCGGCGCATTGGAACCGGTTGCAGTGTTGAAGTCAAACGCCGTCAAACGGGTGCCATCGCCAGGCCCGGTCGAGCCGACAGGAGCCGTCAACACCTCGATTTGCCGCGGCGAAGAATCACCGGCGTACCGGTAGTAGGCAACGGCAGTATCGACACCGCCTTGCAGGTCGATGTTGCGGTAGACAATCCATGATCCGGTGCCGATCCAGCCGATGTAGCCATCGCCAGAATCGTGCATGTCATCCGCCGGATTGGTCCGTCCGTGGGTCTCATGCCCATTTCCCAAGCCTTCCAGATCAGCGTCTGGCGGCTGCGGCGTGAGGGTCACATTGATGGTTTCATCGCCAATCGGTTCAAACGTCACGGTGCTAGTGACATATGTTGGAGAGGCAACCTCATACGTGACGTATTGGCGTGGTGCCAACTCGTACGTCTTCCCGCCCACTTGAGTTGGTGCAATCACGTCACCGGCGCCATCATACAGAGTGACTGTAGCGTCCGATGGCGTGGTGGCGAAAGTGACCGTCGATGTCGCCAGCGGCGGAACAAACACCTCGGTTCGCGCGGCGCTGACCGGCGCACTTACGGGCTGGGAGCTGGAATCGAGCATGGTCACGCGAACAAACTGGCCAGCTTGATACGGCGCCAGATCTGCGGTGAACCGCGCATAGTCCTGTGCTTCTATCCTCAAGGGCACGCTCTCGGAGCCAATAACGTTCCCGCCCGCTGAGGGGTCACCGTCAAGTAGCTCCACCAGAACTGTGCCGTTGACAGCGCTGAACGTGTCATTCACAATGTGGCCGTATGCGTTGCGGTCATGTGTGATGAGGTTGAAAAGCCGTGTTGGATGCGCGTAGGGTGTTGCCACCAGATAGATGCCCTGGGATGAGCCTTCAGCGTAGAACGCTTTAATTGATATCTTGTAGTGTGTGCCATTCTGGAGGCTGGTAAAGGTCCAGTGGGTGAGTTCCCCGTAATCCTGCTCGAGGAGTGTTGAATCAACGCCCGGCGGGGTGGCTTTAACGAAAACCTGCGTGTACAATAGGGTTGCGCCAGGGGCGTCATCCCAACTGACGTCAATGATGCGATTGCCTGGAACAACGCTGACGTTGATCGGGTTAGGCAGTATGACGGACTGATCGGCTGCCAAGGCTGCGATCTGCGCATCAGTCAATGCATAGTTGAACAGTTTGGCGTCATCAATCAGGCAGGCGTGGGAGATTGGGAACTGGGCATTGCCCATTCCGTTACGTCCCAGCCGGAGATCCCAATCGTTTGTGCCGAGCGGGCCGTTGAAGACGGTGTTCGGACCAACCCTGGTGCCATTGACAAACAGGCGGATTATGCCATCACCGCCAACTGAAGGCGCCTTCCAGGTGACCGCAATATGCGACCACTGACCAGGCGGCACGGTTTGGCCGGTACCGGTCACCGTGGTCTTGGCGCCAGTCTGTGGAGCAAACTCCGCCTGCACCAGGTCACCGCCGGTCAGAATCATGCTGAATCCCGGGTTGCCACTATCATTGCCGCCCTTGTTGAGCACCGCCCGCGAACGGCCGGTGTCTGTTGGCCGGACCCAAACGCCAAATGAGATCTCGGTTGTCAGATCGAGCATCGGGTTATCGGCCACGCTGAGGTAGGTGTAGTCCCCAGGTGTTGAGGATTCGCGTTCCCCATCCAGGGCCAGAGCCGAGGTGGAGTTGCGTGAAGGTGCCCAGGCGCTCGGGGCAGTCGATTCGACCGCACCGTGGTTGCCCATGCCGGAGGAGTCAGATGCCACTCCGCCTTCACCCTCGTCAAACCGCCAGTCGCCAACCAGCGCCTGAGCTGGGAAATCGGGCTGCGGAAGCGGAGGAGGCTTCGGCAGTGCCACCTCAAGGTCGATGGGACCAGGTGGCGCATTCCACGTACCGGAAAGATCGACATCGACGGCGGTTCCGTTGTATGCCACGGAAGTCCGGTAGGCCGGCGAATGCGGTATGCCAGCGCCATAACCAGGCTCCACCAGGACGATGTCGAATGTACGGTTTGTCATCATTCCTGGGAAGGTGCCGGTGCGGGCACCAATGGTCAGAGTCTGGGACTGGTCATTCCAGGACATCGGGATCTCGCTGAACAGGCCATTCTCATAGCCGTAGTTGGTGCCCTCGTCCTCATACAGCGTGAACTCGCCGTTGGCGCCGCGGTAAACCCGCAGCTCAGTTGGGTCCTGCGACTGGTCAACCCACTCGTTGGCCGGACCCATTGGAACAATCGATCCGCCGCGGACAAACACCGGCACCTCATCCAAAGGAGCTGATACCCGGTAGGTTCCGCCAGTGGATTCCAGTGAAGCGCCGGTCCAGAAGTTGGTCCAAGTGCCGGCCGGCAGATAGACCTCGCGGGACCGCGCACCCTCGGTGTAGATCGGGGCAATCATGAGGGAAGGACCAAACATGAACTGGTCATCAATGGTCGCCACGTTCTCATCAGACCTGAAATCGAACACAAGCGGGCGAACCATCGTGTAGTCATCCTGCGTTGTCCAGCCAGCCAGTGAGTAGGTGTAGGGGATCAGCCGCTCACGCAGCTTGATGTAGTCAGTGATGTACTCCTCATACTCCGCACCAAACGACCACGGATACTTGATCGCATCACGGCCGTGGACACGCATGATCGCGTTGAATGTCGAGACTTGCAGCCACCGCAGGAACATCTCCCTGGCCGATGGCGAATTGGTGTCGATCCCGAAGTATCCACCTGTATCGGTGGAGAAGTTGGTCAGGCCGGCGGCCGAATAGTTCAGCACACCCCTGATCTCACGCTCCAAAGATGCCCAAGTGGACTGGATATCACCGGACCACGATTGGGCGCCAAAGCGTTGCACGCCTGCCACCGCACCACGTGAGAGCGTGTTGACCCGCTTGGTGTTGCCTGGAGTGGTGCGCTGACCTTCATAGAGAGCCTGGGTGTGGAACAGAGGGAAAGCCGCCCCGATCAACCGAGAATCACCAAACGATGTCGGCTCAGAAGAGGTGTTGGAGCGCCAGTTGGACTGCTCGGGCTCGCCAGCGTCAAGCCAGATCGAGTCCATGCCCGTGGAAAACACTGAGCCATTGATGGTGTCCCAGTACGTCTGGCGGTTGGCCTGTGACGAGGGATCATAGACGTGTCCTGGCCCTTGGAATGTGGCCTGGTTGGGGAGGAAGAACCCGGGGACCTGGCTGAGCATGTCATGAGTTGCAGACCCAGCCTGGAAGAACGGCCAAATCGAGATCGATGCCGTGATGTGCTTGTTGTGCAGCGCCGTCATGTTGGCTGTCGGGTTGGCCCAGGCGCTTGACCATTCGGTGATGTTGTTGAACAGGTTGGCCGCCCACCAGTGGTAGTCGACAACCATCGTGTCCACCGGTATGCCACGCGCCCTGAACTCATCGGCAGTGGCCTGAAGCTCGTTCCAGGAGGCAAACCGGTTTCGGGATTGGGTATAGCCGTAGGCGTTCTTGGGCAGCATGGTGGCCTGCCCGGTGATGGTCCGGTATCCGGAAATCACCTCATCTGGCTCTGGGCCATACAGGAAGTAGTAGTCGAATGAATCGGTAGCGTTGGCGGTGTACGTGTACTGCTGCCCGCCAGATTGCCAGGTCAACTGGCCGTTCGAGGTGATGTCAAACAGCAGCCCATACCCCTCGTTAGAGATGAACATCGGGGTGCGCTTGTCGGTGTTCTGCTGCTGGATGGTGATGGACCTGTTCCGGATTCCGACGGCATCGTTCACGTTGCCGAACCCATACAGGTACTCGCCAGCGGGAGACTGGAAAGCCTGTGCCAGCCGGTAGGCGCTGCTTCCGTTCAAAGCCACGGTAGTGGGCGCAGGGCGGGCCGCCTCTGTCAGGATCGGCTGGCCCTGCGGTGTGGTGTAGGCGATCCGGCCTGTCGTCTTGTCGATGTGAACCGTCAGTTTGGCGGTCTCCATAGTGACGTCAGCGGCGGTCTCGGTGGTGACCACGGATCCGTTGGAGCAGGGGGCACCGACGGTGAAAGTGTTGGCCGTCTTTGCCGAAAATGCTCCGTCTGGGGAAAAGCGAGCACGCACGGTGGCGTCGTCGCAGATCTGAACGCGCAGCTTGGCGCTCTGGTCAAGGTCAATTGTGATGGTGTCGCGGTTATCCGCAAGGGCCGGGCTGGCCGCTAGGCCAACCGTTCCGCCAACGGCCAACGCAACGGCCGTAGCAACGCTGAGGGACGCCTTAAATCCCCGATTCCTCAAAATTAGGAGGGGGGGGGGTAGGGCAAATGCAGACTCACGGGTGATCCTTTCATAGATGGGGAGCAGCGACGCTCCCACAACTTGGGCGGCCGAAGGATTCGAGAAACGGCCGCCGCGTGCCGGAACATCGTAGGTCCGCGCAGGCCCGCGCTGCAAGTCCCCTGTGCACGGGCGCGCCGCCCTGTTCTGCAAGGCATTTGGGTAGTGGCCGCTTAGTTTGGTTCATTCGGCTTAGTGCCTTGCGGCCAGGCTGGCCAGCCCTTGCTGCGCGTCACCGACCAGTGAGAACGGTCGGCATGCGGCTGCCGGGTTCGGCTTACCCCCGCACTGTCAGCATGGACAGCCACGACGCGGCTGACTGCGAGACCGGCACCCTTCCGATCAAGACCACGCCCATGCTGTTTGCGACCTCCGAGGTGCGACTCCGAGACTGCCACCCCTTCAGATCAAGGCCACGCCCGTTCCGCTCGTCAGGAACCTAGGAGCCTCGCTGACCAGCAGGTCCGACCCGACCTGGGTTCATGTGCCGTCGCCGCTGCTCAGCCCGAGCTCGATCACCCAGCAGGTTCGACCCGACCAGGCTTCATGTGCCGCACGGACCGCAGACCGCACCACTACCAGTGCCGCCGAACCCCACTCCGCCCCCACCCCCCACCAAGCCACCGCCGCAACTGCCCAAAACCCCACCCCACCTGCAGCTTTCCACCCCGTTTTGAGCAGGTGCGGTTGTCGCAGTGGCCCTCCAGCCGATGGCGTTCAAACGTTGGGTGTTCGTGTTGTGGTGCGTGCGTTGGGTAGGGGGTTCGATGCCGCTGGCGGCATGCCTTTTGGAGGCGGTCACCGAATTCTTCTGGGGATGATGCGTGTGGTCCGGGGCTCCGTGATGTCGGTGGGTTTGGTGGTGGTCCGGTTCGGGGACGTCGAGTGGTTGGGATCCCGGACCTGGCTGCGGACAAGGAGGTGTTCGGGTGTGTCTCCCTCAACCTCACCATCCAGTGTGTGGGCGGCCTGGTCGGGGGTGCTTAACTGACCAATTGAGCCGCCTGGCTCGTCAATTGGTCACTTAAGCACATCCACCTCGACGGGGCTGAGCACGACAGGG
>JAIRRT010000093.1 GCA_031255835.1 Bifidobacteriaceae bacterium | reverse complement strand
CTTCCCCTCATCGCCCCACTGTGCGCCAACAACCACGATTCCTGGCATGATCCACTATCCTTTCAAGCCCCTCCCGAACCCCCCAACCCTACCCGACCCCCCAACCCCTCAACCGGGGGTGGGGCTAACAGGGATAGCCACCATCCGGCATCGGGCACCGGTAGGTCTGGGCCGCCGATGGCGGGGGTGGGGTTGGTGGGGATGGTTGCCGCGCGGCATCGGGCAGCGCAAGTGCCAGGGCGCTTCCGCCGGTCGCCGATCCCCGACCTGCCGGCGAACCGGCGGAAGCGCGCTCGCGCCCCTTTGGGAAAACTTGCTCGAGTCCTGGGTCCCGGGGCTTTGAGGCCCGCGGACCTGGACCCTCACCTGGGTATTTACGTTAGTTTGTGGCCGGCTGAGCGGAGGCGCTCGGCTGCTTCGACCACGCGGGAGGCCATGCCGGCCTCGGCGGCTTTGCCCCAGGCGCGCGGGTCATACTGCTTCTTGTTGCCGACCTCGCCGTCAATCTTCAGAACGCCATCGTAGGAGCGGAACATGTGGTCCGCCACGGGGCGGGAGAACGCGTACTGGGCGTCGGTGTCGATGTTCATCTTGATCACGCCGTAGTCCACCGCGTCCGAGATCTCCTGCGCTGTGGAGCCCGAGCCGCCGTGGAACACCAGGTCAAACGGGCGTTCCTTGCCGTACTGGGCGCCAACCGCCGCCTGTATCTCCTGCAGGATCTCCGGCCGCAACTTCACGGCTCCCGGCTTGTACACCCCGTGCACGTTGCCGAACGTCAGCGCCGTCAGGTACCGGCCACGCTCGCCCAGCCCGAGGGCCGCGGCAGTGCGCAGGCCATCCTCAACCGTGGTGTACAACTTGTCATTGATCTCGGCGGAAACGCCGTCCTCCTCACCGCCAACCACGCCGATCTCGATCTCGAGAATCGTGTGTGCGGCCTGGGACTTCTCCAACAACTCCTCGGCGATGACGAGGTTCTCAGCCAGCGGCACGGCCGAACCGTCCCACATGTGGGAGTTGAAGGCGGGGAGCTGACCGGCCTTTACGGCATCGGCCTCAAGTGCGAGCAGCGGGCGGACCCAGCTGTCGAGGTTCTGCTTGGCGCAGTGATCGGTGTGGAGGCCCACGGTGACGGGGTAGTCCTGCGCAACAGAGCGCACAAATGCCGCCAGCGCCAGCGATCCGTTCACACGATTCTTGACCGTCGAGCCGGAAAGGTACTCCGCGCCCCCGACGGACACTTGAATGATCCCGTCTGATTCAGCTTCTGCGAAGCCGCGCAGCACGGCGATTGCGGTTTGGGAAGAGGTGACGTTCACGGCCGGGTAGGCGAATCGGCCAGCTTTGGCGCGATCGATCAGCTCGGCGTAAACCTCGGGACTGGCAACAGGCATGTTCAAACTCCGGATGGTCGCATGGACAGGGTGTGATGACCCATTGTAACGGGTCAGCGGTGTTGGAGGGTGTAGGCGTAGATCGCTATTGCTGCTGCTGCGCCGGCGTTTAGGGAGCGGGTCGAGCCGTACTGGGTGATCGCGAGGAGCTCGCTGCACGCCGCCTGCGCCTCGGGGGACAGGCCCGCACCCTCGGACCCGAACCACATGAGGCACCGCTCCGGCAGCGGGTGCCGTTCCAGCGCCCGCGCGCCTGGCAGGTTGTCGATCCCGAGCAGGACGATGCCGTTCCCCTCCGCCCATTGCGCCAGGTCACCCGCGGTGGGGTGGTGCCGGATGTTGAGGTACCGGTCCGTGACCATCGCACCGCGCCGGTTCCAGCGCCGCCGCCCCACAATGTGCACCTCGGCCACGCCGAACGCGTTTGCCGTGCGCACAATCGAGCCGATGTTGAAATCGTGCTCCCAGTTCTCCACCGCCACGTGCAGCGGCCGCCGAGCCGCCTCCAGATCCGCCTTGATCGCCTCGACCGTCCAGTACCGGTAGCGGTCCACCACGTTGCGGCGGTCGCCTGCCGCCAAGAGCTCCCGGTCATACCGCGGGTCCACCGGCCACTCCCCCACCCAAGGCCCAACCCCTTGCTCAGCGTCCGCCGATGCCGGGCCCTCCGCCGATGCCGGACCTTCCATCCCGAGTTGGGGGGGTTGGGTGTGGTGGTGGTGAGGGGAGCGATCCTCGGGGAGGGCGGGGTGGGGCACCTCAAGTACTCTAGTGGCCGTGCTCATGCCCATTTCCGCCTTGGCGGCGCAGGCCTCCGGCAGTTTTCTCGCTTTGGGGCCGGCCTGGCTCGACCCGGCAAACCTGATCAATACGTTCGTCACCTGGCTGGGCCCGTGGGCGCTTGTGGGCGTGTGCGCCGTGGTGTTTGCCGAGACCGGGTTGATGATCGGATTCTTTCTGCCGGGGGATTCTTTGCTATTCACACTCGGGGTGTTTCTCGGGATGGGCAAGGTGCCAACGCCAATTTGGGTGGCCTGTTTAGCCATCGCTTGTTCCGCCGTGATCGGGGACCAGACGGGGTATTGGATTGGGCGTAAACTCGGGCCGCGAGTCTTCAACAAACCGGACTCTCGGCTGTTCAAACGCGAGTACGTGGACCGGACCTATGCGTTCTTTGCGCGGTACGGCGGCCGGACCATTGTCATAGCCCAGTATGTGCCTATTGTGCGGACATTCTGCCCGGTGGTTGCCGGGGTGGGCAAGATGAACTACCGGCACTTTATCGCGTTCAACTTGGTGGCGGCGTTCACCTGGGGTATTCTTATCCCGCTGGCCGGGGTCTGGTTGGGGCAATCCTTCCCGTTTGTCGAGGAAAACATAGATCTCATTATTGTCGGGATCGTATTGGCATCGGTGACGCCTATGATCGTCGAATACCTCCGCCATCGGCGGCGGAAGCGCCAGGCTGACCAGGCGGAACAGCCTGCCCAGACCCAGACCCCCCAACCTGCCCAGGCGGAACAGGTCGAGGCGCCGAGCGCGACCGACGAGTAGCAACTCGATGAGGCGGCGGATTAGCCTGAGCCGCCTCATACGCATCACGAACATATTGCGGCACCAAACGCGCAACCTCCGCCAAATG
>JAIRRT010000104.1 GCA_031255835.1 Bifidobacteriaceae bacterium | reverse complement strand
CTAGCAGGCAGGACGATGACGGCCCGCGCCAAGGCCACGGCCGGTCACCCCCGCGCAACCGCCTCGACCAGCCGCAACGCAGCGCCTTTGTCCAACATCTGATTTGCATTGCCGCACTTGGGAGATTGAACGCATGATGGACAGCCATCTGAGCAGCCACAGCCCTGCAACAAGTCGCGGACCGCCGTTGTCAAAGCGCCGTGGGCCGCAAATGCCCGCGCCGCAAAACCGGCACCGCCGGGGGCGGCATCGTGAATGAAGATGACCGGCCCTTCGGTATCGCCGTGGAATGCGCTGGACAGTCCGCCAAGATCCCACCTGTCGCAGGTGGCCAGCAGCGGCAGCAGCCCGATGGCGGCATGTTCAGCGGCGTGCAGTGCACCTGGGAGTTCGCGCGGGCTGAGCGAGGCGTCATCCAGCAGTGACGATTCGACCGTAAGCCAGGCTGCGACGGTTCGCATGGCGTGTTCAGGCAGGTCAAGTGGGACGGTGTCGATGGTTGCGCCGCCGGCGCTGCGCATCCGGGTATACGACGTCACCTGGCTGCGCACCTCCACGTCACCCAAGTGCCAAGCGAACCCATTGCCGGCCTCAACTCGATGCTCAGCAATGATCGCCACGGTGGAGCGGGTGTTGGCGCGGGTCCGGTGCGGCAGGTGGGTTTGGCTGACTGTGGCGATGTGTCCGTCCAGGTCGAGCCCGGTGACGATGAACGCGGCACCACGATGCAGGTAGATCGCGCCAATATGGACAGTCGCCTCTGCACGTCCAGCATCGACAGTGCCGAGCAGCCGCCCGGTGTCCGCCTCGACAATGTCGACCGGTGGTCCGTGATCGCCTCGCAGGTCAGTCAGGGAACTCGCCGGTTCGGTTGGTCGCCAATACCAACCCGTTGTCCGATGCCGCAGCACCCCAAGGTCTGTTAGCTGCTGGAGGATGGCGGGCATGGTCGAGCCGAAGTACTCGACATCGTCCGGCCGTATAGGTAGCTCTGAGGCCGCAGCGCACAGGTGCGGCGCCAAAATGTGCTGGTTGGTTGGGTCGAATACCGTCGCCTCAACCGGCGGACCGAAGATCGCCTCAGGGTGCTCCACCAGGTAGGCGTCGAGCGGGTTGGTGCCAGCCACCCAAACCGCCAGCCCGTCCCCGCCGCCGCGCCCTGCACGCCCGGCCTGCTGCCAAAACGATGCCCGTGTCCCCGGCCATCCAACGATCATCGCCACATCGAGCCCAGGTATGTCTATGCCGAGTTCCAAAGCGGTGGTTGAGACCAGGGCGGACAGGCTGCCGCGGCGCAACCCCGCCTCGATCTCGCGGCGCTCCTCAGGCAGGTATCCGCCGCGATAGGAGGTGATGCGTCCAGCGCCTGCCGGGCCGAGCCTGATGCGAGCTGAATCGGCCACCGATTCAGCCGCAAACCGGGAGCGGACAAACGCAAGGGTCTGGGCACCGGAACCGGCCAGATCGGCCACCAGATCGGCAGCCTCAGCCTCAGCTGATCTCCGCACCTGCGTAACCAGCTGATCTGCGGCATCGTCGGGGTCATCACTGGGTTTGGTGGGTTCATCAGGTTCGAGGAAGGGAGGCTGCCATAGGACAACCGTTCGCCGCCCGCGGGGTGCGTCATCGCCGGCCACACAGGTGATGGTGGATGGGTCGCAACCGATCAGCGCACCGGCGGTGGCGGCTGGCTCAGCGATGGTGGCAGAGGCCAACGCGAACGTCGGAGCGGCGCCGTAGTGTGCGGCCACTCGACGCAGCCGCCTGATGACCAGCGAGACGTGCGCACCGAACAGTCCGCGGTACGCGTGGGCCTCATCGATCAGCACCCAGCGCAGCCGGCGGAAGAACCGAGTCCAGTAGGCGTGGCGCGGCAGCAAGGAAAAGTGCAGGTAGTCCGGGTTTGTCAGCACCGCGTCCGCTGTGGCCTGCACCCAGCGGCGCACTTCAAGTTCGGTGTCACCGTCGCAGGTGGCGGCGCGAAACGCCCCCGCGCTCGGCCCTGCGCCCACGGCGCTTAGGCCGGTCATGCGCTCCAGGCCGGATAGCTGGTCAGCTCCCAAAGCCTTGGTTGGCGCCAAGTACAGGACCGTCCCACGGCCAGGTTCGGTCATGATCTCGGCCAGCGGAGTCAGCCACATCCCGAGCGTCTTGCCCGAGCCGGCAGCCGTGGCCATCACCGTGTGGCGAGCGGCCCGGATGGACTCAGCTGCACGGATCTGGTGCCCCCATGGACGCTCAATTCCGCCATCGGACAGGGATTTGGCCAGCTGCGGTGGAACCCAAGCCGGCCACGGGCAGGTTTGCCCAGTTTGGGGCGGGACTTGCTCAACGTGCGCCACACGGCCAGCCCGGTCCGGACCGGCCGTCAAGACACCCAACCACGGATCGGCCTGATTCATCGGCGCCTATTGTCCCCCGAACAAGCTGTGCGTGTGCGTGGAGCACGGTACCTGGGCTACCGTGGACCGTACGGGCAACGACCGAGGAGGTTCGGATGCGGACGGCTGTCATTGGGGCATGCGCGATCAGGATCGCTCCTCGCACGCTGGAGGAATGACAACCCTGATAGGCGCCGGCCGCAAAGCTGGGCGGCGCGGCGTCATCATCAGCGCAGTGGCGGTCGCGGTGATCATCGCCCTGGCTGTTGGTTTGCGCGCCCTGCGGGCTGAACCGCCGCCGGAGCGCACCGAGGCCTCCCAAAGCCGCGACCTGAACCGGTTGCGAGGCGATTGGACGCTGGCCCGCCTGCAGTCCGAGGGCCAGGACGTCCAGTCCGAGCGCCTCTCCGAGGTCACGTTGACGCTCGGGCGGACCTCAGCTGACGGCTGGACCGGCTGCCAGGCCTACGCCACCATCTACCAGGCCTCACAGTGGGGCGTGTTCAAGACCGACCCGCTGGGCACCACCGAAGGCACATGCCAAGGCGAGGATGCCGAGTTCGCCCAGTCCTACCTGGACGCCTTCACCGCAGCCTCCCGCTGGAGCCTCACCGACGATGGCGGCCTGCAGCTTCGCGGAGGCCGTGTCACCTTGACATATACCCGCGGTACCGAACAGCCGACGCCCGGAGCAATTGTCGAAGAGTCCGCTTGGGCCGGGACCTGGCGCGTGGTCCGGTTGGAGACCACGGAACACCAGGTTGAGGTGAACCAGGATGCAGGACTGTGGATCGGCATCGGCGGGCGTCGCAGCATTGGATATGGGGGGTGCAACGCCTTTTTTGGGCGAGTCACTACGCTGGGCGCCCGGGGGTTGTTCTTCGACCGGCTGGTGCTTGGACTCAAGACGTGCACTGGATCGGATACCGTTATGCGGCTCGAGTCAGACCTGATGGATGCCCTTACCAGGGTCGACCGTTGGGATATGGACGAGGAAGGCAACCTTGTGTTGATGGGAGGCGGTGAGTCGGTCACCCTGGAGCGGACCGGCCCGCCACCGGCCATCGACACCCCGCCACCCATCTGACCCACCCCAGCCTCGGCGCGGGTAGGGTTCACCTGGCATCCACCCGACCGAAGGAGGAGACGTGGGAGTCCCACGCAAGCTCGTCATTGTCGAGTCTCCGGCAAAGGCGAAGACCATTGAGGGTTACCTTGGCGCCGGATACACGGTTCAGGCTTCGATAGGTCACATCCGGGATCTACCCCAACCCTCCGACCTGCCGGCCGAGATGAAGAAGGGTCCGTACCGGAAGTTCGCGGTCAATGTTGAGGACCACTTTGAGCCCTATTACGTGATCGATCCGGGCAAGAAGGCCAAGGTGGCTGAGCTGCGGAAGGCCCTGAAGGATGCCGACGAGCTATATCTGGCGACAGACGAGGACCGCGAGGGTGAGGCGATTGCCTGGCATCTGCTTGAGGTTCTCAAACCGAAAGTGCCGGTCAAGCGGATGGTGTTCCATGAGATCACTCGCCCGGCCATCGCAGCTGCCCTGGCCGGTCCCCGCAATCTGAATGTCGACTTGGTGGACGCCCAGGAGACCAGACGGATTCTGGACAGGCTTTATGGCTACGAGATGTCCCCGGTTTTGTGGCGGAAAGTCGGCAAGGGTCTGTCGGCTGGCCGGGTTCAGTCAGTTGCGACGCGCATGGTGGTGGAGCGTGAGCGCGAGCGGATCGCGTTTGTGGCGGCTGGCTATTGGGATCTGGTTGGCACATTCGCCACCGATGCCGGAGAGACCTTCCAAGCCCGTCTGGTTTCGCTAGGTTCAAACAGAGTAGCCACAGGACGTGACTTCGACGATGCCGGCCGCCTGACTTCAGCAGGTACTGTCGCCATTGATGAGGCGACGGCCACTGGGTTGGCTAAGTCTTTGGATGGGGCGGCTTTTGTGGTGGGCGATTTGTCTACCAAGCCATATCGGCGCCGGCCGGCTGCGCCTTTCACTACGTCCACTTTGCAGCAGGAAGCGTCACGGAAACTGCGGATGAACTCGCGGCGCACAATGCAGGTGGCGCAGAGGCTGTATGAAAATGGTTTCATCACCTATATGCGCACAGACTCGGTGCATCTATCGGATCAGGCTTTGGCGGCGGCTCGCCAGCAAGCCGTTGAGTTGTATGGTCCGGCTTCGGTGCCGGCTGCGCCTCGCCTGTATGCCACCACCGCCAAGGGCGCGCAGGAGGCCCACGAGGCCATCCGGCCAGCTGGGGAGACGTTCCGGACGCCATCGGACGCGGCACGGGAACTGAGCGGCGAGGATGCCAGGCTGTATGAATTGATCTGGAAACGCACAATCGCTTCCCAGATGAATGACGCCAAAGGGCAAACGGCGACAGTCCGCATCGATGCCAACGCCGGTGACTCCGGTCCGGTCGCTTTTCAGGCTTCCGGCACCGTGATCACTGACCGCGGGTTCTTGGCGGCCTATGAAGAGGGCCGGGACGATGCCCGCTATGACAAGGGCCGTGAAGGCGAGGCCCGTCTGCCGAAGATGTCCACCGGCGAACAGTTGGATGCAACCGCGATTGAAGCTGAGGGCCACGAGACAACACCGCCGCCCCGATACACCGAGGCATCTCTTGTTGCCGCATTGGAAAAGCGTGGCATTGGACGGCCATCAACGTACGCTTCGATCATGTCGGTTATTGAGGACCGAGGATATGTTGAGCGGCGGGGGCAAGCCCTGGTGCCATCTTGGGTGGCGTTCTCGGTGACCGGATTGCTGGAAGACTATTTCGCTGATCTGGTCGACTATGATTTCACGGCAGAAATGGAAGCGTCTCTTGACCGCATTGCTGAGGGCGCCGAGGCACGCGAAGCATGGCTGAGGTCGTTCTATTACGGCGTTGGCGATTCCAACGAAACCGATTTGGAGAAGGCCGAGCGTGATCCTGGGCACAATTTGGCGGTGCTTGGGCTGAAGCGGATGGTTGAGGACCAAGACGAAATTGACGCCCGCGCAATCAACACGGTCGAGTTGGGCGATGGCATCGAGTTGCGGGTTGGCCGCTACGGGCCGTATCTGGAGGAGCCAGCCACTCAGCCTGGCGCCACGCCCCGCCGCGCGCCGGTTCCAGCGGGACTGGCTCCGGATGAGTTGACCGAGCAGAGGGCGCGCGAGTTGCTGTCCGAGGCTGCCAAGGCGACGCCTATGCGCACCCTGGGTGTCGATCCGAAGACAGGCAACACGGTGGTTGTCCGCGATGGCCGGTTCGGTCCGTACGTGACCGAGGTCATCGATGACGGCGAGGCCGCAGGGAACGGCAAGGGCGGCAAGAAGGCGGCCGTCAAGCCGCGCAACGTGTCGCTGTTCTCCTCAATGTCGATTGAGACTGTCACGTTGGACCAGGCAGTTGCCCTGCTTGGGTTGCCCAGGACTGTTGGAACGGACCCGGCCACAGGCGAGGTGATCACCGCGCAGAACGGGCGGTTTGGGCCGTATCTGAAGCGCGGAACGGTGTCGCGGTCATTACCAAACGAAGAGGCTATCTTTTCCGTCACTTTGGATGAAGCAGTCGCTTTGTTTGCAGCTCCGAAGGCGGGCCGCGGGTCGAGCAGCCCTCTGAAGGAGCTGGGCCAGGACCCTGCCACGGGCAAGCCGCTGGTGGTCAAGTCCGGCCGTTACGGACCGTATGTCACCGATGGCGAGACGAACGCCACCCTGCCGCGTGGTGAGGAGCCCGAGGCAGTCACGCTCGAACGCGCAGTCGAGCTGCTGGCGGCAAAGCGGGCCAAGGGACCGTCAACCCGCGGTGCGCGGGGCGGGACGCGCGCGCGAAAGAAGGAGCCACCCCGAGGCGGGCGCGCCCGGCCTGTGGTGCGGCATGGCAGCATTTGGGGACGTGGTCAACGTCATGTTCTTTGCGCCCTGCATTCCGTCCAACACAGGCAACGCCATCCGCTTGGCAGCTGTCACCGGCTGCACGCTGCATCTGATTGAGCCGCTGGGTTTCGAGTTGACTGACGCCAAGTTGCGGCGCAGCGGACTGGACTACCACGACCTAGCTGACCTGCGCATTCACCCTGACTTCGATGCTGCCCTGGCGGATGTGGCCGGATCGCGCATAGTGGCTTTCACCACCCAGTCCAAGGCTTCATTTGCTGACGTCCAGTACCGGGAAGACGATGTCCTGCTGTTTGGGCCTGAACCCGATGGTCTGCCTGACTGGGTTAAGGAACATCCGTCAATCGACCGCGAGGTCCGGATCCCGATGCTGCCAGCCCGCCGTTCACTCAACCTGGCCAACTGTGCAGCCATCGCCGTGTACGAGGTGTGGCGCCAGCAAGGCTACGTTGGCGCGCTGTAGAGGACTGGTACGCCGGCTGCAACGGCGGGCACCACTGTTGTGTCGCGCTGAAAGGGAGCGGTGCCCGCCGCCTTTTCCAGACTCCACCACGGATTCGACGGCGGGTGGCGGAACCTGCAGGATCGGCTGCAGCGCACGATGCAAACGTTAGCGGCAACCGCTCGACGTTGCAACGTCACAGTGCCGCGAGTCGATGTCGTACATGGCCGTTAAGGTGTTCCTCGTGACTACGCCACCCCATCTGACCGCGGTTCAGCGAACCGGCGGATTCGTGGTGCTCGAAGGCGGCGACGGCTCCGGCAAGTCCACCCAAGCAGCCATGCTCGCAGAAGCCCTAAAAACCCTAGGCGCACGCGATGTTGTCCACACCTTTGAGCCCGGCGGCACCATGCTGGGACGCAGCCTTCGCATCGAGTTGCTGCAAGCAGGTGAGGTTGGCCCGTGGACAGAGGCACTGCTGTACGCGGCGGACAGGGCCCGGCACGTCGAGGAGGTGATTGAACCGGCTTTGGCGCGGGGCGCCATCGTCGTTTCGGATCGATTCCTGGACTCCTCAATTGCCTACCAGGCAGGTGGGCGCGGGCTGCCCGAATCTGAGATCCGGGCAATCAACGCGGTGGCAACGCGCGGGATCGAGCCTGACATGACTGTTGTGCTGGACATTTCGCCGCGCAGTGGCGCGCTGAGGCGGGACGGGCAGAATGACCGGATCGAATCCGAGAGCCTCGACTTCCATGCGAGGGTCCGCCAGTGTTACCTGGATTTGGCTGGCCGCGACCCAGACCGCTACGCGGTGATTGACGCGGCGCTCTCCCGCGATGACGTTCACCGCGCCGTAGTCGGGGCGGTGCTGCCTGTTCTTGCCCGTCTGCTGGGGAAGGCACCTGGATGAGCGTTTGGGACGCAGTGACCGGGCAGGATCAGGCCATCGGCGCACTGAAGGCGGCTTGTGCGGCGCCTGAGGCTATGACGCACGCCTGGCTGATCACTGGTCCGCCTGGTTCGGGACGGTCTGTGGCGGCCAGGGTTTTCGCGGCGGCAGCGCAGTGCGCCGAGGGCGGCTGCGGGCAGTGCCACGAATGCAGGACGGTGATGGCCGGCACCCATCCGGACGTCAAGATCCTGACCACCGAAAGCGTCCTGATCTCGGTGGCCCAGGTGCGCGAGCTGGTCGGCATCGCGGCACGCGCACCGTCAACGTCCCGCTGGAGGATCGTCATCGTCGAGGATGCCGACAGGATGACTGAACGGACCTCGAATGTGCTGCTCAAAGCGATTGAGGAGCCGCCCTCGCGGACAATCTGGCTGCTGGCGGCGCCAAGCCCGCGGGACGTCATCGTCACCATTCGCTCGCGCTGCCGGCCGGTGGCACTGCGGATTCCCTCGGTTGAGGCGGTGACGGAGCTGCTGGTGCGAACGGAGAATGTGGCTCCAGATGTGGCGCGGGAAGCTGCGATGGCTGCGCAGTGTCACATTGGCATTGCCCGGCGGTTGGCCACGGACCCGGCCGCGCGTGAGCAGCGCGAGCGGGTCATGGCGTTGGCTGAGCGGGCCAGTTCGGTTGGCGGGGCTGTAATCGCCGCAGGTGAACTGGTTGATCTGGCCAAGGGTGAGGCTGAGCGTGTGGCTGCGGAGCGTGAGGCCCAGATCAGTGCGCAGTTGCACCGAGCGCACGGGCTGGCAGAGGGGGAGCGGGCGCCGCGGGCGGTCCGCGCACAGATCGACCAGGCGTTGAAGGGATCGAAGGATGACGCGCGCCGCCGGACCACCAGATTCCAGCGTGACGTGCTGGACCGTGCGCTGGTGGACCTGATGTCGTTCTACCGTGATGTGCTCACCGTCCAGGAGCGGGCAGGCATTGACCTGGTCAACTTGTCTCATTCCGCACAGATTGCCCGGGTTGCTGAGACCTCGACTGTTGAGGTGACGCTGCGCCGGATCGATGCGATCACCCAGGCTCGGGAACGCCTGGCCGGAAACGTCGCACCGGCCCTTGCGATAGAGGCGATGGCGGTGGGCGTAGCCCTTGCCGGAGTGAGGTGATGCCATCCGTCTAGGTCCATCGCGCCGCACGATCCTCCTTGGGTGTGGCACAGTGGACGCGTGCCAAAACGCATCGGTTTCGCGCCGCGCCGCTTTTCGCGTGTGCTGGCTGCCTGTTTCGTTGTTTCCCTAGTGGTCTCGGCCTGTGCCGACCCAAACGATGACCCCAACGATCCGCAAGAGGAGGAGACGTCATCGTCCCCCTCCACGAGCGCGCCCGAAGCGGGCGGTGAGACGGCCGAAGCGCCGAGCGAACCGCCGGGGGCTGAGGACCTGTCCGCCTTCTACGAGCAGGAGGTGCGCTGGCAGCCCTGCCCCACCGACGAGACATCCGAATGCGCCACTGTCGATGCCCCTCTGGACTACAACAATCCAGCAGGTCAGCGCATCTCTGTGGCCATCGCCCGGATTCCAGCAACCAGTGATGACCCGCAAGGCTCCATCCTGATCAACCCGGGTGGTCCAGGTGCCTCAGGAGTGGGGGACTACCTGTCGATCATGGCGATGAGCCTGCCGGCAGAAGTCACCGAGGTTTTCGACGTGGTCGGCTTCGATCCGCGCGGCGTAGGTGAGACAGTGCCAGTTTCCTGCCTGGACGATGCCGAGATGACCGAGTACCTCGACTACTACCCCACCACGTTTGACGCCGAGGGCATCCGCGAGATGCGCGAGGTGGCGGAGTCCTTCGGTGAGGCATGCCTGGCGAACACTGGCGAGGCGCTGGGGTTTGTCGATTCAGGCTCGACGGCGCGGGATATGGACCTGATCCGTGCGGCCGTGGGCGACGAGAAGCTCAACTACCTCGGGGTTTCATATGGGACGTACCTGGGTGCGCTGTATGCCGAGCGGTTCCCCGAGCGAGTTGGCCGGATGGTGCTCGATGCCGCTGTTGATCCGACCGCAGAGCAGGGCGATGAGGAAGTCACCCAGCTCGCCGGGTTCGAGAACGCTATGCGGTCGTTCGTGGCAGCCTGCCTGGACTCCGACTTGTGCCCGCTGAGCGGAACGGTAGACGAGGGCATGGCCGCGATCCACGACTTCATTGCTGAGCGGCAGGACAGCCCGCTGCCCACCGTCTATGGCCGGCAGCTGACCCTCCAGATGGCGCTGATGGCCGTGCTGGTGGCTATGTATGAGGACGCTGCTTGGCCGATGTTGATGCTGGCGCTGGCGTCCGGCATGGAGAGCGGAGACGGGACCGCGCTGATGGAGCTGGCGGATCTGTACTTTGACCGCGACAGCGAGACGGGCGAGTACACCACCAACATGTTCGATGCCTTCCTGGCGATCTCTTGCCTCGACTCACCGGTCGATGCCCGCATCTCCGTGATGGAACAGCGGATGGAACAGATGCGCCAGGTTGCCCCAACGCTGGCTGATTTCAGTGCCTACGGAGCGATAGGTTGCGCCGAGTGGCCCTTCCCTGCCGTAATGGAACCCCACCAAGTCTCCGCCGATGGCGCAGATCCGATTGTCGTAATCGGCACCACAGGCGATCCAGCCACCCCCTTCGAAAACGCCGAGGTATTGGCTGGCGGCTTCTCCTCAGGGGTCCTGGTGACCTTTGAGGGCGAGGGTCACGGCGCCGTCGGCCGCTCCAACGAGTGCGTCAACGACATGCTCAACGACTACTACATCAAAGGCCAGGCCCCACCACCCAACCTGACCTGCTAACGCAGAGCCCCAATTGGGCGGTCCGCTCCACCTCGGCTAGAGTGGACCGCGCTGTGCGCCTCGGAGCCCACCAGCCCCGAGCCCACCAGCCGCCTTAGCTCAGTCGGCAGAGCGATTCACTCGTAATGAATAGGTCTGGGGTTCGATTCCCCAAGGCGGCTCAAAGCATGCAGGTCAGCGCCGGTTTTCAGTCATGTGATCGAGCACTCAAGAGTGCTGGGTCCACGACATTGCCGCCACTTTGAGCCTTCGGCGGTGCGAACGGCGACAGTACCCGCAGTCACCGGGGATGCCCCAGCGCCCACCGGTTCTCAGGGGCCGAGCAGTGCGAAGGGGACGATGGCGACTCCGTCCTGGTCGCGGTAGGCGAAGCGGCCTGTGTTGACCAAGACCTTGTCGGCGAGTCTGTCGCCCAACTGCTTCTCCAGCCAGTTCAGGTGTTTGGTGTCACGCGGCGACACCGCGTCGGCGGCCTTGACCTCGATCGCGACTACCGACAGGTCGGGGCTCTCGACCACCAGGTCCACCTCGTGCTCGGTGTCCTTGGTGCGCAAATGCCCCACCGACCCGCCGGCGGCCTCGGCGTACACCCGCGCCGACTGCACAACCAGCGACTCGAACAGCGCACCAGCCCAGGTCTCCCCACGCGGGGGTGTGTGTCCTGCGTCGCCCCGCAACAGGCCCGGGAGCCCGACCCCCACCAACCTGGCGGCCAACGCCGGGTCGACCAAATGGTGTTTCGGCCCCCGGGTAAGCCGACGAAGCGGAGACATGCTAGGCACCCAAGCCGGAACGGGATCGAGGACGAACAACCGGGCCAGCGCTTCGCGGTAGACCCTGACCGTGCCGTCGGTCGGTTTGTCGCCCTGCCCCGGGGTCGCCGCGTCGCGGATCACCTCGTACGCCGCGTCGGTTGCGGTCGCCGCCGCGTAGGCCCGCAGCCACGCCAGCATCGCCTCTGGGCGGCGCACGGTGACACCGTTCTCTGCCAGCTCGCGGTCCACTATCCGCGCAACATAACCGTCCAGCTGAAGGCCACGCGCCCGCTCAGACAATCCCCGGATCCCTGGAAAACCCGAACGAAGGATCTCCTCCAAGTACCCACGCACCCCCACCTCGGTGGCGCCGCGGACTGCCGGCCGGGCCCCCGACATCAGGGCCGAGAGTGACACGGTCGGATCATCCAGCCCCCGCTCGAACCATGACAACGGCCTCATTCGGACTCTGACTATGCGTCCCGCCCCGGAGTGGATCCGCACCTCCGGCGGGGTTCGGGCCGAACCCGCCAGCAGGTAACGCCCACCGGTCGGGTCCGCGTCCACCTCGTGGCGTACCGCGTCCCAAACGGCGGGCTCTAGCTGCCATTCGTCGATGAACAAGGGTGGGGCGAGTTCCCTGAGGACGTCCAGACTGCCAGCCACCGCCGCCCGCTCAGTCGGATTGGTCAAAGTCAGGGTCGACGCCGCCCGCCGTGCCGCCGTCGCGGTCTTGCCCACCCCCTTCGCTCCCTCCAGAGCGATCGCCGCCAGGTCGGGGAAGACCTCGTCAAGGAGATCATCCACCAACCTTCGCCTGTACGCCACAGCAGCGACCCTACCACCACGAACGTCCCCTATCGATGGTTTGGCCGGATTTCTATCGCGGGTTTGGCCGGACTCCTATCGCGGGTTTGGCCGAAGCTCCGGTGGTGGTCCGGACGGATCCGCCCGCCGAAACCAACGACACCCAAACCCAGCCACTTGCCGCCATCCGGAACCAAACCGGCGCTGTGACCAGCATCGACGAACACAGCCGGCAGCCATCGCAAACCACTGAAAGCAGCCCCACGCGAGCGAATAGGCCCGGGGTTCAATTCCCCAAGGCGACCCAAACACCCATGTCAGAGCGGTCACGGCGCGATTGGGGCCTCTCGCAGGGTTGTCCTGAGCCTCCTCTGGATGGCAGGGGTGACCGCGCACGCGCCGAAGACCGACCCACGCGTCGTCAGATCGCAGGTTCGGCTCACTGAGACAGCCTGTGCGGTCGGCAACAGGGCTCGTGGTCGTCAGGTCTCCCTGGCCTGACCAGCCACGAGGCGTGTAACGGTGATGTCAGACATGCTCTCGTGCGTTAGGGCCAAAATCTTGACAATCTCGCCGGCTGGCAGGAACCACACGAGATAGCGAAAACCACTGACATGGATGCGACGCGCCCCGAAAAGCTCATCGAAGCGGAATGACTTCGGATCCCTCTCCACACGACCGATGGCCGAGTCAACCTCGTCCAAGAAGCATGCCGCCGTGGCGGTGCCCGCGTGGGCCGCAAGCCAGAACGACGCCGCATCCACCTCGCTGAGGAAATCCTGTCGGAAAACCGCGACACTGGTCACCCGTCGCGCCGGCACTGATCCCGCTTCAGAGGAAATCCTGTCGGAAAACCGCGACACTGGTCACGCGTACTTGGCCCTCAACTGGGAGAGTGCCTGGTGCGCGTCAAGATTGCCCGCGGCATCGACGTCGATGGCGCGGCTGCGCGCCTCCAGCAGCGCCCGGAACTCAGATGGCACCAGCCGCTCTCCTACCGGAGGCGTCGGCAAAGTCGACTCGATTCGGTCGATCAGGTCCAATCGGTCCCCAACCGGCAGTTCCTCGATCTGCCGCCACAACACATCGCTCACCATGACACCCGATTCTACGTGCCACCGCACCGGACCGGAAGACAGACGGACGGCGGGCGCGAAGACGGAGTTCCTCGCCAAAGGCTGGTCTACAGTCTTCATCGAACCAACCCCCCACTGGCCCGAAGACCGGATCCTGACCTTGAGCGGACTCAGCCCCTCTCCTGCACCCAGACCACCACCCTGAAAAGCGGAACATGCCGAAAGCGTGGACGGCGTCGATCACGTGGATCCCGTCTATGCGCCGGTAGCTGGGGCGGGTTCCTATACCGGGGACGGCGTGTGGCGGCCTGCAACCCGGGGGGAGGTGCGAGAGTTGGTCTGTACAGCGCGCTGGCGTCCGCGAGGCAGTTTGGCTAGGCGCGGCAGACACACCCGAAGAAGGGGATGGCGATGGGCAACGAGTTGCAGGCCGGCTGGTATGACGACGGAACTGGTACCACGCGCTGGTGGGACGGGCAGACGTGGACCGATCAGGTCCAGCAGGCCGAACAAGCGGCCGGTGGTTTCATTGAGAGGATCCAGGCCGACGCGACCGCTGGCGCTCGCCCCAGGCCGGCGCCGCAGGGCATGAGCTATGTGGTCCTCCAAGTCATCCTCAAGGAAAAGCTGTGGGGCACCGGCTCCGGGAACCTGACCGAGTTGGAGAAGGCCATCAACGCGCAAGCCGCGCTGGGCTACCGGCTGCACACGATCACAACCGCCTCATCGGGCAGCAAGGGCTTTGGGGGCGGCGACAGGATCCAGGCAACCATGGTCTTCGAGCGAATCAGCTAGCGCTACAAGACCGGTCCGCCACCCGGCGTCCACACCCCGGACCAGCTTCGCGACACAACGGCTGCCGCCTGCCGAGACCGCTGGAACCAGACAGGCCCCCGGCCAAGCCCCGCCAACCACAAAGAACGCATCGACGCCACTGCCCGGACAAGACCC
>JAIRRT010000099.1 GCA_031255835.1 Bifidobacteriaceae bacterium | reverse complement strand
CGCTGCCGGTGCCGCTTGCTCCGGTGCGCCGGGTTCCTGTTCCGCTACCGAATAGGGGGCCGCGGCGGAGAATCCCGCATCGGTCGGTTGAGCTGCTGGTTGTGGTGCGGCTTGGGTTCCCGCTTGCGCTTCGGATTGTGCCGGTGCCGCTTGCTCCGGTGCGCCGGGGTCCGGCGCCGCTACCGGATAGGGTGCCGCGGCGGCGAAGTCGGCATCGGTCGGTTGGGCTCCTGGTTGTGGTGCGGCTTGGGTTCCCGCCTGCGTTTCGAGATGGTCCGCCGCGGGAGCCAAGGATGCGGCAGACGAAGCCTGCTCCGGTGCGGCTTCCGGCCCCACCGCCGAAGGAGCGGCCGCGGTGCCAAGTCCCGCCGCGTCCGGCCCGGCCGACGCGGCCGACGCGGCGGTTTGGCCAGCCGCGCCCTCGGTCGCTTGGACTTCTGCTTGGGCTGTCGGGGATGCGGGAGCGGTTGCTTGTGACTGGGCGGATGGGGAGGCTGCAGGTTCGGAGGTGGGAACCGGGGCCCCCGGGGGCGCCAGTGCCGCCGAGGGTTGCGTCGGTTGAGTCGGCCGAGGTGCCCCGTGCGGGGCGAAGCGCAGCACCGACGTGTCGCGGAACGGGCGGCCCAAGCGGCGCCAGCTGCCCCGCAGGCGCGACGCCGTGATCGCCGGCGATTCCTTTTCTACAGGGGCGGCTTCGGCTGGCTCGGCTGCTTGTGTGGGCTCGGCCGGTGGCGCCTTCATTGCGCCCGATGCCGCAGCCCCCGTTCCCGCAGCCCCAGCCCCCGGTGCTGCAACTCCAGTTCCAGCCGCTCCCGTTCCCGCAGCCCCAGCCGCCCCGGCAGCTTCGTCTGGCACCGGGACCGCTAGCTCCTCGGCCTCCGCGCCCCTCATTTCGCTCGGCGGAATCAGGTGCAAAGTCGCGTACGCCATCGCCATCCGCGCCTGCGCCTCTTCCATCGTCATCCGGCCGCGCGCCTTTCGCGGCTTTTCCGCTGGTGGCTCCTGCGCCCGCGCCTCTTGTGGTGCCGGCACCGGCGCCGCCGGCGAACTCAACCCCGGCACCCGAGCAATCATCCGCGCCGCCGGCGTATGCACCCGAGTCACCGAGAACGGCGGTCGCGGCCTCGCCGAGGGGTTCAACAACGCCCCCAACTCCGCATCCGCAACACCCAAATCCTCGCCCATCGGCTCCACATCCACCACGCGCGACGCCGCTGGCCGCCCCCGCCGCCACCGACTCCTCTCGACCGGCGTGCCGTCCGCTCCCTCTTCGGGAGCAGCGTCACTGGCATTGGCATCAACCGCGGGTTCACCTGCGCCAACATCTGAGTTCACAGGTTCAGAAGTCGGTTCAGCCTCAGTACTAGGAAGCGCCGCCGATGGCGCATCAGCACCCGGCCCCTCAGCGCCCGGCTGGTCGGGGACCGGGTCCGCTGTTGAGGATGCTGCTGGGGTGGGGGACGGCATCGGCGGCTGGGTTTCGTCTACCGCTGGGGGGACTATCGCCGCGCGCGGGGCGGCCGTTACCTCTGGGGAGACTTGTGCCGCCTCGGCCGGGTGGATGCGCGAGTGTTGGCCCGTTTCGCCGTGGATGCTCGCGTGGAGGGTCGACATGTCGGTCTGCGCCGCCACCGCCGCCAGCCGGCCACTCGCCACGCGCGCCGCCGGGCCCGAGTCATACCGCGCCATCCAATCCAGCAACCCCGGGTACACCGCCGGATGCCACGCCACTGCCGTCCGCAAATCCGGAAAATGGTGCGCAATCTGAGCCAGTTGATCAGGAGGAGTGGAGGCTTCATTCACAGCACGGCGCGCGGTGTCAGCGCTCATGGGCGGTGCGCTCATGCCTTGGCTACCTCTACTCCGTGACTCGAGGCCGAAACGTAATCTTCTAGAAACAAACTTTCGCCCTGAAGCATAGCGGCGAATCGCCCCGCGCTAAAGCAGACCAGAGAATTGTCAAGCGCAAAACGCGGGCCTGTTGGGGGACGCGGTTTTGCGGTCGGAGGGGTTTTGTGGCGAGCATCACTGGTGAGGGGTGCGGAGGTGGGGGCGGCGGCCGTCCGATGGGGTGGGGGATGTCCGTCGGGGAACCGAACGCTGGGGGTGGGGGAGGGTTTGGTTTCCGGATGGACAGATTTTCAGGCCAGACGCGCGGTTTCGGAGGAATCTTGTCCAGGGAGGAACCAAACGCTCGGGTAGGGGAGGGTTTGGTTTCCAGTTGGACAGCCAAGTCGACGATGTCGGTGAGATCGGGCCGGGCGGCCGATGGCGGCGCGCTCGCGGTGGCCGTGTGGGGCCGACTTTGGGTGGGGTGTTCGGCGCGGGCGGTGCGGTCGTGGTGGGCGCAGTGCTTTGGGCCGGCGGGTGGTCGCGGCAGGTGGTGCGCTCGCGGGGTGGTGCCGGCGGAAAGGTGCGCTCGCGGGTGGTGCGGGAGCGGAGACCGGTGGCGGGGTCGCCGGCGGGGAGGGGCGCGGCCGGGTTAGTTGGTGCGGAGGGTGTGGAGGGTGGCCTCGGGTTCGTTGTAGATCATTATGTTGTCCCCGCAGGTGAAGACCTCTGAATCGCCGCCCAGGTCCAGCCGCCAGAGTTCCTTGCCCGTGGTCACGTTGATGCCCCGCAGTTGCGTGCCCATTGCGTTGCGCACGTACGCGACCGTGTCGCCCACCGCGACTATCCGGTCCTGGCGGTCCATGTCGGCC
>JAIRRT010000001.1 GCA_031255835.1 Bifidobacteriaceae bacterium | reverse complement strand
GGGGGGCGCTGGGCGGGGGCACTGCGGGGGCAGTTGCGGCCACCTGGGCGGGGGTGGGGGGAGAGGGGGGGGAGGCGCGGCTAGGCTGGGTGGTATGAGTTTCCCTTTGGATTGCCTGTTCTGCTCGTTTGCGAGTGGGGAGAAGTCGGTGGACCTTGTGGGGCAGAACGGCAGCGCTGTGGCGTTCCGTGACATCAACCCCCAAGCGCCCCTCCACGTGCTGGTGATCCCGCGTGAGCATTACGCCGATGTGGCCACGCTGGCTGGAGCAGAACCCCAGGTCCTGGCTGACCTGGTGACCCTGGCCCAAGAGGTTGCACTCGACCAGGGCGATGGCGACTACCGCCTCGTGTTCAACTCCGGGCCCACCGCCGGGCAATCGGTGTACCACGTCCACGGCCATGTGCTTGGCGGCAAACGGTTGGGGTGGACGCCCGCGTGAGCCATCCCGCCGCCGGTCCAGGGCCACGGCTCGTGGTGGTCGGCTCCCAGGCCCACATGCTGGGGCTCCTCGGCCGCGAGGACGCGACGCTGCGCTGCATCGAGGCGCTAGTTCCCGAGGCGGACATCCACGTGCGTGGGGACCGGATCGCCGTGCGTGGTGCACAAGGGCCCGCCCAGATCGCGGTGGACCTCATCGAGGAGGTGTTGGCCGTCATCGGACGCGGGGGGAGTGTGGGGCCTGATGATGTGCGCCGCATCTTCACCATGTTGACCGAACCCCCTGCCCCAGATCCCCGCAACAACCAATCCGACGATGCCGTCCCTCGCCCAGCCGAGGTCCTCACCCAATCGATCTTGTCCTCCCGTGGGCGCACTGTGCGTCCCAAAACGCTGGGGCAAAAGCGGTATGTCGACGCCATCGAATCGCATGTGATCACGTTCGGGATTGGGCCGGCCGGGACGGGCAAGACGTACCTGGCGATGGCCAAGGCGGTCCAGGCCCTGCAGGCCAAACGGGTGTCGCGGATCATTCTGACCCGCCCGGCTGTTGAGGCCGGTGAGCGGCTTGGATTCCTGCCAGGCACGCTGAACGAGAAGATCGACCCGTACCTGCGCCCGCTGTATGACGCACTGCAGGACATGATGGATGCCGAGTCGATCCCGCGGCTGATGGAGGCCGGAACCATCGAGGTTGCGCCGCTGGCCTACATGCGGGGGCGAACCCTGAATGATGCGTTCATTGTGCTGGATGAGGCGCAGAACACATCATCGGAGCAGATGAAGATGTTCCTGACTCGGCTCGGGTTTGGCGCCAAAATGGTGGTGACCGGTGACATCACCCAGACCGATCTGCCCGGTGGCACGGCTTCGGGATTGTTGCAGGTCCGCGACATCCTGACCGGGCTGGAGGACCTGACGTTTTGCGAGCTGACCAGCAAAGATGTGGTGCGGCATCGGCTGGTGTCACAGATCATTGACGCATACGCACGCGATGAGGAGACCCGGGTCGCTACGGCACCGCGGGCGGGGTCAGGCAGGGTGCGCCATGAGCGTTGAGGTTCTGAACGAGACTGAAGCCGAGCTGGACAGCACCGAGTTTGTCGCGCTGGCCAGGTATGTGCTGGGCAGGTTCAACGTCCACCCCCAGGCCGACCTGTCCATCACCATGGTCGACACGACAACCATGGGCATGCTGCATGAGCGTTGGATGGGGGACCCCGCACCGACAGACGTGATGGCTTTCCCAATGGATGAGGTCCGCCCAGGCGAGCCAGGCAACGAATCCGAGGGGATCTTGGGCGATGTTGTGCTCTGCCCGCAGGTGGCCGCGACCAACGCCAGGCGGGCCGGCCACAGCCCAATCGAAGAGATGCTGCTGCTAACCGTCCACGGAATCTTGCACCTGCTCGGTTTCGATCATGCCGAAAAGGAGGAAGAGCTAGTCATGTTCACCCTGCAGCGCGAACTCCTCCTGACGTTCCTAGCCACCAAAGCCCCGTGAGGGTGGCGCCAGTTTTGGCTCGGGTGCTGCGGCCGGTGGGGCGGGCGTTGGACTCCCTGGAGCGGCGTGCGGCTGTGGCACAGCTGGATCAGAGCGAGCCAGCTGATCCCGAAGGGGCGGCCTATGCGCGCGAGGTACTGCTCGACATCGTCGATGATGTGGCGGAGGCGGAGGGGATAGACCTCACCGACCGGGACATGATCCACTCGGTGATCGAGCTGGGCGAGACCATGACGCGGGAGGTGATGGTGCCGCGTACCGCCATGGTGACCATCGCGGCTGGCCGGCCGCTGCGTTCGGCTATGAGCCTGTTTCTGCGCTCGGGGCACTCGCGGGTGCCGGTGATTGGCGCCTCGCCGGATGATGTGCGCGGTGTGGCCTACCTGAAGGATGTGGCGCTGGCGTTGCAGCGTGATCCGGATGCGCGGGAATCGGACATTGTCGGGTTCATGCGGCGGGCCGTTTTTGTGCCTGAGTCCAAGCCCGTGGACAACCTGTTGCGTGAGCTGCAGCTGCTCGGCACGCACATCGCCATCGTGGTGGACGAGTTTGGCGGTGTGGCGGGGCTGGTGACCATGGAGGACATCTTGGAGGAGATTGTTGGCGAGTTGGTCGATGAGCATGACCCAACCCCGCCAACCATCGAGGACCTGGGCGGCGGGGTTTACCGGGTGCCGGCGGGTGTTTCGTTGGATGAGCTGGGTGAGCTGTTCGGCCGCGAGATCACCGACGATGCCGTAGACACAGTAGGTGGGCTGCTCGCCACTGCGCTTGGTCGGGTGCCGATTGTGGGTGCGCGCGGGCGCGCGCAGGGAGTGGAGATGACTGCCGAGAGGGCCGAGGGGCGCCGCAAGCAGATATCAACCATCTTGGTTCGAGACATCGCCGAGGAGGCGTGATGGGAAAGCAGGCTGAGCACCACCGGTCCGGATTCGTTGCCCTGGTTGGGCGGCCCAACTCCGGCAAATCGACCCTGGTCAACGCGATGGTCGGGACAAAGGTGGCCATCACCTCCTCCCGGCCCCAGACCACCCGGCGCACCATCAGGGGGATAGTGCGCAGACCAACGGCATCGCTGGTCATAGTGGACACTCCCGGGCTGCACCGGCCCAAGACCCTGCTGGGGGAGCGGCTCAATGCGGTGGTCAACCGGGAGTTGGACGAGGTCGAGGCGATAGTTCTGTGCCTGCCTGCCGATCAGCCCGTCGGCCCAGGTGACAAGTTCAT
>JAIRRT010000060.1 GCA_031255835.1 Bifidobacteriaceae bacterium | reverse complement strand
AACGTCGCCAAATGGTCCATCGCCCTGCCTGGAGCTGTGATCGCCTGGCCCACCGGGATGGTCGGAGCCATCACGCTGACCTGCGCGATCCTCGCCAGCCTTGCGCTGGCCATCTGGCTCGCCCGCCGCAGGCTACGCCGGCGCACAGCAGCCGTCATCGCCGTGTGCGTTGCCGCCGTGGCCATCACACCGCTGGGAGGTGACGTCAGACGTCTTGTCAGCGGTGCCAGCCGGTGGGCAGATGGCTGGCAGGTGGCGATCTGCGACGTCGGCCAAGGCACCTCCGTCGCCATACGCGCCGGCCAGAACTCCGCCCTGCTAGTCGATACCGGACCGCCAGAGGGCAACGTGGCCGGCTGCCTGGACGCCCTGGAAGTCAACCAACTGGCCGCACTGATACTGACCCACCTTCACGCCGACCACGCCGGCGCCATAGCTCAAGCCACCAAAGGAAAACGCCTGCCCGATGCCGTCCTACTCCCCGCCCCTTGTGGCCAGGTGGCCATCGAAAGAGTC
Organism: Bifidobacteriaceae bacterium; assembly: GCA_031255835.1. Taxonomy (GTDB): domain Bacteria; phylum Actinomycetota; class Actinomycetes; order Actinomycetales; family WQXJ01; genus JAIRRT01. The sequence continues at coordinate 4,010 of JAIRRT010000060.1, read as the reverse complement.
ATCGCAGCCCTACCCGAGACCATGGAAGTCCGCACAGTGGCCAGCACGGACCCAGGTGGCGGGCTGCAAGGCCAAACAGGCGAGGTCGCCTTCGAGGTCCTGGCCTCCCGGCTGGATGTTCGATGCCGCACCCAAACTGGCCCAGGCCGGTCCAGCCAAAGTGAGGCGGCGGTAAACGACGCCTCACTGGCAGTTCACGCAGCCATTGGCGGCCTGGGGGTGTGGGTGTTGGGTGATCTGGAACTGGACGGTCAGGCAGCCTTGGCGAAGCGGCTGGCCGAATCCGTCCGCACCGAGCATTCGACAACCGTCGCGGTGGTTGCACACCACGGGTCAGCCAAACAGTCCAAGGCGTTGGCGCAGCAGATATCCCCTGATGTGGCTGTGTTTTCCGCTGGCGCCGACAACCCCTACGGCCACCCAGCCCCAGCGGCACTCGAGATGTACCAGGAGGTGGGGGCCGGCATCGTGCGCACTGATAGGGACGGTCACGTCACCATTGGGCGGGACGGGACCGTTCGCACCGCCAAAGGCGCAGGCAAGCGGCCGGTTAGCCCTGATCCAGTTCGACCAACTGAGTCGAGCCGGATTGAGGATCTATCACCACAAGTTCACCTAGTTGCGATGTCACCTCAGAATCAGGCGATGCCGTCTCAATTGACCAGACCGGCGCGTCCGATCCAGCGTTCTCGCCGGTCAGTGGACGAGCTTCCAAGACTCCCGAATGCGCCACCAAAGCGATATCAGGCAGCAACTCGACGCTCGGCAGGATGTCGGTCGAGGCGTCGATGCTGGACACCTTGGCGCCGTCCTCCACATTGACGATTTCCCAGGTGGTGGCCGTGCCGGAGTTGTCCAGCAGCGCCCAGTTGTCAGTCACCTGGCCAGCTGAGGCGTCATCGCGGGTCCACACTTGCTCGCCGGTTTCCCTGTTCAAAGCGACTGTGCGGTAGCCGTCCTCAGAGTCATAGGACAGGACAACCCGGGTGGCGGTGACCTGCAGCGTCTCGTTTTCCTCTTCGCTGGCTGGGACAACTGCCTGCCAGATGAGTTCGGAAGTCTTCGGATCGACCATCTCGACCACGTGGTCCTCGCCGTCACCCCAGGTGACGAACGCCTGCTCAGGTCCATCCAGGTGGAACGACTGGTAGGCGTCCAGGTCCAGTGAATAGCCGGCGGGCGAGCCGTCAGCCACCATCACCCAGCCCAGCGAATCGGGTACGTCCTCAGGGATGGCGGTGAACACAGCGCCGTCGATGACCGAGTCGGGATAGATGTCGAACGTGGCGGACTGCCACACAGGCTCCCCGCTCGCGGCATCGGCCTTGACGGCGGTGATCTGCTCCCAATCTGGGGCGTAGGCCACCACGTCACCGACAAACGCCACCACAGTCGGGAACGCGCCAGTGCCAACAGTGGAGGACAGGACCTCACCGGACTGAGCGTCAGCCACCACCAGTGCGAAGTCCTCTGTCTCCTCGCCGGTGCACTCATCGCCCGGGCAGGTCATGGAGGAGAAGACGATGGCGATCTTGCCCTCCTTGTTGGAGAACACCTCAGCGGTCGCCTCGGTGGGCAAGGCCGCCGGGTCGATGCCGAATACGTCGGCGTCGTAGTCGATGTGCCAGCGTTGCTCGCCAGTCGCCAGATCGAAGGCAGACACACCGGCTCCCAGCTCCCACATGCCCTGCGAGGCAACATCCATCAGGTTGTTGACTGCGAACAGAGTGCCGGATTCAGCCAGCACCGGGGTCAGTGCCCAGGGCATTGAGCCGGTTGGTTCCCCGGTGACGGCCGGACCAAGGCTTGCCTCGCCGGCGGCCGGGGCACCGCCATCGGCGGTATCTTGATCGGGCGATTCGCCCGAGCCTTTCGAATTGGTACACCCAGCCAGAACGAAGCTGCCGAGAGTCAGACAAATCAGGGTACGGATCAGGGGTTCGCGCAAACGCATGGTAAGACGCTAGCGCCTGTTGCGGCCAAGACCAACCGAAATGGTCCCAGACCAAGGCAGAACCTGGCTCAAAGCCGCCTCCAACCGCCGCGCCGGGGGTCTGGTTTGACCTGGGGCCTGGGCGTCCATAAGCTAGAGGGTCGGTGCGCCTGGCGTGCCGACTGTGTTATGCGTCGGGCCAGGTACAGATCCAATCCGAGAGAAATGAGCAACATCGTGGTGTACGCCATCGTCAAGGCCTCAGGCCGGCAGGAGAAGGTCTCGGTGGGCGACGTCGTCCTGACCAACCGGCTGGCCGGACAGGTGGGGGACACGGTCGAGTTGCCGGCTGTGCTGCTGGTGGACGGTGAGGAAGTCACCACCGATGCCGCGGCACTGGCCAAGGTCAAGGTCACTGGCGAGATCCTGGAGGATCTGCGCGGACCCAAGATCAGGATCTTCAAGTACAAGAACAAGACCGGCTACCGCAGGCGCCAAGGCCATCGCCAGGCACTGACGCGTGTCAAGGTCACAGGCATTAAGTAGCGGAAGGCAGGCGGTCCAAGGTGGCACATAAAAAGGGTGCGAGTTCCTCGCGCAACGGTCGCGACTCCAACGCACAGCGCCTAGGCGTCAAGCGTTACGGCGGCCAACAGGTCAAAGCTGGCGAGATCATTGTGCGGCAGCGCGGAACCCACTTCCATCCTGGCAACGGTGTGGGCCGCGGCGGCGACGATACGTTGTTCGCCAAGGTCGCTGGGGCTGTCAAGTTCACCTCCCGTGGACGGCGCCGAGTGATCGACATCGAGGTCTCCGCATAGGGCCGCCACCTCGCGGGCGCTGTGGCTGAATTCGTTGATCGAGTAGTACTGCACCTTGCCGGTGGGCGAGGCGGGCACGGGTGTGTCTCGGTACGGCGCGAGAAGTTCAAACCTCTAGCTGGGCCTGACGGCGGCAATGGTGGCCGCGGCGGCTCGGTGGTACTGGTTGTAGATCCCCAGGTCAACACACTTTTAGGTTTCCATCACACACCCCATCAGCGGGCAGCCAACGGCACGCCCGGCGCCGGGGACACCCGCCACGGAGCCAACGGTGCCGATCTGATTCTGCACGTCCCGGACGGCACCCAAGTCAAGGGGCGGGATGGCGCCGTGTTGGCGGACATGGTGGGGGATGGGACACGCTACGTCGCTGCCCCGGGCGGTTCTGGCGGGCTGGGCAACGCGGCGCTCGCCTCACCCAAACGCAAAGCCCCCGGATTTGCCCTGTTGGGTGAGCCGGGCACCGAACTCGACGTGGTGCTTGAGCTGAAGTCAATCGCCGATGTCGCACTGGTCGGCTTCCCCTCGGCCGGCAAGTCTTCGCTGATTGCAGCCATGTCCGCAGCCCGCCCAAAGATTGCCGACTATCCATTCACCACCCTGGTGCCGCACCTTGGAGTGGTCCAAGCCGGCGCCCAGCGGTTCACGATGGCGGACGTGCCAGGCCTGATTCCCGGCGCCTCGCAAGGACGTGGCCTGGGTTTGGACTTCTTGCGGCACATTGAACGCAGCGGCGTGATTGTTCACGTGATTGACTGCGCCACGCTGGAGCCTGGACGTGACCCGATCAGCGATCTGGACGCCATCGAGGCGGAGCTGGACGCCTATGCCGCCTTGACCACTGGCGGCGACATTCCCCTGATGGAGCGGCCCAGAATTGTGGCGCTGGCCAAGATCGACGTGCCTGAGGCCAAAGAGCTGGCCGAGTTTGTCCGCCCAGACCTTGAGTCCCGCGGCCTGCCGGTTTTCGAGATTTCGGCCGTGAGCCATGCGGGACTGAAACCATTCGCATTCGCGTTGGCCGATGCCGTGGCAGGCCTGCGCCGCTCCACACCGACCCAGTCCCGCACAGTGGTGCGCCCCAAACCGGTGGACGGCGAACAGTTCACAGTTGAGCGGCGGCAGGCCGGACGCAAGGAGTTCTTCTCGGTGCGCGGCACCAAACCCGAACGCTGGGTGCGCCAAACCGACTTCGCCAACGATGAAGCCGTCGGCTACCTGGCGGACCGGCTGGCCAAACTGGGCGTGGAGCAGGC
>JAIRRT010000049.1 GCA_031255835.1 Bifidobacteriaceae bacterium | reverse complement strand
CCGACTTTCGCCAACACCCGGAGTTTGGAAGCGAGCGCCGCGACGAGTAGCACCGGATCGCTGCCTGTGGCCATGGCGTGGCGAGCCAGCGTGAGGGCCGTTCCGGCTTCACCCGATAGAGCGGCGTCAGCAACCTTGAACCCGGAAGCCTCGACGCGGCCTCCGTAGTACTTGTCCACGTCAGCCTTGGTTATGCGGCCCGAGGTATCAGCGACGAGCTGTGTGATCGAGGCCGCCAGCTCGCGCAAATCCGATCCGACCGCATCCATCAGTGAGCGCAGACCATCCGCCGTGATCGCCCGATCATGCCGGCGGAACTCCGCGGCCGCGAAGGCCATCTTGTCCGAATCGCGCGTGATCTCGGCGCACGCCACCTCGGGGTAGCCCGCTGCGCGCACCGCTTCAAGCACCTTGCGGGCGCGCACCCCGCCGGCGTGGCGCAACACAACGACGGCGGCCGGTTCGGGTGACCCGATGTATGCCAGCAGGTCAGCGGTCAGGTCCTCTCCGGCATCGTCCACCCCTTCAACGGTGACGATGGCGGCATCGGCGAACAGGGACGGACCGGCCACGGACGCGAGCGACCCGGCCTGGTAGGTGGCCGCGCTGAGCACGGTGACCTCCGCATCCGGGGCGGCGGCGCGCGCCAGGCCGACAACGCGCTCAATGGCGCGCCCGGCCAGCAGCCCCTCTTTCCCGCTGACCAGCACGATGGGCGCAGTCTGCACCCGATCCCACGCAACCAAGTTCCCTCGACCCTTAACACCCATCCCCCAACCCTCCCACGAACCCCCGACCCCGCCGCGCCGATGCAGTCGGGGTGGTGAGATTCTTATATAATGGTGTTCTGTGGGTTTATATAGACGGAGGTCAACGTGGCTGTGACTAGCATCGACATCCCGGCCGAGCTTCTGGCCGAGGTTCAACGCCTGACCGGCAAGAAGACCAAGCGGGGCGCGGTCATTCTGGCCCTGGAGGAGGCCGCGGCCCGTCGCAAGAACCGCGCTGCCCTGGAATCGTTGGCTGGCATGGCCTTCCTGGGCGACCTTGGCCGACCTGAGGTCCGCGCCAAGGCACGCGGATGATCGCTGCCCCCACGCCGCTTGACGGGCCGCTGTTCCTGGTCGATTCGAGCGTGTGGCAGCGCGTTGGGCGTTCGCGCGAGGTGCGCCTGGCCCTGGAGGATTGCGCGAGCGCCGGCTATCTGTGCGTGTCGGCTCCGATCATTCTCGAGCTCGGCTTCAGCGCGCCGGATCCCAGCGCCTGGGACCGCGTCATGGGTGACGTCGGCGACTTGATCGAGTTGCCGCTCACAGGCAGGACCCGTGAAGTCGCCGCACAGTTGCAGGGCCTGCTGTGGCATCGCGGGCTGGTCAGGGAGGTCGGAGTCTTCGACACTTTGACCGCCGCCACGGCACTCGAGCACGGCGCGACCGTCATTCACTACGACCGCGGCTTCGAACTCCTAGCCTCCGTGTCCCCCGACTTCCACCAGCGCTGGGCAGTCCCCCCAGGCTCAGTCCCCTAACCGCCCCCCATCCCCCCGCCGATGCCGGCAAGGTGCCCATGCGGCATCGGCGGCGGTTTCGTGGTTAGCGCGGGGGAGGCGGGACCGGGCGGTGGGACCGCCGGGACCGCCGTAAGTGCTCAAAGTGGCGGCCAATCCCGTTGGCGACCTCCCGTTTTGAGCACTTGCGGCTGTGGGGCTTGACGGGGGAGTGCCGGGTTTGTGCTCAGGGGGTGGTTCGGTGCGGGCGAGGGTGCGACCGCAAGTGCCCAAAACGGGTGGGAAACCCGCAGGTCAGCCGGCATTTTGAGCACTTGCGGTTGGCTAGCGGATGGATTGGGCTTGGGGGCTTGCGGCTAGCCATGCGCGGTCTGCGGTTAGGGCGGGGGCGTTGAGGCGATCCGCGAGGGCCAGGCACAGGCGGTCCGCCAGCGAGAGGGATGGGGCGCTGGACCACATGGCGGCGGCGGCCTCGGCGTCCGCGGAGGTCACGGCCTCAACCGCGAGCCCGTAGTTGGCAAGCGCACCTTTGGCGAGTTCCCAGCTCGCGTTGTGGTGCAGGACCTTTTGGGCGACCTCGGACCAGTTGGCCGCGCCGCAAACCGCGCCGGCCAGGAGCGCCGCCTCGACTTGTTGGGCCCCGGCTTCCCCCTGCAGGAAAGCCAACAGGGCCGAGGAGTCCAGGACGGTCCGGCCGTTCACGCTTGTGCATCCTTTGCCGCCTCGGCGTGGCGCTCGGAGATCAGATCGTCCGCGAGCGAGCCGGCGCCTGACAGCGATGCCCGCACGGCCGAGAGGGCTTCTGCTCTTGTCATGACCAGTCCGCCTTGTGGGAGGTCGACGAGCACCAAAGTGGAGCCCTCATCCCAGCCGTGCCTATCGCGCAACACCTTAGGTGGCACAACGCGCCCCTTCTTTCCCACCACAGCAACCAGAGTGTCACCCATAACCCCCAGTGTACACCCCACCCCGCCAGGTGGCTGTGCGGCATCGGCGGGGGCTCCTAGGTGGCTTTTGCGTTGGCTGTGCGGGTGAGCTCTTCGCGCAGGAGGGATAGGGCGTCGGCTGGGGGGAAGTCCGGGGAGGCCAGGAGGCGCATGGCGAGGCCGTCGGTCAGTGCGCCTAGGCGGTCGGCGGCCGGCTGGGCCGCCTCGGGGGGCAGGTCCGGAGCGACCAACGTGACGAGGCGCATGTAGAGGGCGGTCAGTGCGCCTTGGGTGCGGTCGCGGACGGCTGTGAGGGCGGGGACGGCAGGGGCCTCGGCGAATAGGGCCAGGTTGACCTGCAACTCCGCGCGCGTGTCCGGGGTCAGGGGGAGCAGCTCGCGGGCGATGCGCAGGGCGTGGTCCACTGGGTCCGCGAGGGCGGGGATGGCGGTGATGCGCTGCTCGGCGCGGTGGAGCATGAGCTCCGCGGAGAAAACGATCAGCTCGGCGCGGGTTGGGAAAACGTGTCGCAGTGAGCCGACAGCGACCCCGGCTTGGGCAGCTACGGAACGCACAGAGACGGCCCCCACGCCGCGCTGGACGATGACGGTCCAAAGAGCCTGGGCAAGCTCCTCCTTGCGGGCATCGCGGTCGATCAGCCTTGGCACCACTCCAATTTAGCACGGCCGTGCTAAATTGATTTGGAAGTACGAGCGTGCTAGCAAGATCGAGGGGTGAGTCTGTGATCTATCTGATCATTGGGTGCGAGATCGGGTTCTGGGTTCTGGTTGCCTGCGGGTTGGTTGCTCGCTACGTCTTTGGGGCAAAGCGGTTGGGGTTGGCGCTGCTCATGGCCACTCCGGTGGTCGACCTGATCCTCCTGGCGGCCGCAGCTGTTGACCTGCATCTTCACGGTGAGGGAACTCCTGGAAGCAGTTGGGCGCACGGGCTGGCGGCCCTGTACGTGGGCATATCGCTCGCCTTTGGGCACAAGATGATCCGGTGGGCCGACGCCGCCGCGGCCAAACGCGCCGGACTTGGTCCCGGTCCGCGCAAGCTCTACGGCTCCGCATACACCGCCGAATGCTGGCGCGACTTCGCCCGCGCACTGCTGGCCGTTGCCATAGCCGCGGTACTGCTCAAGGGCCTCGACCTGATCGCCGGGACGCCGCTAACCCGCACGGGCGAGCTGCTCGCCGCGATGGTGCCCGCAATGCACCTGTGGCTGGTGGTGGAACTCATCTGGTCCGTGAGCTACACCATCTGGCCCCGAAAGCCAGCGAACTCCCCCCAAAGCGCGTGACGCCATCGTCCGCGGGTGGCAGTGTGGGTAGGTGTGGGTGGGGAGCACGATGCCGGCAAGCCACCCATCCGCCATCGGCGGGGGAGAGGGTGTGGGATGTTGCGGATTTGGATTGCGGCCGTGGGTGGGTTAGGGGGGTGGGAATAGGAGGTGTTCGGTTTGGCGCCAGTGGCGGGCGATTATGGTGGGGTCTGAGGCTTGGGGGTTGGTTCGGGTGATCTTGCGGTGCGAGCCGTAGTATTCGCCGGATTGCCAGTCCTGTCCGGGCGTTCCGGCTATGAAGTGGGCGAGGTTTGCGCCGCCGGTTTTTGGCGAGGCGAGCACTGCGCTCAGAGGTCCGTGGTAGATGCGGTTGAAGCCGGTGCGCTTTTCCGCGGCGAAGTTGGTGGCGATGTTGCCCGGGTGGAATGCGACGGCTGACAGCCCTTGCGCGTGGAATCTGCGGTGCAGCTCTTTGGTGAAAAGGATGTTGGCGAGCTTGGCGTCGCCGTAGGCCTTGCGTGGGTGGAAGTTGCGCCAATTCTGGAGGTCGTCAAAGTCGATGTGGCCGAACAGCCGTGCGCCTACAGATGAAGTGGCGACCACAGCGGCGCGGGATTCGATAAGCCTGTCCAGCAGCAGGTGCGTCAACAGGAATGGCGCCAAGTGGTTGACCTGGAAGGTCTTCTCGAATCCGTCCGCCGTCTTGACGGGCCCTGCGAATATGCCGCCGGCATTGTTGGCGAGCACGTCAATTCGGTCCAAGGATGCGTTCAGGGTATTGGCGAGGTCGCGCACATCGTCCAGGTGAGTGAAATCGGCCGCGTGGTGCTCCGCGCCAACCCGCTCCGCCACGGCCTTCAACTTGGTAGGTGACCGGCCAACGAGGACTAGACGGACGTCATCGGACGCCAACAAAGCACTCGCGGCGGCGCCAATTCCATCGCTGGCACCTGTGATTACGACGGTGCGCACAAAACCCCCCACGGGCGCAGGCGTGCAGAAAGCCCCATGCTACAGCGAGCCGGTCAGGTGGGGTGCGGCATCGGCGGGGGTTAGGGGGTGGGTTTGGTGGCGCGGATTGTGGCGGCGTGCATGCCGTTGGCGGTTTGGTGGGTGAACTCCACGCTCGCGCCCGTGAACCCGGCCGCGGCGAGTCCGTCGAGGTATTCGCGCTTGGACAGGGCGCCGGCAAGGCAGCCGACGTAGGAGCCGCGTTCTGCGCGCTGGCTGGGGGTGAGGTGGTCTTCGGCTACGACGTCCGAGATGCCGATCCGACCGCCTGGGATGAGTACGCGGAACATCTCGGCGAGCACGGCGGGCTTGTCCGCGGAGAGGTTGATGACGCAGTTGGAGATCACCACGTCCACCGACTCGTCCGGCAGGGGCACGTGCTCGATGGTGCCTTTCAGGAACTGCACGTTGGTCGCTTTGGCCTGTGCCTTGTTGGCCTCGGCCAGTTCCAGCATCTCCTCGGTCATGTCCACCCCGTAGGCGAAGCCGGACGGGCCCACCCGCTTGGCCGAGAGAAGCACGTCGATGCCGCCGCCGGAGCCGAGGTCGAGCACCCGCTCACCCTCGCGCAGGTCCGCGACGGCGGTGGGGTTGCCGCATCCCAGGCTCGCCTCGATTGCCTCGGCCGGCAGGTCGGTGGTGTCGGCTGGTTCGTAGAGTCCCGCGCCGAAGCTCCGCTGGGAGGTTGGGTGGGCGGGGGAGTGCGTGGAGTCGCAGTGGCAGGGTGGGGTGCAGCAGGAGTCTTCGGTGAGAAGGTCGGCGTTGCGGGCGCCGTCCTTGACGGCTGTTGCGGCTTGGGCGTAGCGGGCGCGGACCTGCTCGCGCAGTTCGGTGGTGTCGCTCATGGTGTGTGCTCCGTTCGTGTTGGCTTGGGCGGGTCACATCGATGATGGTCGATGCATCGACATATGTCAATACGTCAGGTAGGGTGGCTGGCATGGTGACTTCCCTGCCCCTTCTGACCGCGTCCGATGCCGGAAGGTGCTGTGCGCCGGTGACTGCCGGCGTTGTGGGGGTCGAGGACGCTCGGCGGCTGGCGCGGATGTTCAAGGCGCTGGGTGATCCGACGCGGGTGCGCCTGTTGTCGATGATCGCCGCGCAGTCCGATGGCGAGGCGTGCGTTTGCGAGCTGACTGAGCCGGTGGGACTGTCCCAGCCCACGGTGTCGCACCACATGAAGCAGCTCGTCGATGCTGGATTGGTCACCCGCGAGCAGCGCGGCAAGTGGGCCTACTACGCCATCGTCCCCGATACCTTGTCGATGCTAAGCGCTGCCCTGAACCCCCTGCGGTCCCCATCCAGCGCGGCCGCTTCCCGTGGTGGCGGCCCGTCCTGAACGAGCGCCTGGCCTTGGGCTGGCAGCGTCCGTATGCCCTGTGGCACGGTCTACGCAGCGTGTGGCACGGTACGCCGGATGTTGCAAGGCTGTTCTCAGGTCGTGTACTGCGGGGCGGCCGTGATGCGGGCGACCACCCTTCGACGCCGATTTTGCCGCCTCGCCAGGATCCCCACAAGAACAGTCAGGAGCAGCGTGACGAGGAAAGTGGCGCCGCCGCCTTCGATCCCGTACGCGCCACCAGAAATCAGCGCGTCTCCGGACAAGATTCCATTCAGCAGGTGAGGGTAGTCCTCGGCCAAAGGCACAATGCCGAGCACCAGACAACCGATGCTGTTCCAAATGAAATGCGCAATGATAGGGGCCAGAAGGCTCCCCGAATAGACTAGAAGCAATGACAGCAGTACGCTCGTCAATGCCACATTCACTATTGCTAAGAAGCCGGCTTCGCGGGCTCCTCCATGCATCGTTACAAAGAGAATCGTGGTGGCGACCGTGGCAACACCTACGCCGTATCTGTCCTCCAACAGGAAGAAAAGATACCCTCGCACGAGGAGCTCCTGCACAACCACGTTCAGTAGCGCCGACAAGAACCATACCGCGAGAAGCGGCACTGCGTTGTGGCCTGCGAACTGCAGGTGACCTAGGAGTACGAGCAGCAAGACGGTCCCGCCAATCCAACCGCATCCCACCGACCCGCCCGCTAGCGTTGATTTGACGGGTCTTGCAACCAAGGGGATTGTGATGCGGCCCCTCTCTATTGCCCAGACAAATACTCCCGTTGTCAGCAGAAGGCAAAGAAGCGGCAGCAATTCCCACCAAAGTCGCAGCAGAGCCGGGTTGCTTGATGCGAATGGCGGCTCCGCAACGGCCGGAATAGCTACTATCGAGATGCTAGCCGCCCAAAGAAGGACAAAGCCCACAGTCTTGGCGATAGTAAATGCGTGTCCCCTCATGCTCTCATGCCTCTCGCGAAGTTGATCCTAATGGTTATACCGGGCAATAGAGGCCGCATTTCACCGAGCAAAGCATCGATCAGTTGCGGCATATACAGCATCTGCGAAACGTACCACATTCACAGCAACCAGCCTCCCATTTCCACAGGTCGAACCCGGCAGCACGATGCCGGCGTGGCGGCTATGCCACGGCGGCCGGGGTCGTCAGGTGTGTCCCCTCGGCGTCCGCTGGTGATACACTGTCGCGATGCCGACCATCCATCCTCGCGTGCTGATCACCCGCACGCCCGAAGTGGACCAAATCATTGCCGCAGGCCAAGCACGCTGGCCGGGCCGCCCGGCAAGCGCCACACTGGTCGCACTGGCTGGCGAGGCCGTCAGGGGCCGCCCACGTTCCAGCTATCTGAGGAGAGTGCAGTCACCGGGCCCGCTGACAGACGAGATCATCCAGGCCGCACTCGATGAAGACTGACCTGCCAGACGTCAACGTCCTGGTCGCCCTCCACGTTGACGGCCACCCACATGGTGATCGCGCCAGAGCTTGGCTGGTCAGCGCGGAAGGCGTGGTCGTCACACCTCTGACTCAAGCCGGCCTGCGGCGGATGCTGCTCAACCCGACCATCAACGCCGGCCTGGCCCCAGCGGCCGCCAACGACGTCGTAGCGGACCTGCTCGCCGTCCCCGGGGTTGTCAACTGGCCTGACGACACCGCCAACGTCGCCAAGACCCCCTTCATGTACGCCCTCACCGGCCACCGCCAAGTGAGCGACCTGCATCTTCTGAGCCTTGCCGCATCCCGAGGTGGCCGCCTAGTCACCTTCGACAAACGGATCAAAGC
>JAIRRT010000034.1 GCA_031255835.1 Bifidobacteriaceae bacterium | reverse complement strand
CGAGATCCGATGGGCCTGGTGGTCGCCCAACGCCCACGCTCAGCCCTTGCGGAGTCCTTCCGCACCATCCGCACAAACGCGCAGTTAGTTCTGCATGAACGCTCCGCGTCGTTTGTCGTCACCTCGCCAGAGCCCTCGGAGGGCAAGACCACCGTCGCCTGCAATCTCGCAGTCGCCATCGCCCAGTCCGGCGCCACGGTACTGTGCGTCGACGCCGATCTACGCCGCCCCAACGTGGCACCCACCTTTGGCATAGAGGGTGCTGTCGGTCTATCGGATGTGCTGGTTGGCAAAGTGGGTCTCGATGAAGCCATCCAGCCTTGGCCCGCCGTCCCCGGCCTCGACATCCTTCCTGGCGGCTCAATACCGCCAAACCCGTCCGAGCTGCTCGGATCGCAGGAGATGAAGGATCTGCTAATCCGCCTGAAAGGCCGCTACGACCTGGCAGTGTTCGACTGCGCCCCCCTCTTGCCAGTAACCGACCCGATTGTCCTATCGGCAGCAGCAGGTGGAGCCATCCTGGTGGCGGCTTGCGGACAAACACACAAAACCGCCCTTGACCTGGGCATTCGCGCCATCACGGCCGGCGGAGCCCACCTTCTCGGCGTCGTGCTCAACAAGGTCCCAACAAGGGGTGCGGACGCCTACGCCAGCCGCTACGGCTACTACCACTCCTACGTGTCCGATGACGAAGTAGACATCAGCGGGCCCCCACAGGAGCCCGAACCCGAACCCGAGCCCAAAGCCGACGCAGTGGAACCCGAGTCCACCAGACGGACAGGCCGTCGTGCAAAGCGTCGTTCCCGCAAGTCCGCTCGCGAGGCGAAGCATGCGCCGGCAAACACCACACGCCAGCCCCCGAGACCCACCGAGGACGTCGGCAGCGCTCGAGTGGTTGGGGCTGCCAAGAACGTCGTGGTTCCGTCGGCGCCAAAGCCAGCCGCGGTCATCTCCACGGTGGCACTGGAGGAAACAAGACCGCCTGCGCCAGCCAAGCCCACGCCGCACAGACCCACCAAGCCGGCCATCCCAAAGTCCGCCGCAGCACCTGACGCTTCCCGGGACTCCACCGCGTCGGCAGAGCGGTCTCATACCGAAAGCGCACACGCCCAAACACCACCCGGCCAACGAGACCCTGACCGTCCCGCCCACCCGCCGCGCCGCCAGGCGGTTCCACCCGGGTCGCACGCCAAATTCACCCAGCGACGAGGACCCCGACGGTGACACCTCAAACTTGGCGGATTGTCACCGTCTGCACCGGCAACGTCTGCCGCTCACCGCTGGCCGCTGCCTTGATCAACCACTGGGCTGCCCAACTCGACCACACGAGCGACATCCACGCCACTAGTACAGGCGTAATGGCTGCCATCGGCGCCCCAATGCATCCGGACGCCATCGCCATCGCGCGTGCACTTGGCGCAGATCCTGCACCGCACCGTGGTGCACAGCTGACCATCCGCGACCTGCGCGGCGCCAACCTGGTGCTGGCCGCCGCACGCACCCACCGCGCCGAGGTCGCCCGCATCCTGCCGTCCGCAGCCCCCTACAGCTACACCATTCGCGAACTCGCCCACCTTTCAGGCCTCAAGCCAGTCCCAACCGACTCACACACCGATGCTGTGTGCCCTAGCTCGCTCTATGACACAGCCAGCGTGCGTTTGGGTGAGATCGCAAGACGCCGCGGCCTTGCCCCGAGGACCAATCCCGACGATGACGACATCGCCGATCCGATCAATGGCGGCGAGGCAGCCTTCCGCCGGATGGAGACTGAACTGGTCCCGGCGCTGCGAGCGGTCTTCGATGCTCTGTTCTTGCCGCAGGTGATCCAAGTTGACTCGTGAGCGCTCGCGGTTCCGCCGGCGGCGGCGCAACCGGAAGGCAGAGCCCGACATGCGTCGAAACTTTGCTGCCAGACACAAGGTCTTGACCACGCTTGGCCTGCTGTTTTGCTTGGCATTGGTGGTCGGTGGTTGGGCGGCGTGGCAAGTGTGGACCTTGGCCAACAACCTGTCCAACTTGGCTGCGGTGGTCGGTGATGTGCAGTCACATGTGCGCGGAGGCGATCTTGACGCGTTGGGCGGTGACATCTCCGACGCCCATCGCTACGCCGTAGCGGCATACAACGCCGCCAACGATCCGGTCATCCGTGCTGGCCGCTCGCTGCCCGTGGTAGGCGATGACATAGGCGCCACCATCGAAGTGGCGCACGTGGCACGCGATCTGACGGGAAGCACCGCGACACTGGCCACACTGCTCCCGAGGCTGCGCAACCAGGAGATTCTCACCCCAGAGAAGTCGATTGACCTTACGCTGATCGACACGGTGGGCAGTGCGGTTGAGGACCTCGCCACAGCGGCCGAGCGCGGCGCGGCGCGTTTGCGCAAGATCGATACCACCGACCTACTACCCCAAATCTCCGGACCGCTGGAGACTCTGGTCGAGGTCCTCGATGAAGTCCCCGCCGTCGTCAATGGGGCTGAGCCCTACCTGCAGCTTGTCCCCATGCTGCTGGGCCAGAATGGCGAGCGGACCTGGTTTGTCATAATGCAGAACCTGGACGAGGCCCGTCCCTCCGGCGGATTGTTGTCCAGCTGGCTGGTGCTGCGGACCAATGAAGGAAAAGTCGACGTGCTCGACCAGGGCAACAACGATGACTTGGTCAGCGCTGGCGATGTCGACTACTCCCAGGCGATGGACCGGGGTCACCGCAAGCTGTGGGGCAGCAACCTAGCTGGCTGGCTTTCGATGAACCTGTCAGCTGACTTTCCCGACAACGCAACGCTGATCCGCGACGCGTGGAACGAGCACCACAACATAACCGTCGACGGCGTGGTGTCGTTTGGTCAAGGGACGCTGCCCTACCTTGCTGCTGCGGTTGGATCTGTCAACGCTGGCGACAAGCCGATTGCTCCGACGGAGCTGGAGGAGTACCTGCGAGTCGGCGTGTACAAGGACTACCCAGATCCCCAAGCCAAGGACGTCGTCGTCGCATCGATGATGATGCAGGTGTTCACCAAGCTGCTGGCAGGCGAGTTTGATCTGCGCTCTTTTGTTGACGTGATTTCGGTCAACCGCTCGGGCGACTACGTGCAGATGTGGTCCGAGGACCCGAATGTCCAGCAAAAGATCGTTGCAGCCGGGCTGGATGGAACGTTCCCCCAGGATGAAGGACCGATTGCTACCGTCCGCCTGGTCAATGCGGGTGGCAACAAGCTCGACACTTTCGTGACACTTGGCGTGGACTACGCCCTTGGCTCTTGCGAAGTTGACCAGGAGTATGGCTGGGAGTGGAGGACCAGCACCCTGACCACCACTCTCACATCAGATGTGCCCGATGGTCTGCCCGAATACATGACCGGCCGTCTGGACCTATCCCAGGCCGGATACGACGAGGAAGACATTGTGGTCGGCTCCAACCGCGACTTCGTGGTCATCTACGCTCCGATCGGCGCCACGATTGAGTCCGTTGAGCTGGATGGCGAAGCCATCGCCGTAACAGAGGCTGAGTTGGACGAGCGCCCCGCCGTGGTGGTGGACGTGGAGACGATGCCTGACCAAACTCGCACCATTACAGTCACCTGGTCTGAGCCTGCCATCGACTCCGAGGGCGCCAATCTCCCGACCACACCCAGGGTCTACCTGCCTCCCCTAGCAAACCCTGCCAGCGTCACCCTCCAAGACTCCACTGCCTGCCCATAGCGGCGGCGGGAGCCAAAGGCCAGCGTCACATATCACCGCACGTCCCCGCTTACCTGGGGTTAGTCCCATTGGTGGTGGAGGGTTTTTAGGGCTGCTAGGGCTGCTGGGCCGGCTGAGCTGGAGCGGAGGATTGCTTTGCCTAGGCGCACAGGGGCTGCGCCGGCATCGGACAGGGTTGATAGTTCTTCTGGGGCTACGCCGCCCTCGGGGCCTACCACCAGGACTGTCATGCGGGGTGGGGCCGCCTCGGCTTGGCGGATTGCCTGGCCAAGGCCGACTGTGGCTGACTCGTGCAGCACCAGCACCTGCGCTCCGGCCAGGTCGCCGGTCCAGATCGCCTCGGCCAGCCCGGCCGTTGTCATGATGCCGTCAACTCGCGGCACCCACGCCCGGCGCGCCACCGTGGTCTCGGCCCGGGCAATCGCCTCCCAGCGCCGCCGCCCGCGCTCGGCCCGCTCGCCGCTCCACACCGCGACCGACCGCGCCGCCGCCCACGGAATGATCCGCTCCACGCCCAGCCCGGTTGCCGCCTCGACCGCCATCTCATCGCGGCCGCCCTTGGCCAAACCCTGCACAAGGACGATGCCGGCCGCATCGTTCTCCTCATGCCTCACCTCATCGACGTGCAGGTTGAGAACCGGGCTGGCGCCGCGCCCAACAACCCCATCGACGCTGGTCACAGTGCCTACCGCCCGCACACCGACCCCGTCCACCAAATCGATCTGTTCGCCTGCACGTACACGCTGGACCCGAACCGCATGGTGCGCCTCAGTGCCGGTGAGCTGGAATGTTTGGCCTGGTACGGCATCGTCCAGCTCACCTGGGGTTAGTAGGTAGGTCTGGGCGGTCAACGGCCAGCCAACTTGTCTTTCAGGCGGGAGAACACGCCGCCGGCGTGGGCGAGTTTGGCTTCGGGGTGTTCCTCGCCGCGCATGGCGGCCAGGGTTCGCAGCAGGTCGCGTTCCTCATCGCTTGATGGGGTGGGGGTTTGCACCTCGATGTGGACTCGCAGGTCTCCGCGCGTGCCGCTCATCCCGCGCCCCACGCCCAGCCCGTCCAGGGTGACCACCTCGCCGTAGGCGGTGCCCGGGTTGATCGAGACTTCGCGCTCGCCGTCCAGGGTGTTCACGGTGAGGGTTGCGCCCAGGGCAGCGGCTGTCATGGGGACCTGGAGCGTGCAGTGCAGGTCATCGCCATCGCGCACAAAGTCTGGGTGCGCCTTGACTCGGATGTCGATGTAAAGGTCACCGGCCGGTCCGCCGCCTGGTCCGGCCTCGCCGTGGCCTTGAATCCGCAGCCTGGTTCCTGTACCCACGCCGGCCGGAACGTCCACCGCCACCTTCACGCGCAGGCGCACTCGGCCGGTGCCGGCGCACTCGGGGCACGGGGAGTCGATCACGGAGCCAAACCCCTGGCAGTCCGGGCACGGCGAGGAGGTGCGCATGTCACCCAGCAGCGAGCGGACCACCCGCGAGACCATGCCGCGCCCGCCGCAGGTTTGGCAGCGCCGGGGCGATGTGCCGGGCGCGCAGCA
Source organism: Bifidobacteriaceae bacterium (assembly GCA_031255835.1). Lineage (GTDB taxonomy): Bacteria > Actinomycetota > Actinomycetes > Actinomycetales > WQXJ01 > JAIRRT01. The sequence goes on along the minus strand of JAIRRT010000034.1, from coordinate 6,941 downwards.
CGTACCTTGGCAGGTCTCGCAGTGGGCGAAGGTCGGGACTGTCAGATCGCGCGATGTGCCGAACACTGCCTCGGGCAGATCGAGTGTCAGCGATTCGAGCAGGTCCCGCCCTCTGGTGCGCCTTGGGGCTGGTCCGCGCATCGCGGCGCCGCCTGTCGCTGCAGTGAACAGGGTGTCGAACAGGTCCTGGAACCCGCCCGCGCCACCGGAGAAACCGAACGGCGCCTCTCCCCCACCCGGCGCCAGCGGGTCCGCGCCCAGGTCATACTGCTGGCGCTTGTCCGGATCGGAAAGCACCTGGTAGGCCCTGTTGACATCCTTGATCCGCTCCTCGGCATCAGGTGAAGCGCCTGCCACATCGGGGTGCAGCTCGCGGCACAACCTGCGGTAGGACTTCTTGATGTCCTCGGGGGAGGCGTTGCGGGCCACGCCGAGCGTCTCGTAGTAGTCGTTGTTCACGCGGGGGCTATCTCCTGGTCAGTTCGTGTTGGGACGTGGGTGGTGGGGTTGAGGCCGGGTGCGGGGCGCAGGTGGCCGTGCGTGCGGGCGGATGGCTGCACGTGTGGGCGGGTGGCTGCGCGCGCACGTGGCGGGTGGCTGCGCAGCGCGCGGGTGCAGGTGGCTGCGCGTGCGGGTGGTGAGGGACGGCATCGTGCTCATCCGCTCAGGATTCGCGAAAGGTAGCGGGCCACGGCGCGCACTGCGGCGATTGAACTGGGGTAGTCCATGCGGGTTGGCCCAAGCACGCCGAGATGCGCCACCACCTCGCGCCCCGCGCCGTACCCGGCCGCCACCAGGGATGTCTCGGCCAGGCCGGAGTGGGTGTGCTCACTCCCAATGCGAACGGACACCTCGCCGGAATCCTCCGCCAACTCCCCCAACAGCTTCAGCATCACCACCTGCTCCTCTATCGCCTCAAGGATCGGCCGGATGGTCCCGGTGAAGTCGATGGCAGATTCCGCCAGATGCGACGCCCCAGCCAGCACCACCCGTTCTTCGCTTTGACCCGCCAACATCTCCACCACGGCCGCCACCACATCGCCGATGGCGTCCCTCACCTCCGGGGCAAACTCCTGCTCCAGCCCAATCAGCTCATCGGCGATCTGCCCAAAGCGCTGGCCAACGGCCAAGGCGATCAGGCGTGCGCGAAGGCGGGCTACGTCATCGTCGGAAAGGGAGGTGGGGGTGGCCACGACGCGCTGGGTGACCCGGCCGCTCTCGGCAATCACCACCACGAGCATGCGGCTCGGCTCCATGGCGATCAGCTCGACGTGCCTGACCTGCGAGCGCACCAGCGACGGGTACTGGACCAGCGCGACCTGGTGGGTCAGGGTTGCCAGCGCGCGAACGGTGCGGTCCACGATGTCGTCCAGGTCCACCGCGCCTTCCAGGAGGGAGGCGATGGCGCGCTTCTCCGCCCCGGACAGGGGTTTGGCTGCGGATAGGCGGTCCACAAACAGCCGGTAGCCGGCGTCGGTGGGCACGCGGCCGGCCGAGGTGTGCGGCTGGGCTATGTACCCGGCGTCCTCCAGCGCGGCCATGTCATTGCGCACCGTTGCCGGCGAGACGCCCAGCCCATGGCGCTCGGCCAGACTGCGCGAACCGACCGGTTCACTTGTGGCCACATAGTCCTCGACGATGGCGCGCAGCACCGCCATGCGTCTTTCGCTCGACAACGCTCGCTCCCCCTCCCCGCTGGGCCCATTCGGCGCGACTGGTGCGTTCTGGTGTGCTGTTGTGTGCCTGGCTCGGCGCGTTTTGGCTTGCTCCGTGCGGTTTGGCGCGTTGTGCGCGATCTGGCACTCGAACACCAAGAGTGCCAGTGTACGCCGCGGCATGGATGAAGGGGAGGTTGGCGTGCGGCGTGGGTGGGGATTGGGGGTGCTGGCTGGGGTGCGCGCTGGGTGGCCCAGGGGTGGGCATGAAAAAGCCCGGCCGGGTTCGTGTCGCCCTCGCCCCAAGAGCCACACCAGCCCGCCCGGGCTATGTAGTTATTAGGACGATGGACCTTCCTGGATTCTTCCCAGATTCTCAAAGTTTTTTTCGACGAGTTTGTCCCTTGGGCGGGACGAGGGACCTATAACGCTGTGACCTGCGGGAACGCCATCGGACAACTTGCGGAGCGTCAGGGAAACCCGGCTTGGGGGGACGGCAGACGCCGCTGGGCCGCCAGTCACTACCGGCAGCCGCCGTCGGTAGGCGGTGCGTCGGGGGCCGCGCGCTTGGTGCGCCATGGAGGGGATCCGGCGTGCCGAACCGAATGCGCCAGGCGGCCCGCTCGACTCCGGTGGGTTGGCGGCCACCCCGCACGCATCCAGCACGCGCCCCGCACGCGCCCCGCACGCCGCCGGCATTCGCTGACAGCGTGAACCGCGCGCTCGGCGCGGTGCGTATTGGCGGGTTAAATACGCCGACACCCCCGGCGCCGGATAGTCACGGCACCGGGGGTGCGACGAAATCAACCAATGCAAACAGTTATCAGGGACTTGCCAGAGTACGAGTTCGGCCCGACCGGGTTCATGTCGCTTTCGCCCCAAGAGCTTCACTTGCCCGGTCGGGCCTCGTACGCAGTGTTCGACGGTCGAACCCGACGAGTTCTTCCCGGATTCAGCACAGATTTTCGAGATTCTCAGCACAGACCCGCGCCGGCCTGTCGGTTGTGCATCCGTCGGGTTAGGTTGCGCGAGTGTCGGGTATCGGCGCTAGTATGGCGGCCGTCCTGGTCACATAGCAGTTGAGGTGTGTCGATGATCGGTTGAGGTTCCGCAACCCACCCTGCGCCACTAGCGCCTAGGCGGGTGCGCCTTGCAGCGACCCTTCGCGCGAAAGAACCTCACCGTGTCACCATTCAATCCGGCCAACCCGGCCAACCCTGCCGACCACAACCCAACCCACCGGTCCGCGCCACGCGGCGTGGTGAGCGTGTCTGACCTTTCGTTCTCCTGGCCCGATGGCGAGCCGGTGTTTGATTCGCTGTCCTTTGCCGTCTCCCGCGGGGCGTCGGGGCTGGTCGGCGCTGGCGGTAGCGGCAAGTCGACGCTGCTGCGCCTGTTGGCCGGCCAACTCACCCCCACCCGCGGGTCCATCCACATCGCTGGCAAGGTCGCCTACCTGCCGCAGAACGTCACCCTCGCCCCCGCCCGGAGCGTCGAGGACGTCCTCGGCGTCAGCCAGATACGCGAGGCGCTGCGCCAGATCGAGGCGGGATCAACCCAGGAGGCGGTGTACGGCATCGTCGGGGAAAACTGGGACATTGAGGAGCGCACGATGGCGGCCCTCGCCTCGGTTGGTCTGCCTGACCTGGACCTTGACCGGGCGGTTGGGTCGCTGTCCGGCGGCGAGGCGACAGCGTTGGCGCTGGGCGGGTGCCTGCTGCGCGGGGCGCAGGTGCTGCTGCTCGACGAGCCGACCAACAACCTCGACCGGGCGGGGCGGCTGCGTGTGCGGCGGGTGGTCGAGGGGTGGCGCGGCGGGGCGCTGGTGGTCGTGTCGCATGATCGGGAGCTGCTGGAGGCGGTGGAGCGGATTGGCGAGCTGCGCGGCGGGGCGCTGACCTGGTACGGCGGTGGGTGGTCGGGCTACCGGGCTGCGGTCGAGGCGGAGCAGGCGGCGGCGCTGGCGACCCTTCGCACGGCTAGGGCGACCGAGAAGCGCCAGGCGCGTGAGCGGTCCGAGGCTGAGGCGAAGCTCGCCGCCAGGCGGCGCAGTGGTGCGGCGGCGCAGGCGCGCAATCGCTACCCGAAGATCATCGCTGAGCAGCGCAAGCGGGATGCGCAGGTCTCGGCGGGCAAGTTGCGTGCCGTTCACGCCGAGCGCCTCGCCCAGGCCAGGGACGATGTCGAATCCGCCAAGTCCTCCCTGCGTGCAGATCCCGCGGTGGCAATCGATCTACCCGCCACCGCCGTGCCCCCGGCCGCACAGTGCTGGAGCTGAGCGGCGTAGTCCTCCCCTTCGGGGTGACGGCGCGTGGGGTTGGGGCGGGCGCGGACGTGGGCGCCGCGGACGGTGTTGGTACGGGCGGTGCAGAGGATGGCGGCTCCGAGAGGAGCTGGTCGCACGCGGTTGGTGCGGACGCGGCGGGTTCCGGCGGTGCGCAGGCTGGGATTGACTTGGTGGTTCGCGGACCGGAGCGGATTGCTTTGCTCGGCGCCAACGGAACCGGGAAGACGACGCTGGTGAACGTCATCGTCGGCAAGTTGGGGGCGGTGCGGGGGGAGGTGCGGCTGCATGTTCCGGTGCGGTTGCTGCCGCAGCGCCTCGACGTGTTGGACGATGCCGATTCGGTGGCGGCGGCCGCGGGGCGGCTGGCACCGGCAGCGACGCCCGGTGAGGTCCGGACGTCACTGGCCCGGTTTGGGCTGCGCGGGCGCGAGGCGGACCGGCCGGTCGGGTCGCTGTCCGGCGGGGAGCGGCTGCGTGCCACGCTGGCTGCGATCATGCTCGCGGGCGAGCCACCGCAGCTGCTGATCCTGGACGAGCCAACCAACTCCCTGGACCTGGCCGCGGTAGAACACCTGGTCAGCGCGCTATCCGGCTTCCGCGGCGCCCTGATCGCGGTGAGTCACGATTGGATGTTCCTCCGCGAGATCGGCGTGACCCGCTGGCTAGAGCTAACCCCCACCGGCCTAGCCGACCTCCCCGAAGAACCACCCGAAACCACCCCGCCATCCGCCCCCAAACCCCGGCAATCATTGACCTAACCACCCGGCAAGCGTTGACTTAGCGCTGCCATCAGCGCCTGCGCTAGGTGATGCGGGCGCCGCGCGGGGGTGGGGGCTTGGGTGTGGGGGCTTGGGCTCGGGGGTTAGGCGATTAGGGCTCTGGTTACGGCGTCGGCTAGTAGGCGGCCGCGCAGAGTTAGGCGGACGCGGCCGGTCTCGCGCCAATCTGGGTGGATCAGCCCGTCGGCCACCAGAGCTGGCAAGGCGGGATGACCCGAACCGGGTGGGTCACCGTGATGGGTGCGGGCGGAGGCGAGCGGGATGTCGCTCTGGTGGTCATTCGGAGAGGAGCGGGTCGAGGCGCGTGTGGTGCCGCCATCGGCGGTGAGCTGGGAGGCCCGGCCGGGGGCGGGTAGGTCGGATAGGGGGAGGCCGTCGCAGACTCGGATGCCTAGCATTACGCGCTCCACGGCTTGGGCCTCGGCATCAAGCACCTCTCGGCCGGCCTCGGGGGTCTCGCCGCGGGCCAAGCGGGCGGCGTACTCCTGCGGGTGCGCCACGTTCCACCAGCGCACCGGCGCCGGCCCGCCAAACCCCGAGTGCGCCCCAGGCCCGAGCCCCCACCAATCGCCGCCGGTCCAGTACCCGAGGTTGTGCCGCGACCGATCCGCCGGGCTGGCCGCGAAGTTCGAGATCTCATACCAGGTCAGCCCCGCGCCAGCCAGCAGGGCATCGGCCAACTCGTACTTCGCGGCTTGCTCATCCGCGTCCACCGGCCCAACCTCACCGCGCCCAATCCGCCGGGCCAGCGGCGTGTGCGGCTCCAACGTCAACGCATATATGGACATATGTACGATGCCGTACCCAACCGCTTCGGTCAGGCTCGCCTCCCAATCCGCCAGCGTCTCCCCCGGCGTGCCGTAGATCAGGTCCACCGACGCGGCGATTCCGGCATCGGCCGCAGCCTCCACCGCTCGGCGAACGTGGGCGGGCCGGTGCGTTCGGCCCAAGGTCGCGAGCACGTGCGGCACGGCCGACTGCATCCCGACCGAAAGCCGCGTCACTCCCCCGGCCGCAAGCTGCTTGACCGCCGCCTCGTCGATGCTGTCCGGGTTCGCCTCGACAGTCACCTCAGCCCCCGGGGCCAACCCCCATGTCTGCTCGATCGCATCCAGCACGGCCATCAGCTCCCCCGGCGCCAGCAGCGTCGGCGTACCCCCGCCGAAGAACACGGTGCTCACCCGCCGCTCCCCCAGGCCCATCGCCTCCACTGCGCCGCGCGCCATGGTGAGTTCCGACATCGTCCAACGGGGGAAATCTGAGCGGGCAAAGCCGCGCAGCTCTGGCGAGGTGTATGTCACGAAATCGCAATAGCCGCAGCGCGAGGCGCAGAATGGAACGTGAACGTATACGCCGAACGGCTTAGCCGTCCCAGCGTCAGGCGGCACCGCCGTCGCTTCCGGCTTGACTGCGTCGGTCTCCACCGGACCTCGCCTACTTCTTCTTTCCGTCCTCGCCGTCGCCTGAAAGTGCTGCGATAAACGCCTCTTGCGGCACTTCCACGCGCCCCACCATTTTCATTCGCTTCTTGCCTTCCTTTTGCTTCTCCAGCAGCTTGCGCTTACGCGTGATGTCGCCGCCATAGCACTTGGCAAGAACGTCCTTGCGCAGCGCGCGGATGTTCTCCCGCGCAATCACTCGGGAGCCAACGGCCGCCTGAATCGGCACCTCGAACTGCTGCCTAGGAATCAGCTTGCGTAGTTTCCCAACCACGGACACCCCATAAGAATAGGCCTTATCCTTGTGCACGATGGCGGAGAACGCATCCACCTGCTCGCCCTGCAGCAAGATGTCCACTTTGACCAGCTCGCCCGCTTCTTGACCTGCGGGTTCGTAGTCGAGGGACGCATATCCGCGGGTCCTGGACTTCAACTGGTCGAAGAAGTCATAGACAATCTCAGCGAGCGGAAGGGTGTAGCGCATCTCGACCCGCTCCGGCGAAAGATAGTCCATCCCATGCATTGTGCCGCGCCTCGACTGGCACAGTTCCATAATCGAGCCGATAAACTCGGCCGGCGCAAGAATTGTTGCACGCACAACCGGTTCACGGACCTGCTCCACTTTCCCGGCCGGGAATTCGCTAGGATTTGTCACTCGCACTATGGTGCCGTCTTCCATTGTGACCTCGTACACCACGTTCGGCGCCGTCGATATCAGGTCGATGGCAAACTCACGCTCCAGCCGCTCGCGAATAATCTCCAGGTGCAGCAAACCCAAGAA
>JAIRRT010000073.1 GCA_031255835.1 Bifidobacteriaceae bacterium | reverse complement strand
ATCATGGGATCACCACCTCTTCTGTCAGGCGTTCACCTGGTGTCAAAGTGATCGAGATAGGGGTTGAACTGCCAATCCGCAGTCCGTACGTGGACGGGTGCAGCCGGTCGAATTCGGCGATCCCGTCCACGATGGGAGCCGTGATTTCGTCGCCTGCGGCAGAGGACAACGGCGTGATGGTGACCTCGTCGGCATCGGGCGTCCCTTCGACCTTGACAACTAGTGACGCTGCCCGGTCATAGTTCTCGAAGACCGGGTTGCGGGAACTGCCTGCTGTCACGTGGTATTCGGTCAGCGTGGGTTCTGCTTCACGGGCCAAGTTGACGTAGGTGTTGGAGCCCTGTCCCAGAAGGGTGAGCTCTACGTCGAAGCCTTCTGTCGGTGTTTCCATTACGAACACGGCGCAGCCTCTTGAATCGGTGACGGCTTCTTGCCGGAAGCCGGGAGCCGCGGCCCGCACTCTGATGCCAGGCCGCGCGGTTGATGCCGAGTCGGATACGCCCGTGACTTTCACTCCGATAACCGCTCTGTTGCCGAGCGCTTCAGCAGCGGCGCCGGCGTGGGGCGGGAACAGCGCCGAGGTGATGTGTGGCCTGGTGGTTGGGCCCATGCCTGCCCAGGTGACTCGCACCTGCACCAACGCTGCCAGCTGTTGGGCAGCGCCTGTGCCCCCTTGGCACGGCGAGCCGGAGCCAATGGCCCTTCGCTCTACGGTCCGCTCAACCCGGAATTTCTGACCGCCCAGCTGGAACGGGTATTCGTCATCGCCGGATGCCATCGCGTCGGTGAGGTTGGGGTTGATTGCCGTTTGGGGATTCAACAGGCTCTCCACGCCATCCGCGGAGGCGGAGATCACCGTGGCAGCCAAATCCAGTTCACGCTGAGCCAGCGCGCTGGCTCCAATCCGGGCGCGGTTGTCCACTGTTCTAGCGGTGGTTCGTGCCACCAAGATGCCAGCGGTGGCGGTGAGAATCGCCAGCAAGAGGATGGTAACGACCACCTCTACAAGTGTCATGCCGGCGTCGTTACGTGGTAACGCGTGTGGCTGACGGCGTCTCGCTATTCGGTTCATAATGGTCCTTATGGGGTATCTGGTTCGCAACAACGGGCCGGCCGGTATGGAGCGACTAGAGGCATCTCGCCTGTCTCCGTGTCGCCGCATACCCGTCGGCCCATGTGAGTAAAAACACTCTAGAGGATCAGGTATTCCCTGCGCATGGGATTTTTGTCAAGCTGTTAGAGAAATCTCGAAATGGGGGACCGGCCTGGGAGGCCTGCCCCCTTTCCCCCTCTGCGGTTGACCTCTGTAATGCACCAGGTGAATCCCCTATTTGGCCTGTTCAGCAGGCCCCACTATCCGCCGCAATAGCCGCAGGCTTTCCGTCGTGCCGGCGCGGACACCGCAGGCGGCCTGATCACACGAGTTCGCCCAGCACCTGGGACCAACCCGCCGATTTCTACCTAATCCGTCCTCAGCTGACAGCGAAGCGTCGTGGTTGTGTTGGACCCTGAACCGACCGACCCACAGTCTGGTTGCCGCGCCTACCAAACTGGGCACGGTCCTGATCTACTTCACCGATGACCGGTCCTTCGGGTCAACCACCAGACCCCCAGGCGACATCGGAACCATTTGGTTCACCTACATGGGCGCCGCCACCGAAGTGGACGCTCGATATGCCGTCCCCAAGGACATAGCTGCACAGGTACTCCACTCCTTCCTGAACGACAAGTCAGTAATGCCCCAGGTCCCCGGACTGACCTGGGAGGAAGGCTAGGAGCCCCAATTCATCTCCTGGGGCGGCGGCCTATTGCCTGTTGCCGATACCGCCGTCTACGTCCGAGACTCATCACAACTCGCTGTCGCGCCAGCGCGTAGTCCAGCACCGGGGCGGTCTGCAAAGTGATCGTGACACAGTATGGCGGGTTCGCGCCTGCCGACCGATCCGCCGGGTTTGCACCAGCAGCGCAGCCTGGTTCGGCTGGCACAATTGGATGCCGTGCCAAGCCGAGCCGAGGTGTCAGAGCCGCACCACTGGTGGCGAGCCAACGCTGCATACGTGGCACGGGCAGGCTCATACCGGCCGCTCGACGGCTGGCTGGCACTCGGGTTCTGGGTGTTCTACATGGCCTTGTTGTGGATCCAGGGGTCGCTGCTAGCGAGTGGCCTGCCATGGGTGGGGGCCACGCCACACGGTTTGACGGTGGTCGGGCCCGGCGTTGTGATCGAACTGGGTGTCATCGCGCTGATTCTTCGTTGCCGGCGGCAGGGGCTGTCTGACCTGGGCCTTCACAGAAAGAATGCTGGCCGCTCAGCCCTCTGGGGCCTGGGGCTGGGCGCTGCGGCTATTGCTGGAGCGGCAATCGTTCCCACCGTCATCCATGGTGCCGATTTCTACAGCCCCAGCTTCATTGCCGGACAGGCCGTATGGTTCCTACTCTGGGTGGCGGTGCCTGAAGAAGTCGTTTTCCGGGGCTTCATCATGAGCCGGCTGACCGGCTTTATGGGCAGGGTGGCCGGGCCGATTGTCGCAGCGGTGCTGTTCGGTCTTTCGCACCTTCCCTTCCAACTTGCGATCTCGGGGCTGTCTCTTGGGGACTTCCTGGCCCAGAACTACACCATGCTTCTGATCCCAACGGTTTGGGGGTTGCTCTACGGGTTCTTCTACGCCAAGTTGGACAATCTGTTGGGCCCGATCATCATCCATGCCCTGTGCGATCTCGCTTCAATGGGCATTTCGCCAGCAGCGTTCTGACGTTCTGGGTAGGAGCAGATCCCTCCCAGGGCCGTCCAGTACGCCTCCAGCCGCCGGTGCCTGCGAGGATCCAGCCGGAGGCCATAGCATGTGCGGCCCTGTCGAGGAGGGGATGAGGGAGTCTGGACCCCAGGATGGCGGCCCGCCTAGCCCTTTTCATAGCAAGAGTGAACCCGACCCCTGAGGGACCCGGTGGTGTGCATACGAGCAGGACTAGGGACCCGCCTGGTCACCAAGGCCCGTGGCGGTCGCTGGAGGACTTGTTCGAAGGCCTTGCAAAGATGGAGATCCAGTTTCAATCTGGAGAATAAATGGAGACCAAACTTCGTGTGCGCCAGTACTTGCCGAAAAAAGGAAGAGCCCAGAAAAGGCGTTTCCGCTGGTTAATGCCGCATTTTCTGTGGTCGGGGTGGCGGGATTTGAACCCACGACCTCTTCGTCCCGAACGAAGCGCGCTACCAAGCTGCGCCACACCCCGTGGCTGCGAAAAGCCAGGACGTGAGTCTACCGGACGGCTGAGCACAGTTCTAACCAGGCTGCCGCGGGGCCAGCGTGTTCAGCGGCCGATGCCGCCGCCACAGCCACCAGCGTCTTGCCGACCTGCCAGCGCGCCTGCCTCGTAGAACAAGCTCCATTGGCCGCAGTTTGGGGCCCCGTCCGCCGTCCGCACCACAGCCACACACCGTACCGGTCAGCCACCACAAACGGTTCACGCCTGGGGCACGGGGTCCCTAGCCCTGAAGATGGCTCGCTTCTATCGGGAGCCGACCAGCTCCCGGTGAGGGCGGAATGGATCGTTGGCGATTATCTTGTAGTCCTCGGCTTTGCGTGCGTTTCGGTTGATGAAGCTCCAGCGCCGGCATTCCAGGAGCAGCTTCCGGCCGGCCGGGTTGCGGGTGTAGTGAATGTCATAGGTGGCGACATAGCGGCGCAGCGCATTGGCGAAGACTTTGGCTTTGGCGGCCGTGCCGACAAGGCTGGGGCAGGCAAACGCGTCCTTGGGCTTGCGGCCCCGGCAGCGGCGCGAGACCACCACGTAGCGGGGATTGTCAATCGGCGCCATCAACTCGGTGATCGCCTTGGAGAAGGCGACCTTCTCCCGCACTGTGCCACCGGCCAGCGAAACGCAGATCGGGCCGGCCTTAGTTGCGTTCTCCACAACTGCCACCCGCACGCCGGGCGTGGTGATCTCGCCCAGGGATTGCATAGTTGCCAACACCGCCCGTGACAAAGCCTTGATGGCCCGTTTGGTGGACGCGCCGCGGCCGACCCGCCCCAGCAAAAGGGTCACAACCAGCGTCCCGAATACTGACGCCACCACGAACAGCACTAACAACGCCACCGCCCAGCCCGGCGGCGGCCCGCCTCCTTGGCCGTCCCGCGCAATGGCGAACCCCGTCGCATAGACCCCCTGGATGCAGATGGTCACCACGAAGATGGCCGCTGTCATTGCCATCACGTCCAGCCAAGCGGCCACCGCCGGCCTGACCGGCTGATTCGGTAGGGCCACCACATCGGCCACACCAGCGACCTCATCAGCTGCCTGCCGCCAGGCCTCGGCCATGGCCGGCCGGTCTGCCGCGCGGCGAATCATCTGCTCGTTCAGCCCGGACACGGACCGTTTGGTGAACGGCGGTCGGATTAT
>JAIRRT010000053.1 GCA_031255835.1 Bifidobacteriaceae bacterium | reverse complement strand
TGTGCTCAGCCCCGTCGAGGTGGATGTGCTTAACTGACCAATTGGCGACCAAGCCGGCTCAATTGGTCAGTTAAGCACCCCTGACCAGGCCAACCGCCGCTTGGGGGGTGAGGTTTGGGGGAGACACACCCGCACACCTCCCTGTCCGCAGCCAGGTCTGGGATCCAAACCACTCGACGTCCCCGAACCGGACCACCATCAAACCCACCGACATCACCAAACCCTGGACCACACTCATCATCCCCAGAAGAATTCGGTGACCGCCTCCAAAAGGCATGCCGCCAGCGGCATCGAACCCCCAACCCAACGCACGCGCTACAGGGCGAACACCCCAACGTCTGGGCTTGGTTGGCTGGGCTGGGGTTTGGGGTGGGGTTAGGTTGGGAGGGGTAGGGGGAGGGTTTCTGGGACTGAGTCTTGTTCTACTGTCAGTTCGTTGAAGGGGAGGACTTCGGATAGCCAGGGGAAGAAGAACTCGAAGCAGGCCCAGACCGCTACTAGGGCTAGGCATAGCAGGGTGAAGGCTCGGAACCATTTGGGTCCGGGTAGATGGCGCCACAGTGCCCCGTACATACCTCAGCCTCCCTCACCGCGTAGGGCAGGTGGGGTCAGTGCCCGCAACGGCCCTTCGGATTTCTTGGTCCAGTACCGCAGCTCGCCCCACACTATGTAGCGGTGGGTCGAGGTGTACCTGGGATGGCAGGTTGTCAGGGTGATCAGCCGGCGCTCTGGTGCCACGCCGGCTTGTCCAGGAACCGGCCAGATCACTGAGATGTCTGTTGGTTCGACTATTCGCTGGTCATACATCTCGTAGACCAGGTAGTACTCGTCGGTTTCGACAATCAGCTCGTCGCCGTTGTGGAGTTCTTGGATCCGGGCAAACGGCTCACCATGGGTGATGCGGTGCGCTGCGGTGGCGAAGTTGCCCATCTCGCCTGGGTTCTGGGTGTCTGGGTAGTGGCCAATCAACCCTCGGTTGATCACCGGGTCCTCGACGCCCTCGGCTATGGCCACGTTGTAGTCATAACTCCAGCGCGGGACGTGGAGCGAGAGCCAAGGCTCGGAGTTGATAGGGCCGGTGATGGTCGGGAAATTGTCGGTGTACTCCGGCGCAAACACCGGCGCTTCACTAGGTCCGATCTGCTCAACTGTCACCGGCTCGACGTATGCGGCGCGCTCGTGGACTATCTCCAAAGCGTGGGCTTGCTCCGGCCTGGCCTCGACCGAGGACCAGACAATCTCCCAGACCACATACAGGCCGAGGATCACGCCGACGGTTATGAGGATCTCGCCCAGGATTCCGGTCAGGATTGCCCCGATGGGGATCCGGCGGCGCGGATCGGCATCGTCGCTCGCTGGGACCTGGGGCCAGGGGATGGTCAGGACAAGGGAGTCAGCGCGCTCTGCCGGCTCTGCGGGCTGCGCTGCCGCCGGAGCGGCCTGCACCGCCGCCACTCGGTTCACCTCGGGCCGCGGAGCGGGCGCGGCTGGGCGGATCGGCGCGCCGATCTGGCCAGGGGGCGAGACGGGGACGCCGATTGTCGGCTGGTTAGTTGCCTCCACCGCCGGCACGGCGCCGCCCGGATCGGTCGCCTCAACCTCAGCCCACCTTGGCGGCTTGATAGAGGACCGCTCAGGTGCCGCACCGGCAGCCGGCTTGGCGGCCTGCGCACCTGAGACGGGCGGCCCACCACCCGCGGGAGTCTGCACACCCTGGGGGGTTGGCGCACCCGAGGCGGCCGGCTCGCCGCCCGCGGGGTGCTGCGCACCGCCCGCATTGGTTTGCCCGCCTGCGCCAGCGGCTGGCGCACCGCCCGTAGGGGTCTGCGCACCCTGGGGGGTTGACGCACCGTGGGGGGTTGACGCACCTGAGACGGCTGGCGCACCGCCCGCAGGGGGCTGCACGCCGCCCGCCTTGGTTGGCCCGGCTGCGTCGGCGCCGGAAGCTGGCTCGCCACCTTCGGGGGGCTGCGCGGCTGGCTCGCCGCTACCGGCATCGGCGGACGCGACTGCAGAGTCCTGGGGGGGTTTTGGTGCGCCGGTTGGGGGGGTTGGTGTGGGGGGTGGGGCGGGGGGCTGGTCGGTTGGGACGGCATCGTCGGGGGTGGGGGCACCTTCCCCATGGGAGGCGCCGTCCGCCGGGGGGGCGGCTTCTGGCTCGGGATCTGCTGGACGGCGGGCAGCCAAGATGGCATCAAGGTTCGCCAGAGTGACGGGCTCGCCGCCCTCAGGGACCTTGCTGTCCCTCTCGTCCATTGCGACCCCTAACTTGTCACGCCCGCCGATGAGGCGATGTACCGCAGGGTGATGCTACCGCCCGCATAGGCCTCAATGCGTAGCGACGGCTGCGATTTGACCGACCATGTCAATCCAACTCGCTCTGCCCATTGGCGATATGGCTCTGTCAGCGGTGAAGTTCTCAGTGCCGTGGCCAGCCATTCTGGATCGCCGATGGCGTCAATCACGTAGGGAGGTGAATACGTCCGCCCGCCCAGCAGAAGGACATTGCCAACGCAACGCACCACCGATACTGACGTCAGACGTTGACCCTGGATCGCCACTGCTTCCGCGCCGGCTGCCCACAACGTGTTCAGCACTCCCTCGACATCCTGCTGGTGCACCACATAGGCGTCCGGTGCGATGTCCCCGGTGAGTTCAGCCGGGGCTGGGGCGTCATCCAGGGTGACGGTGATGCCCGGGCCCTCCACGGCGAGCCTGCCCGAGGCGATGCCCAGGTCTGTCCGCTCGGTGCCGGAGGCGGGCGGGAGTTCGCTGGTGGAGAGTTCCTCGACCTCGGCGGTCAGCTCCTGGCCGGCCTCCTCCAGTTCTGCAACCTGGCGAACTTGACTCTCGACCATGCCCACCAGACCGCCCTGGCTGCGATCATCCGCACCTGACACACCAGCGTTTGTGCCGATCAGCAGGCCCGCGGCGACTGCAACCAGGCACACGGCAACAGTCGAGCTACCTCCGAGCGCGTGTCGGGCACGCTTGCGAGCCACCAGGCACGTCCTTTCCATCAGGTGCACGGGCCAGGCTGGGCCAATTGTGTTGCCCGCCCCAGACTACCGGGCCAGATCAGTCAGCCAACCGGCGCGGAAGGCGATTTCCAGCGTGTTCGACTACGCTAGGGTGCGATCATCGCCACCAGCTTAAGGAGTCCGTTCCCGTGCCTGAGTCGCGTTCACGCGCCAAGAAGCAAAAGAAGGCCGCGTACATGCCGCCACCCGGCAAGGCCGCGCCGCAGCCCAGTTCCAAGTGGTGGGCGATCACCATGGTGGCACTTATGCTCGGCGGGCTGGCCTATGTGGTCTTCACCTACCTTGCATTCCCCCCGATCAGAAGCCTGGGCGATTGGAACCTGGCCATCGGATTTGCCGGCGTGTTGGCCGGCTTCCTGATGACCATGCGATGGCGCTGATCGTTTTCCCCAACGGTGGATGACGCTGGGGATAACTACAAGCATGTAAGTTTGATCACATGCCCTGACGGGGCCGTTGACGGGCAGTTGCGTCCGTCCGGCCAGCCATGCCGGCTCAACTGAACACCGGCGCGATCAGCCCGCCGACTGTGGAAAAGCCTGTGGATAGCGCTGCGTAGGCACCCAACACCACCACGCCGACAGCGACAGTGGCGGACACCGAGAAGGCCAGATGCCTTGCCCTGGGCGCGAAGGCGAAGGCCGCCCCCAGGATCAGCCCAACTATCAGCCCGCCCAGATGGCCTTCCCATGACACCGTGCCGGCGTTGGTCAACGTGAACACGATGTTTATGGCCAACACCGTCAGGATGCCGGTCAGATTCCCGCCCAGACGGCGCACCACCCACACCATCGCGCCGAACAATCCGAAGATCGACCCTGATGCGCCGACGGTCAGCTGGATCACGTCCACGCTGTTCATATGCAACGACGCCCAAGCCAGAATCGCCAGCCCACCACCCAGGCCGGACAACATGTACAAGGCGGTGAAGCGCCATCGTCCGAGTAGGGGTTCTAGGAACGAGCCGACCATCCAAAGGCACAGCATGTTCAACGCAAGGTGAGCCAGGCCGGCGTGATCGAACATCGAGGTGACCAGGCGCCACGGCTGCGCGTGCGATAGCGCTGGAACAAACCCGAGGTGCTTGGTCAACTCCAGCGGCGGCACCAGCCAGCCCAGCACCCACACCACCACGCAGATCCCGATCAACGTGACCGTGACAATGGGCGGGCCCGCCGATGTCGAGGCACCCAGTACCGAACGCAGGCGCGGCAGCCTGGCGCGGGCCTGGCGGACACAGTCAACGCATTGCACACCGACCGATGCCGAAACCTGGCATTCGGGGCAAACGGGCCTCTCGCAGCGCTGGCAGCGCACAAAGGCTGGCCGGTCCGGATGGCGCGGGCACCAGTTGGCGCCAGCTGGCATCGGGTTGTCGCCGTATGGAACTGTCATGAAATGCGGCCTGAACCCGACCCGGTCACTGCTCGACGCTGACTGAGTTGATTGTCACCGGGGTCCGCGGCCGGTCACCGAAGCCAGTCGGCGTGGCGGCGATGGCGTCCACCACCGCTTGTGAATCGGCATCGGCCACCTCACCGAAGATGGTGTGGGCAGAGTTGAGGTGAGGAGTTGGGCGGACGGTGATGAAGAACTGGGACCCGTTGGTGCCGTGTCCGCCGCGCATTCCGGCGTTGGCCATGGCCAGCAGGTAGGGCTTGTCGAACCGCCGGGACGGGGTGATCTCGTCATCGAACGTGTAGCCCGGTCCGCCTGTACCGGTACCGAGAGGGCAGCCACCTTGGATCATAAAATCGCTGATCACACGGTGAAAAGTCAGGCCGTCATAGAACGGACTGTGGCTGGGTGAACCGGTTTCCGGGTCACGCCACTCGCGCTCACCGGTGGCAAGGCCAGTGAAGTTGGCCACGGTCACGGGGGCCGTATCGGGGAACAAGTTGAGACGAATATCGCCTAGCGAAGTGTGAAGAGTCGCATGCACTCGACCCATCTTGCCATGACCGGCCAGCCGGAACGTGGGAAAGACGTTCCGCTGCGGTGTTCGCTCACGGCCGAATCGGTGAGACCATGGGGGTCTACACCCTGATCCATGCATCGCTCCACTGCGGATCGATGCCGACAAGGAGGACCGCCATTATGAGTTGCGCCGACCGTTGCTGCGCTTCTGGCCACCGCCGGAAGCCACATCACGGGGACTTCACTGACTGTGCCCGCGGTCATGGGCGAGCAGCCCGCCACGCCGTCTCCGAGGCCTCGTCCTACGCTGCCCGGTGGGCTGGGCCACGAGCTGAAGCCGCCATCGAGTGGGTGACCCCGCGGGCCCGGACCGCCTGGCACCACGGTGTGATGGCAGCTGCCCCTCGGGTGTCCGAGGCCGCACGTCTGCTGTCCCCGAAGATCGACATCGCGCGGGACAGGCTGAAGGAGCAGGTGCTGCCGGCCATTGTCGATGCCGTCAACCGTGCCGCTGAAGTGGCCGCCCAAAGCGCCGGAGCACCGGCCTTGGTGGTCCAGCCGCCCCCCAAGAAGCACCGGCTGTGCCGCTTCCTCGGGTGGTCGGCGCTGCTGGGCGCGCTGGGCGCTATCGCCTACGCGGTTTGGGCGCGGCGTGAGCTGGATGCCGATCCGTGGTCAGAGGATGACGCATGGGGCGCCGATGACGTCTCGTTCGTTCCGACAAGCCAGGCGGCTGGGGAGGCGGATTCGTCCGAGGATCAGCCTGCCGCCAAGGAGGCCCTGAGCGATCTGGGCTCCGCTGCCGAGGCTGCCGCCGAGGCGGTTGGCGAGAAGACCGGAGAGGCGGTGCGCAAGGTCTCCTCGGCCAGCAAGAAGGCCGCGGAAGCCGCGCACACTGCCGTCGGGAAAGCCAAGCGTGCGGCCGCTTCTGTTGCAGACGCTGCCCGCCAAACGACATCGTCCAACGATGACGAGGAGGCTGGCGGCCAGAGCGCGGCGCCAAGCGCGGACAGCAAGGACGATGCCGGTAAGTCCGGCAGCTAGCGCGGGCTGGTGCAAACCGCATAGCCGCACCCGAAGGGAGTTCACCCGATGAGCGACGGGCCAACCACCCGGCGTCGCGTCGCGATGGTTGCGCACGACAACAAGAAGCAGGACCTGCTGCGTTGGTGTGAGTACAACCGCCACGTCCTGGTCAACCATGAGCTGTGGGCCACCGGCACAACCGGCACGATGCTCGAATATGAACTCGGGCTGCCGGTGCAACGCCTGTTGTCCGGGCCGGTTGGCGGGGACCAGCAAGTTGGGGCGATGATCGCCGAGAACCGGCTGGACGTGCTGATCTTCTTCTGGGACCCGCTTGAGCCCCAGCCGCATGATCCAGACGTCAAGGCGCTGCTGCGTCTGGCCGCCTTGTGGAACGCGCCGGCTGCATGCAACGCCTCGACGGCTGATCTGATGATCACCTCGCCGCTGTTTGGTAGCGACTACCAGTGGCAGCGCCCGCAGATTGACCCTAGGCAGTGGGAGGACGGCGCGCCTCACTGAGAAGGCGCGCCGCCCTGACCACTTACTGGCTAGGAGACGGTGATTGTGTACGTGCGGGTCTTGTTGCCCGCCTTGACACTGATCGTGGTCTTGCCGGCCTGTTTGGCCACGATCCGGCCTGCCGCATCGATGGTGGCAATGGTCGGGTTCGATGAGGTGAACCGGACGATGGCGCCAGCTGCTTTGACAGGTTTGATCTTGCCGGTAGCCCATGCGACCTGACCTGGGGTCATGGTCTTGGGGATACCAGTAGCCGTAACACTGGTCACCTT
>JAIRRT010000029.1 GCA_031255835.1 Bifidobacteriaceae bacterium | reverse complement strand
CCGGAAGTGGGCCGCAGATCCCCGGCCAGCAGCCCCAGCAGCGTCGACTTGCCCGCCCCATTGGGCCCGACAATCGCCAAAACCTCCCCCGCCCGGACCTCCAAACTCACCTGATCGAGGATGCTCACCCCATCGATCTCATAGCTGGCACCCCTCACCCCGACGATGCCGCCCCCCACCTTGACCTGGTCTTTCACCGTCCCGTGGATCATGCCCATCCCCCTGACGTGCGGCGAGTGCGGCGCAGCAACCAGAAGAAGAATGGGCCGCCCACAAGCGCGGTGAGCATGCCGATTGGAAGGTCGGCGTAGGGCACCGCGTTGCGGGCCACCAGGTCTGCGCCGAGCATGAGGGCTGCTCCGCCCAGGGCGCTGGCGGCGATGAGTTGGCGGTGTGCGGGGCCAAGGACCATTCGCACCAGGTGGGGTATGACCAGCCCGACAAACGAGATGATCCCGCAAAACGCCACGGCCCCGGCGGTGAGCAGGGCAATCACGATGATCGCGGTGATGCGTGTGCGTTCCACGTCGATGCCCAGGTGCCTTGCGGGGCGCTCTCCCAGCGCCAGGATGTCCAGGCGGCGTCCCAGCGCCAGCGCTGCGCACACCCCGCCCAACACCAGTGGGGTCACGGCGCCTACGTAGACCCAGCGCATCCCGTTTAGGCTTCCGAGCTGCCAGAACACGATCTGTTCCCGGGCTTGGGTTGTGGCGGCGAACGTGAGGAATGCGATGACGGCCCCGCACACTGCGTTCACGGCGATCCCGGTCAGCACCAAGGTCACCACCTCGGTGCGCCCCTGGGAGCGGGACAGGGTGTAGACGGCGATTGTGGTGGCCAGGCCTCCGGCGAAGGCAGCGGCGGCCGTGGACCACACCCCGGCGCTGGCCCAGCCGGTGGCGATTGCTGCGCTGGCTGCGGCGGCGGCCCCGGCCGATACACCGATCACTCCTGGCTCGGCCAGTGGGTTGCCGAACACGCCCTGCATCAGCGCGCCCGCCGTGGCCAGGCCCGCTCCGACCAGTACCGCCATGGTCACGCGAGGGAACCGCACTGCCCACAGGACGTCATCGGCGGCGGGTTGGATCTGGTGCACACCGCTCAGGCCGAGGCGCCGGGCTATGGAGGCAACGACGTCGGCCGGGCTGACCGGGAACTGGCCCACCCCTGCGCTGACCACGGCCAACACGATGGCAGCCACCGCCAGGATGGTGAAGAACACCGCCGCCCGGGAGCGAGCGGCGCGCCGAGTGGACGGTGCGGAGGGTGCGGTGGGTGCGGGTCGGCTCGCCGTGGGCTTGGCGGGCGCGGCAGGTGCGGTGGACTTGGTGGGCACAGATCGGTTCGCGGCAAGCTCTGCCTCGCGCGCAGGCTCACCACGCGCACTTGTGGCCGATGCCGCAGGCTGGGGATTCGCTCTCACTGCACCTCCTGGGAGGTGGCGGGGGCGTAGATCGCGCGGGCCAGTGCGTCGAGGACGCCGGCGGTGATGGGGCCGAATGACAGGATTTCGCGGTCATCCATATCGACAATCCGACGGCCCCGCCCAGCATTGGTCAGCGCGACGGCGGGAAGGCGTTCCAGCAGCCCATCCACACCGCCCACGGATTCCAGACCGCCGCTCATCATGATGATCAGGTCTGGATCGGCAGCAATGAGCCCCTCATCAGTCACGGGCCGCATCCCCTCCCAGCCAATCTCAGAGGCAACATCAATCCCGCCAAGCGCCTGGATAAGCGAATCGGCGCCGCTTCCCTGACCAAATAGGTAGTACACGCCGGCCTGTCCGCGCACATACAAGAACACCATTCGCGCCTTCTGCGCGGGGTCCGCCGGAGTGATCGCGGCGATTTCCTGCACTGTCCGCTCTATCTCCCCCGCGGTGCGCTCCGCGAGGACCTGTCCGGCATCGGGCACCCCCAGGGCATCGGCAACCTGCTGGATCAGGGCCGGCGCGGAGGCGATGTCGCGATGCGGATCGACAACCACCACCGGAATCCCCGACTCCCTCATCTGCAAGATCGCATCCCACGGGCCAAGGGATGTGTCGGTGACAATCACGCTTGGCGCCAGCTCCAAAATCGCCTCGGCGTTCAGGTCATGCCCGTTTTCGGTGACCAGCGGCAGATCCGCGATCTCCGGGAACGCGCTGGAGGTGTCCCGCCCCACCACGCGGTCGCCAAGCCCAAGCTCAAACACGATCCGCGAGGTTGACCCGTACAGGTCCAGCGCAAGAATCCGGCTGACATCGGTGACGGTCACCTCGGTGCCCTGGGAGTCGGTCACCGTCACCGGAAGCTGCGGCGCCACCCCCACATCCACAGGGACGATGCCGCCACTCACCAACCGCGCAGTGGAAGGGCCTTCGTAGGTCTTGGGGTCTTCGAGAATGTCCAGCTCGCTCAGCGCGACCGCCTGGCCTGCTGCGGCATCGTGCGCATCCCCCAGCCCGGACGCCGGCGCCCCGAGCGAACACCCCACCAGCGCGAGTATGACAACGCCGGCCATGGGAAGGAAGGCGAAGTACTGCTTGGGGCGTGGGCGGTCCATCGGTGGGTCATCCCTCACGGTGTTGGGCGATCAGGGCGGCACCCAGTCAAAGCCGGGCGCATGTTAGCTTAGGCTAACCTAACCTTCCGGCCAAATCCCCAGCCCAACGCCTCGCCGGGAATGCGTCTAGTCTGGCAACCGTGCCAAACCCGACCGACCCAACCCAGCCAACCCCACCGGCGCCGCACGTGCCCCCCGCCGCACCCGCACCCGTACCCCAAACCCCAGCCGAGCGCGGGCTTCGGGACGGAACTTTGGTGGTCTGCGGTGGCCGGCCCGAGCGGGATCAGGGGGTGCCGGTCAACCCGCCGGTGGTCCTGTCCAGCACATACGTCTCGCGCGGCACGCCAGCACCAGGCGAGCTACTCTACGCACGCCTCGACACCGAAACCTGGCGCCCACCCGAGCAGCTAATCGGCCAACTCGAGGGCGCCGGCCGCCCCGCCATCCTGTTCTCCTCCGGCATGGCAGCCATCAGCGCTGCGTTCAGCCTGGTCCCAGTGGGGGGAAGAGTGGTCATGCCGACCGCCCCCTACCAGATGGCAGCATCCCTAGCCGACGATGCCGCCGCCCAACACCGCTTCAACCTCACCAAGGTGGACATCGCCAATACCGCCGCGGTCACCGCAGCAGTGGAAGCCGAGGCGACGGACCTGCTGTGGATCGAATCGCCCACAAACCCGCTCCTCGACATCGCCGACATCCCCGCCCTGGTCGAGATGGCCCACAAGGCAGGCGCGCTGGTGGGCGTGGACAACACGTTCGCCACCCCGCTCGGCCAGCGCCCCCTGGCCCACGGCGCCGACATCGTCGCCCACTCGGTCACCAAATATCTGGCGGGCCATTCGGATGTGGTGCTCGGCGCCCTTGTCGCTGCCACTCCTGAGCTTGACGCCCGCCTGCGCAATCACCGCGCGCTGGCTGGGGCGATAGCCGGGCCCTGGGAAGCCTGGCTTGCCCTGCGCGGCATGCGGAC
>JAIRRT010000026.1 GCA_031255835.1 Bifidobacteriaceae bacterium | reverse complement strand
GCATCGGCGACCGGAAGTGCTCAAAACGGGGGGAAAGGGGGAGCGTCCCGCCTGGCTTGGGGGCTGGGCGGGACGCTCCGGGGTTGGGGTGGGCCGGCTGGGGCCGGCCGCTGTGGGGTGGGGTTAGTTGTAGGCTTCGCAGACTGCTTGGCTGGCGCCTGGGAGGCCGTCGGGGACGTAGGAGCAGAGTGGGGTGTAGGTGCCCTTGAAGACCTGGTCAGATAGTGCTTGGCGGTCTATGGACATTGCTACTGCGCGGCGGACGGCTAGCTTTTGCTCGTAGGTGTCGCCGGGCTGGGTGTTCAGGTTCCACACGATGTAGCGGATCTCGCCGCCTGGGCCGTAGACAACATCAAGGTCCGGGTTGGCGTCGAGAGACTCGATGTCTGTCGGGGTGAATTGGCGCCACGCAACATCGATGGTGCCGTCCTCGACCTCGAGCTTCATGTTGTTGCCATCGGCGTAGAACTTGTAGGTGACTCCGGCGTTGACCGGGGCGCCTTGGATGCCGTCATAATCCGGGTTGGTCTCGTACTCGAGCAGCTCGCCCTCGCGGTACGTGGTGATCGAATACGGCCCAAGGAAGGCGTTCGCGGCCACAATGTCCTGGTCAGGCGCCTGACCATCGGCCGGGAAGACCTCTTCATCCACAATCGGGCCAACCGGCGAGGCCAGCACCTGGGAGAACGTCACATCATTTGGCGAGAGCAGGTGGAAGATGACGGTCGTGTCATCCGGAGTGTCAATCGATTCGAGGTTGGCCAGCAGCGAGGCCGGGCCATTCGGATCATTGATGGCCACCTGGCGGTCATAGGAGAACTTCACGTCCGATGACGTCAGATCGTTCCCATTTGCCCACTTCAGACCGGACTTCAGTGTGCAGGTGTAGTCCATGCCGTCATCGGAGAACTCACAAGATTCTGCCAGCGAGGGCTGCGGTGTCTCCGAGCCCTGCTCGAATCCCATGACGAACGGGTAGACGTTGATCATCACCAGATAGGAGGCGTTGTCATAGGCGAAAGCTGGATCGAGCGAGGTGATGACGTCGGTGCTGCCAACGTTGATGGTCGCTGACGGATCACCCTTGGAGAACGTGGAGAAGCGGAACTGGAACGAGGCGTCCAGCGTGTTCTCCACACCGGTCACGCCGTTGCCAACCACGGCCACCTGGCGGCCCTGGAGCAGCGGGATGGTCGAGAGTTTGGTGGCGAGTTCGGCCTGCAAATCGACCAGAAGGCTCTCACGCGCGGCCGGATCGGTCTCAATCCGCTCGGCCGCGAGCAGGTCGGTAACGCACTTGTCATCGAAGTGGTTATTGAGGAAGTTGTTGGAATCAAAGAATGGTGTGAGGTAGTTGTCGGCGTCGGGGAAATCCGGGAACCAGCCGAGCTGGTATGCCGGATACTGATCGGATGCCCGCTCTTCCTGGTACGTCACCCATTCGGTTGACTGCAGGTCAACGTTGAACAGGCCCGTGCTATCGAGCTGATCCTTGATGGCTGTGTACTCCTCAGCTGACGAGGCGCCGTAGTGCTCAACCGAGTACTGCAAGTGGAGCTGGACGGGAACCTCGACGCCGGCGGCTTCGAGAACCTCGGCGGCTGTAGCGGCTTCCGGCAACGGTGCCGGCATGCATTCACTAGCGCGGCCGTCAGCATCCTCAGCCGCCGGCGCGTCATCGGACGCCGAATCGTCTGGGGAATTGGAGGTAGAACAAGCGGATAAGGCGAGCGCGGCCGCGGCAATGCAAGCTGCAACCGACAGATATTTGCGTGTATGTGCCATAGGTCCCTACCTTGCACCATCCAGGCGGCGACCGCCAACGTCTGGGCCCCAATTCGGCCATTTCGTAACCGCACCGCAACACAGGCGGCGGGCCGCGGGCGTTTTGAGGGCGGGTGCGCTGGAATACTTGGAGCGCCCACCTGACCGCAATCCCAAAGGAGCGCCACCCATGATCGCCTCCCCGATCGACGCCACCAGCACGCCCGCCTGGACCGCCCTGACCGCCCACCGCGATGAGCTCAAGTCTGGCGGATTCCACCTGGCGAGCGCGTTCGGGACCGATCCCGCCCGAGCCGACCGCTTCACATTAACCGCCGCTGACCTGCGCCTTGACCTGTCGAAGAACCTGATTGACAGCACCACCATGCGCCTGTTGGTCCAGTTGGCCGAGCAGGTTGGGCTCCCCGGCCGCATCGAGGCCATGTTCACCGGCCAGCACATCAACACCACCGAGGACCGCGCCGTCCTGCACACCGCCTTGCGTGCCGACGATGCCGCCCCCTCCCTGGAAGTTGACGGCCAGGATGTGCGCAAGGACGTCCGTAACGAGCTGGCCAAGATCGACGCCTTCGCCCGGGCCGTGCGGCAAGGCGAGTGGCGCGGTGTGAGCGACCGGCCAATAGACACCGTGGTCAACATAGGAATTGGCGGATCAGACCTGGGGCCGGCGATGGCGTACCAGGCCCTGAGCGCGTACCACGGCCCGATCCGTGCGCACTTCGTCTCCAACGTCGATCCAAGCGACATCGCCGACACTTTGGCCACGCTCGATCCGCAGACCACGCTGTTCATAGTCGCCTCCAAGACGTTCGGAACCCTGGAGACTTTGACCAATGCCCGGTTGGCAAGGAACTGGCTACTTGCAGAGTTGAAGGCGCAGGGCGCCATCGGCGGGGGGGAAACTGAGGAACGTAAGGCGATCAGCCGGCATTTTGTGGCGGTCTCTACGGCACTGGACCGGGTCAAGGCGTTCGGAATCGATCCGTCGGGTGTATTTGGCTTCTGGGATTGGGTTGGCGGACGGTATTCGGTTGGATCGGCCATTGGGCTGTCTTTGGCGGTGACGCTTGGACCGGAAGTGTTTGCCGAGTTCCTGGCCGGATTTGCTGCGATTGATCAGCACTTTCGCACCACGCCATTGGAGCGCAACGTCCCGGCGCTCATGGGTTTGCTGAACGTCTGGTATGTCAACTTCTGGGATGCTCGCTCGCATGCGGTGCTGCCTTATTGCCAGCATTTGGCGCGTTTCCCGGCCTATCTTCAGCAGTTGACCATGGAGTCGAATGGCAAATCGGTCCGGTGGGATGGCAGCCCTGTCACCAGCGCCACGGGCGAGGTGTTTTGGGGGGAGATCGGCACAAACGGGCAGCACGCTTTCTACCAGTTGCTGCACCAGGGCACGCAGCTGATCCCGGCCGATTTCATCGCGTTTGCCCAGCCAGCGGCGGCGTTGGTGGATGGCGACCAAGACGTGCATGACCTGCTGTTGGCGAACTTCGTGGCGCAGACCGCAGCGCTGGCCTTTGGAAAGCCGGCCAGCCAGGTGCGGGCCGAGGGGACGGCCGAGGCGATTGTGCCGGCGCGGGTGTTCCCGGGCAATCGGCCCAGCACCTCGATCATGGCCGACGCGCTCACGCCGGGGACCCTGGGCCAACTGATCGCCCTGTATGAGCACATCACGTTCACCCAGGGCACGGTTTGGGGCATCGATTCCTTCGATCAATGGGGGGTTGAGCTGGGCAAACAGCTCGCCACCCAAGTCACTCCAGCCCTCGCCGGCGATGCCGCTGCTATCGCCTCCCTGGATGCCTCCTCGCGCAGTTTGGTCCAGTACGTGCGCGCGGCGCGGGCTGCGAAGGCCTAACCTGGGACGCTGACTGAATGGGCGGCATCGGACAACCGGTGCGGCGCATCTGGCTCAATCACTACGCAAAGGAGAACTTCGTGGTCAATCTGGCGTACGTCATCGCCGGGTCTGAGGCGACCGGTGGGGCTGGGCTTCAGGCGGATTTGAAGACGTTTCAGCAGATGGGGGTGTACGGGATTGGCACCGTGACCTGCATTGTCTCGTTCGATCCGTCCGGCGGGTGGCAGCACCGGTTCCATCCGATCCCGCCTGAGGTGATTGGGCAACAGATCGAGGCGGCCACCGCGGCGCATGATCTTGACGTGGTCAAGGTGGGCATGTTGGGGACGCCGGCCACAATTGACCAGGTTGCGCGCAGTTTGCGCACTCAGGCGTGGCGGCATGTTGTGGTTGATCCGGTGCTGATTTGCAAGGGGCAGGAGCCGGGTGCTGCGCTCGACACAGACAGGGCGCTGCGGGCGCAGATTCTGCCGCTGGCCACGGTGGTCACGCCCAACAACTTCGAGGCGCGGGTGCTGGCCGGGATGGCGGAACTGTCCGGGGTGGAGGACCTGATCGAGGCCGGCCGGCGGATAGTTGCGGAGCTGGCGGGGGCCGGCGGCGGGCTCGCTGGACCGCGGGCTGTGGTGGTCAAGGGAGGCGTCGATTTGCCCGGTGACCAGGCGATTGACGTGCTGGTTGAGGCGGACCCGGACAGCGGCACAGTGACGCACCAGGTGTTCTCGGCGCCCAAGATCGGGCAGGCGCGGGTGTCCGGGGCGGGCTGCACCTTCGCTGCCGCCATCACCGCAGCGCTCGCCCAGGGGGCAGCCATGTCCGATGCCGTAGCAACCGCCAAGCGGTATGTCACCCAGGGGATCGCAGCCAGGGTCCATGCCCACACCCCCTTCGACACAGTGTGGCAAGGGGCGTTCAGCTGACCAGTTGCTCGGTGGTGTTGACGTAGGTCCGGAGGCCCGAGCCCACCGTGCCGGGCGGGTACGCTGAAGGGTTGTGGCGCTCACTATCGGAATCGTCGGACTGCCCAACGTCGGCAAGTCAACCCTTTTCAATGCATTGACTGGCAACAGTGTGCTGGCCCAGAACTATCCGTTCGCCACCATCGATCCGAATGTCGGGGTGGTGCCGCTGCCGGATGAGCGGCTGGGGGTGTTGTCCCAGATGTTCGATTCGGCGCGGATTGTCCCGGCCACGGTTTCATTTGTGGACATCGCCGGGATTGTGCGGGGTGCCAGCCAAGGGGAGGGGTTGGGCAACCAGTTCCTGGCCAACATCCGTGAGGCCGATGCGATCTGCCAGGTGATACGCGGGTTCACCGACCCGGATGTGGTTCATGTGGACGGGGCGGTGGACCCGGCATCGGACATCGAGACCATCAACACTGAGCTGATTCTGGCGGACTTGCAGACGCTCGAAAAGGCGATAGTCCGCCTTGAAAAGGAAACCAAAATCAAGCGCGGGAATCCTGCTCAGTTGGCCGCGGCGTTGGCTGCGCGCGAGCTCCTGGACGCCGGCACCACGCTTGATGCGGCGGCCAAGACAGGCAAGCTGGATTTGGCGTTGCTGCGCGAGTTGTCGCTGATGACGGCGAAACCGTTCCTGTACGTCATCAATTCCGATGACGAGTTGCTGGGTGATCCGGCCCGTCGCGCCGAGTTGGCGGGCTTGGTGGCGCCTGCCGAGGCGATTTTCATCGATGCCAAGTTTGAGGCTGATCTAGCCGATCTAGACCCCGCCGATGCCGCAGAGCTGCTTGCCGAGACCGGGCAGGCTGAGTCTGGACTCGCCAGCTTGGCGCGGGTTGGCTTTGCGACGCTCGGTTTGCAAACCTTCCTGACGGCCGGGCCGAAGGAGTCACGCGCCTGGACAATCCGCCGAGGCTGGACAGCGCCGCAGGCTGCCGGTGTGATTCACACCGACTTTGAGCGCGGCTTCATCAAAGCCGAGGTGGTCTCCTTCGATGACCTGGTGGAGCTGGGCGGCATGGCCCAAGCCCGGTCCGCTGGCAAACTCCGAATGGAAGGCAAGGAGTACGTCATGGCCGATGGCGATGTGGTGGAGTTCCGGTTCAACGTCTAGGGCCCGTTGGGGTTGGGGTGTGTTGGCCTATTTGGTGACTTTCACGGTCTTGGGGGTTGCAGTCTTGGGGGTCACCTGGGCGTTTCCGCGGTAGGAGACTCGGACCTTGTAGGTGCCGGGGCGGGCGATCTTGGGCAGTTTGACGGTGACCCAACCGGACTTGGCCGTCAGCTTGGCGTTCCTTGAGGCGATGGTTCGCTTGCCCTTGGTGATGGCAACCTTGACCGTGCCGGACAGGGCGCCAACGTCTCGATGAGTCACCTTGACCTTGACCACTGGCTTGACTGAGGTCCGGAGCTTTGCCCGCACCTTGGCTCTGACCGATGGTGTTGCGCGCGTGACGGTGATGGTGCCGGCGCTTGCCTCGGTGGCGTCGATACCTGCGACTCCGTGGTAGCGCACGGATACGGTGTGCACTCCGGTGGGCAGACCACTCAGCGGGAGGGTGGCGGCGCCGCCGCTGAGCAGAGCGGCCGCACTGAGCCCGCCGGCGTGGACACTCACCACGCCGAACGCCGGTCCGCTGCCGGCCGTGACCCGGACGGTGACCTGGACGGGTTGGCGCCGAGTTGCCCGGACGGCCCGGTGCGATACCGATGCCTCGATCAGCGGGCTCATTCGCGTTGCGTTGCCCACGCCCTGAGGAGCGACCGAACCTGGGTCGGGTATTGGGCCGCCGTCACCACCCGGTGCGCCGGCGCCGGGCGGTTCTGGAGGTGGAGGACCAGGTGTGTCAGTCGGCTCTCCCTCGGACCCGCCGGAGTTGTCCCCACCCGGACCGCTCGGAGTTCCCCCACCCTGCCCGCCAGACGGATTCCCCGTAGGCGTCGGATCAAGACCCCCGGTGGGTTGACCAGTCGGCTGACCCGTCGGTTCTCCAGTTGGCTCACCGGTCGGCTCCTCGGTCGGCTCCCGAGTGGGCTCACCGGTCGGCTCTTCAGTCGGCTCCCCAGTGGGCTCGCCTGTCGGTTCCCCAGTCGGCTCTTCGGTGGGCTCCTCGGTCGGCTCCTCAGTGGGCTCCTCAGTCGGCTCTTCGGTGGGCTCCTCCGTCGGTTCCTCGGTCGGCTCTTCGGTGGGCTCCTCCGTAGGCTCCGCAGTCGGCTCCTCAGTCGGTTCCTCAGTCGGCTCCTCCGTGGGCTCACCTGTCGGGCCGGGGTCCGTCACGGTCACTTCGAATGACGCCGTGACGTTGCCGATTCGGACCGTGATGGTCCGCGTTCCGGCGCCGGACAACGTCACCGATCCAACCCCGACCGAATCAGACGGGATGGAGCTGGTCACCAAGACTTCCCCGGTCAAGTCACCATGCGACAGACCAGACGCACCGGTCCCCAGAACCGTGAAACCGACCTGGCCGCCTGATTCGACCTCGGTCGCGTCCGGCGTGATGGACAGCGACGCCAAAGGTCCAGCGAGGTTTGGCCGCATGTGCGTTGCTCCGCCTACCAGGGGGAGGGTGAGTTGGGACAGTCCGGGCTTCACCTCGATCTCGGTGCCGTTCATGGGCCTGACCGTGAAACCAGGGTCGGTGGAAAGGACCACCAACGCAAGCCGACTGCCGGCTGTCAGGATGTAATCCTTTGGCTCAAAATCCCAGGTGACCTGGTAAAACGTACCGGGAGTTACTGCATCCTCCGTCCAGAGGGAGGTGCGGTTGGAGATGTCTGCCCAGCCGCGGGAGACGATCTGCGGCGTGGTTGAAACCCCTGTCCCCGCCGCCGGATATGCCACCAGCATTGCCGAGAGGTTTGCCCTGGTCCGGTTGGTCAGGGCGACGTTGAGGGAGAGCCGCGGCGTGCCGGACAGCCGGACCTCCTGCGCAAGCGGCTCGGTGGCGTAGATCAGCCGGTGCCCCGTCACAGCAGTGTTTGAACCCAACGCCGTGTACACGTGGTCCGAGGGCAGCGGCGTCGCGTTGCCAGGCACTGAGTTGGCGTAACCGGTCGTATCGTCCGTGAAGCTCTGCACGGTGCCGCCCCCCACGGGCGGCGCAAACGACAGGTCCCCAAGCTCTCCGGACGCAGCTGGTGCCAGGTTGAGTGCGACATCGGCGGCGCCCGGAACCGGCCATGTCGAGAACTCCTCAGGCTGCACCGCGGCCCAGTCCGGGGTTGTCGCCTCCAGCGGTTTGGACGGGTACAACCACACCTTCTGCTGCCCGCCGGACGGCGCCTGGCCGTACAGGTAGTGGGTGAAGAACGCGTTGCGGATGTTGGCCGAGGGGTGCGAATGCCCGTGGCCGCGCTGATGCAGCCAGGCCTGCCACGGCTTGCCGTACCTCTTCAGCTCCTCGATCAGCTGCACCGAGTGCTTCGCCATAACGTTCCAGTCGCGGAAGCCGGCCTCGATGAACACCCCGACGTTCCAGTCCTTGACCGTCTTGATGTACTCGCGCTCATCCCAGAAGGCCGACATGTTGCCTGACGCCCGGTCCTGACTGTTGGCCAACGCTGTGAACACCGGATCACACACACCCGGGTTGCTGGCGTGGGTCAGCTTCATCGCTGAGAAGTTGAACTTGGCGTGGATGTCTGCGTCCTCGCCTGGATAGCCGCCTGGGCCGCGATATATGCCGTTGGCCCGGTAATAGTCATACCAACTGCTGATAGCCGAATCCGGCATGATCGCCTTCAACCCGCGAGCCCCTGCCGCCGCAGCCATGATCGGAATGGTCCCAACGTAGGACGTCCCCATCATCGCGACCGATCCGTTGGACCACCCCGCCGCACTGACGGTCTGTGTGCGCGAAGCGTCGGTGTACGCGGTGCCGTACCCGGCAAACCATTCGGCCGTCGCCTTGGCCGCCGCCTGCTCGCTTGAGTCCCCGGAGGTTGGACACCCCTGTGACCAGCCAGAACCTATGTTTTCCGCGTGCGCAACAGCAAAGCCCTTCGGGACGTATTCGGCAATGTTGGACGCGGAG
Source organism: Bifidobacteriaceae bacterium (assembly GCA_031255835.1). Taxonomy (GTDB): domain Bacteria; phylum Actinomycetota; class Actinomycetes; order Actinomycetales; family WQXJ01; genus JAIRRT01. The sequence continues at coordinate 3,376 of JAIRRT010000026.1, read as the reverse complement.
ATCGCATAGGAGAACGCGTTGGTCCCACTTCCGCTGGTCCGCACCGCTTTTGTGTCACCTGGCGTGATGGTGAACGGCGGGTTTGTATATGGCGGCTCAACGCCCACCTCGGTGTCCAGCGTGTGGAGGGGAACCGAGGTTGTCCCGGCAAAGTAGGGGCCCATTTCCAAGATGACCGGCACCCGCAAACCCTGGCTCGCCGTCTCGCCTTGACGAGTGAAATCGACGTGGACCAGGTCATTTAGCCCGTCCTGATCGGTGTCAACCCCGGGCACCTCTACCCACGCCTGCTGGAAAAGCCACTGGCTGCGGTCGGTGAACACGTTCAGCGCAATGCCGGTGGATGGATCGAACTGCGGCCCAGCGGTCGCAATGGCCGCGGCAGGCCCAACAATTGGTGTCATCACCAGCGCAGCAACAGCGCCCAGGGCAACGGCGGCCCGGCGGGGGAATCTCAGCGCACTCGTCACGTTCGGGTCCTTCGAATCGGGGGAAAAGCGTGCCTACAAGGTTAACCCAGGGGTACGACATCGGCGGGGGACGTTCGCTTACCAGGAAAAACGTCACCATCCCTCCCCGACTATGCCGTCCCTCCCCCCATCCGTTCTGCCTCTCGTTTCCGCCGGCTCGCGTGCGGCGGACGATGCCGCCCCTCCCCTGCCCGCCCTACCCCTCGTTGGCGATGGCGCCGGCTTGGGTGCGGTGGGTGCCCTTGGGGCCATGGCCTGCTGCGCGGTCCCGCTTGGTCTCGAAGCGCCAGATGGCGTTACGCAACCGCAGCTCGCTCGAACCAAGGGAGGTGGCGGCATCGTGCACAATCTGCTGCGCCTGGTGCGGCGTGGCGGGCCGCGCGCCGGTTGGGTCAAGCGCGCGCGAGACGTACTCGATCACCCACCCATCTGGTGGAACTCCAGGCACGCCGGCCACCAGCAGCAGCCGCTCCCACGTCAGGCCGGAGTGCTGGGCCGGCAGTTGGAGCCAGCGGGACTTGAGATCGTTGAACGCCACGGTGCCCCGCGCCTGCCCGCGGCGCAGTGCCTCGGTTGTGGTAACGCCGCAGGTCACAGCGGCCCCTGCGCCGGCGCGGACCAGCTCGGCTTTGAACGGGGCGTCATCGCGGGAGAACGCCCGCTGGCGGTTGCCAATCGTGTCCATCCAGCGCCCCAGGCCGATGCCGAATGTGTCCAGAAGGTCCTGTGCGGAATCGTGGTCGGCATCGGCCCCTATGGCTGAACGGTAGGAGCGGTAGCGGCCGATGATCCCGGCAACCACCGAGTAGCGCACCCGCTCAGACCAAAGGGCGTCGATCAGGCACTCGGCCATCGAGTCCACGTAGGCGCGGATGTCCACCCAGGTCTCAGGCGCCCCGAGGTCGCGCTGGATGGCCGTGGTGAGCCGCTCAACAAGCTGAGGTGAGTCCATGCCCCACGTTAAGTAGGCCGGCGCGGATGCCGCCGAGGGGTGGGCGCGCCGTCTCACCGCCGTCTCACCGCCGTCTCGCTTTGGGGCGGGGGTTGGGGAGGGGGCTGAGCCTGGCGTGGTGGGGTGAACAGTTCGGTGGGCGGTGGGGGTCGAGTCCCATCTACGGGTTCTACCTACACCTGGTGGATGCAGTTTTGTGCTTAGAAGGGTCGCATCGGGTGACTAATCCGCGGTTCCGCTTGCGGCGAAGGGCCAGCTTGAAATACCTTGTCAACCCGTTAGTCCGCTCGCGTGTCGGGGCCGTCGCGCTTGCGATGGCCGCTCGGTGAGCGGCGCGGCGGAATAACTAGCAGACTCTCGTGGTTGCTGCCTTCCGTAGGGCGCCTCGGCCGACTTGCCCCAGTCGGGCCGAGGTTCCCCCGCTTGATGGTGCGGCGTGCCGCGCCGTCGCGGGGCGCGGGGGGTTCTGCGCGGACCGTCAGTCAGGGTAGGCCGCGCGGGCCCCCCGCTTCGCCCTACAGACCCCCTCTCTTCCGGCCGCCGTGTGACGTGCGCCATGCCGCACCACGGGAAGGTGCGCGGACCTCTCCATCTCTCCCCTCTCTTTTCGCTTGGTGTGTGGTTACCTTCGCGGCTTTGAGTGGGGTGGAGTGGTTGTTTACGGAAGGGGACGATGCCGGCATCGGGCACCTTGGGAAGGGTGGGGGACGGCATCGGCGAGGGTGATTGTGCGGGCCCTCAGATTTGTGTTTTCCCTGGTCAAATGCGCGAATTTATCATTTTGTAACCAATTCCCGCCTACAAGTTCCGCCGTGAGCAAAAGGCTGAGAAACCGGAATACCCGATGGAGCTGTCTCGTTGTACCCCTTGTAAGGCTCCCCGGTCGGCTTGCCCCAGCCGGGCCGGGGGTCCCCGCTGGATGGCCCGAATGCGTGTGCCGTCGCGGGGCGCGGGAGGTTCGTGCGGCCGTTAGTCAGGGTCGGCCGCGCGAACCTCCCCCTTTATGCATCCACCATCGGCTCCCCCGCCATCCCAGCGCGCGGGGCGATGATCGGAAGTGCTCCATCCACCACCCCACCTGCATGCCCTCCCCCGTTTTGGGCACTTCCGGGCGCCCAGCCCCGGGCCCACCTCACTCCCTGAGCACGAACCCCTCCCAATCCCGCGCGGGCCGACGACCGCAAGTGCTCACAACGGGGGGAACGCCAGCAGGTGAAGGGGTGTTTTGGGCACTTCCGGTCGCCCCGCCCCCACCGACACCCGCGCGTTGAGCACGAACCCGCGCTCCCTCCCCATCAGGCCACCCGCCGATGCCGACCCCAAGTGCTCAAAACACGACCCCACGTGCATGTCTCTAACCCGTTTTGAGCACTTCCGGTCGTCCGACCGCCGCCCCCATCCTCCCCCTGAGCACGAATCCGCCCTCCCTCACCATCACCCCCCAACCCCAACTGCCCAAAACACTGCTTCGCCCGCCACTTTCCATCCAGTTGTGAGCACTTCCGGTCGTCCCCCTCACCCGTCCGCCGATGGCGTTCAAACGCTGGGTGTTCGCGTTGGGACGCGAGCGTTGCAGAGGGGTTTGATGCCGCTGGCGGCATGCCTTTTGAAGGCGGTCACCGAACTATCTGGGGATGATGGGTGTGAGCAGGGTTTTCGTGAATTCGGTGCGTTTGACGGTGGTCAGGCTGCGTGACGTTCTTGCCCACCTGCTGCCTGGGGTCACCGGTTGCCGCCATCGTCGGGTGGTTGGTTCAGTGGTGTTGGCGGCAAGACTGATTGACGTGGTCACCGAAGTCTTCTGGGGATGATGCGTGTGGTCAGGGGATTCAAGATGTCGGTGGGTTTGGTGGTGGTCCAGTTCCTGGACGTCGAGTGGTTTGGATCCGATAGGTGGCTGCGGACATGGAGGTGTGCGGGTGGATCTCCCCCAACCTCACCCCCAGCCGTGGTT
>JAIRRT010000178.1 GCA_031255835.1 Bifidobacteriaceae bacterium | reverse complement strand
GGATTCGCCGGCCTGGGAATCCAGGCGGTGGCTCCCGGGAAAGCCCTGGCGGGCGCCCGGGAACCAGACTGACCGCCCGCGGGCTCAAAGGCCGCGCGTGACGCAGCCAAGCGCCGTGGCCGCGGCCACGGGCGCGCCGAGTCTCCCGGGCCCGGGCCGCAGGGTTTGGGCGCTTCGCACAGCGGCGCAGGTAGAACTCGCGGGCGTCGTCGTTCTTGACTCTGGCCATGATGATGGAGTGCGGGTCCAAGGGACTTCTCGCACCAGTGGTGCGAGTTTCCTTGGCCCGATGAGCCACTGCGGACAGTCTCTCTATCGGGTGGAGCTGAGGAGACTCGAACTCCCAACCCCCTCGATGCGACCGAGGTGCGCTACCAATTGCGCTACAGCCCCCAAACGAGCGGCCACCAGGGTACCATCAGGCCCTTGCGCGGCGCTTCGTGATGGCTGTGTCGAGGTCGATGGTCGATTCACCGAAGATCATCCGCGGCGGCAGCGCGATCTTCCCGGTTTGGTCCGGGCCGGCCGCTGTCAGACGGGCGGCCGCCTCGCGGGCTGCCTCGTAATCGTCCTCGGTCAGGGGCTTCGGCTCGCGGCGGTCGGCCGCCTCACGCAGCGTGTACGTCGGGGCTGGCACAGCCGGCGGCGTCCACCCGCGGTCCTGCTCTGCTCCCGCGGTCCCCTCGCCCAATCCGCCGTGCGCCAAACCAGCGTCCGATGCCGTACCACCAGCAACCCCAGCTGCCCCACCTGACGCACCCCGCGCCAAACCCGCGGCCATCGCGCCGGATCCAGCTCGCGCACCAAGAGTTCCCGCGGCGGTACCGTCGCCCAGTGCGCCCTGGGTCAGTCCGGCGGCCCCCGCGCCCCGCGCCACACCGGCGGCGGTGTGCGGCATGGGTGGGGCTGATGGTTGGAGGGTTGCGTGCACGGCGAGGTCGGAGGTTTGGGGGCGGGAGACGGCATCGGCGGGGTGATCTGTGGCGTCTAGGACCAGCTCAAGGCCGTCGGTCGCCTCGACGCCCTCGGCCAGCAGGACGGCTCCAAGTTCCGCCTCCGTGATCGCCACCGGCGGCGGGAGGGACGATGCCGTCGCTCGCCTCGCCATATCGGGTGCACTTGGGCGTCCGGGCTGGCTCTGGGGCCGCGCGGGGGCGCTGCCGGGCTGCGGCGAGCGGACTCGGCCGTAGCGGGCGATGTCGGCCCTCGCCTGGGCGAGCACAATCCGCCGGCCAGCGGCCACCACACCACCCAGCCCGAGCGTCGGGATCATGGGCGCCCACCACATCACCTGGCCAAAGCCAACAAGCACCCAGCCGATGATGGCTACCAGCATGAGCGAGCCGGCCATGGCGGCCCGGCAACGCGCTGCGTGTGCACGGCGCTGGGCAAGCTCCCGCGGGATACCGCCCCGGGCGCCGGCTGGCGTCGCGCCAACCGGACGGGCGCCACCCGGCATCGCGCCACTTGGGCGGGAACTCACCGGACGTCCGGCGGTCGGTGTCGCGCTGTGAGGGGTCTGGGCGGAGGTGCGTCCAGCGGTTGGCGCGGCATCGCTCGGCACCCCGGCATGCGGCATCGTGCCGCTGGCTTGCTGCTCGCCGGCTGCGGGGGGGAGCTGGCGGGATGAACCGAGGGGCTTGCCGCCTATCCGCGGCTGACTCGGCCGCGCCGTCACTGGCCTGTGCATCTCAAGGTTCCCTTTCGTGGCCGCTGTCACTATCAACGCCTGGGTGGATGGGCCGGTGGTGCGGACCACCCGACGGCGGATGACTCGCGCGCCCCAAACACTGCGTGCTTCGCTCGCCGCTTCAATCACGTTTTGTTTGTGCCGAACTGACTGCGGAAGCAGATAGCCCAAGCAAAGAACCACCGTCGCGACCACGGCAATCGCGGCGGGCGGTTCCATGGGTACGACGCTAGACGCCCAGCACCCGCCTGCCCGGGAGGAAGCCGCGGAGTGTCGGAGGGGATCGCGGGTGCACCTCCGGTCAGGGGGGTTTCAGGTGCCCCGCACGCGGCCAGCGCGGGCACCTATCAGGGGCCCGGTCAAGCACCGCCCTCACCATCCATCACCGCACCACATTCCGCCTCGCCGCCACCGCCCGCCCCGCAGCTCAAGTGCCGCCCACCCGGTCCTCCCCACCCTGGTGGCGGGATTGCCAGCGGTGTACTAGGCCTTCGGGGACCTCTTCTTTGGTTAGGGCGTAGATTCGGTGGTCGGTCCACTCGCCGGCCACCAGGAGGTAGCGGGCGCGGATGCCCTCGTCCCTGAACCCCAGCTTGGCCACCACCGCCAGCGAGCGCTGGTTGTCCGGGTGGATCGCCGCCTCGACCCGGTGCAGCCCCGCCGGCCCAACCGCGTAGTCAAACGCCATAGCCGCGGCAGCAGGCACAATCCCCCGCCCCGCGTGCCGCTCATCCACCCAATACCCCAACGTGCCTGAATGCGAACCCGGCCCAGTGATGTGCCCGATGACGACATGACCCACCACCTGACCGCCCACCTCGATCACCCACGGCAGGCAAGTCCCGGCTGCCGCCTCGCGCCGGCTCCGCGTCACGTACCCCAGGTACGCACGGACCGCGCCCGACCGCGAACGGACCGGCCTGGCGGAATCGTCCGTAGCTTCCCAGGTCCCTATCCACTGGCGGTTTCGCTCATGGACCTCGGCCAGCTTGACCCCGTTCACCCAGTTCAACGGCACCAAACGGATGTCGCCCAGGGTGAGGGCCGGCATCGTTCAGCTCTCCGGGTTGGCTGCGAAGTTAGTGAGCCAGGCGGCGAAGTCGGCGCCCAGCTCGGGGTGCTGGGTGGCCAGAATGACAACGGCTTTGAGGTAGTCGAGCTTGTCTCCCGTGTCATAGCGCCGCCCCCGGAACACAACGCCGTGCACGCCGCCTCCCTGGTCAGCCGGCATTTTGGCTAGCTCGGCGATGGCGTCAGTCAGCTGGATCTCCCCGCCGGCTCCCGGCTTGGTCCGCTCGATGATGTCGAACACCGCCGGATGCAGCACATACCGCCCTATCAGCGCGAACTCACTGAGCACGTCCTCAGGCGCCGGCTTTTCCACCAAGGCGTCAACCTGCAGGACTTCCGCGTTTGCGCCATCGTCCCCCAAACCGGCTGCCACCCGCTCAACCAGCCCGGCCGCGGCAGGCCCCACGCCCGCCGACCCATACATATGGGCCTGCTCAATCGGCAC
>JAIRRT010000163.1 GCA_031255835.1 Bifidobacteriaceae bacterium | reverse complement strand
AGGTAGGGCTGGGAGTTGATGCGGACGGTCAGGTAGCGGTATGCGGCCGAGCCGACCACAACCTCATCCGCCAACACCTCGTCTATGTCAGGCAGGTCCGCGGCGGTCAGGGGCGGGCCGGCATCGTCGGGGATCACAACTAGGTTGGCGCCGGCTGAACGCAACTCGTGGCTCATCTGGCGGGGGATGTCAACGGCCAAGGTGGCCAGGGCGGTCAGGGTGGTGGCGCCGATGGCGATGGCCAACATGGCGATCAGCACCCGCGAGCGGCGGCGGGTCAGGGAGCGGATGAGCATCCGCCACCACATGGCGCGGCGCTTGGCTGAACTCGAACCTGGCATGTTGGGGCTCACCGGCCGTGCAGGACTTCGGCTGGGCGCAGGCGCGTCAGCAGGCGGATGGATGGGATGGCGCCGGCCAGGACAACCCCGCACATCAGCACGGCCACCAGACCGGCCACGATGGGCCGTGCCGTGATCGATTCGCCGAACACAGCATGCCCAATCACCTGCGCAAAGCCCAGCCCCAGTCCGTAGCCAATTGCGCCGCCAACCAGGCCTGTTACGCCCATCTCGGCCAGGATCAGCCCCACAACCGAGCCGTCACGGGCGCCGACGGCTTTGAGCAGGCCTATCTCTGCGGAGCGTTCCATGACGCTGGCTGTCATCAGGTTGGCCACCGCGAGCGCGGCTGCGGCCAGCGAGAGCACCGTCACCAGCAGCATCAGCAGTTGGGTCTTGGCCAGGATGGAGCCTTCGGATTCGGTGACCTGACGCACCGGTTTGGCGACAGCATCGGTGAGCACTTCGGTGATCTGGTAGGCGATTGAGCTGGCATAGGCAGTGCAGTACCAGGTCTCCATTTCGCTGACGGACAGGGATTCGGGGTTGCGGGCGGCGCGGCGGGCCAGATCGTTGTCCGGGGTGGTCAGCGCGGCCACCTCGACGCGGCCCACCTGTCCGGGCCGGCCAGCCAGGCGTTGGACTGTGGCCAGCGGCACCAGGATCTCCTCATCCTCCGCTCCCCCAGTGTGCACGATGCCGGCCACCTGGAGTTCGTCTTGCGTTCCGTTCCCGCCGTCCACCTCAATCACATCGCCGATGTCGATCTTGGCTTGGCGGGCCAGGGTTGCCCCAACCAGTGCGAGGTCGGTGTCTTGATCGGCGATCCACCCGCCGTCGATCTGCCACCACGAGCGCAGCGAAATGACGCCGGTGGTTGTGTGGTGGCCGGCGGCACTGGCGATCTGTTTGGCGAACCATGTGCCAGTCATCGATGCCTCGATGGGCGAGGTGGCGGCATCGTCGGTCTGGATGGTGACGCCGTGGGTCAGGAAGGGGGCAAAGTCGACGATGTTGTACGCCCAGAAGATGTTGGTGATGTTGGGCACCTCATTCTCGCGAAGGGCGGTGGTCTGGGCGAGGTTGTTGGCGCCTTCATACAGGTCCGCGAGGACGGCGGCGCCTTTGGGCTGGACCACGATGTTGGCGCCGTATGCCTTCAACTCGGCGTTGACCTTGTCTCCGACATCGAACATGACCGCGCACATGGCTGTGGCTACGCAAGCGCCAAGAGCGGTGGTCAGCACAATCATGGCTTTGCCGGTCCGGGCGCGGGTTAAGGCGCCGCGGACCATCCGAGGGAACATCAGGCGAACACCTCTGCGGATGCTTCGAGGTCATCCAGGTCCACTTGCAGAGTCTCGGCTTCGATGGTGTGGTCCAGGGGTATGGGGTTGCAGCCGCCTTTGAAGCCGATGGTGGCGATGTTCATCACGACATCGCACAGGCGGCAGACGATCTTCCCTGCACGCTCGAAGTAGCCGGTTGGGCCGCAGATCTCGCAGGCGTCCAGGCCAACTCCGTATGCCACGCCGTTCTTCTTGATGACGATGAACCGGACCTCGGTGCCGTCCTTTGTTGTGTAGGCGAACCGGTGCAGGTGGCCGTCTTCGAGGCGGTCCAACGGGATGACGGCATGGCCGTCTATGACCTCGTACTCCTCGGGCGGGGAGAGTTGGGGTTCGGCAGAGTCGATTGCTGCGCCCACGGTGGCGGTCAGGATGATGCCGGCGTAGGCGGCCAGGGTCACTCTGGCGAAGCGCCGGCGCGAGCGGTTTGCAGCCCGGACCGCCCGCCGCTCCGCCGGGTTGAGGGGGGTGCGAGGTTTGGTAGGGGGGCCGGTTGGGGGTGGGGTTGGGCGTTCGGCTAGCGGGTGGGCTAGGTCCTTTGCGGGGGGTTGTGCGGACGCGGCTGGCTGCGCGGACGCGGCGGCCAGTGCGGGCTCGGGTTGGTGGGTTGGGGGCTGGTCAGGGGCTTGAGCTAGCACCCGGGCTGCACGGCGGTGGGTTGCCCTGGCTGCGAGTGGCAGCACCAGCAGCGCGGCCAACAGCAGATACAGAGCGAGGCCCTGGTGGTTGATTGCCCAGACCACTGCCTTGAACGCCGCCCGCGGCAGTTCCATGACGCGCCGGGCCAGCAGATACTGGCAGATAGTCACAAGGTGGGTTGTGGCTGCGACCGCGGTGGTTGCCACCAGCACCCAAGCCGCCACCCGTTTGGAGGCGCCGTTGGCTGCGCGCAACAGTGTCACGGCAGTGAGCACCACCAGGCTGAGCCCAAGGCAGAACCCGACAATCTGCAAGATGGCGTCGGTGGAAACCGTCGCCAGCCCAGGGTCGCGCAGGCGAGTCAGACCAGCCACAACGCCTTGAACCGCCCGCAAAGCGCTCAGCCCAATCACCGTGCCTGCCAGCAGCTCCACCAGCCGGCCGGCACGCACGGGGCGTATGGCCGCCCGCACAGCGAGCACAATCTCCAGCACCACCAGCGGACCTAGGCTTCCCAGCGCCAGGATCTCGCCGTTGATCAGGGTGGTTGTTTCATGCAGCCAGGCCAGCACCAGGCCAATCCCGACCCCTGCCGCCAGACCCCAACGGGCCACCGGTTGGCTGGCGGTCGCTCCGCCCAGCCGGCCTCGGCGGCCAGCCAGCCGCAGCCAGGCCCACAGTGCAGTGATCGCGAGCGCTGCCTGAGCAGAACTCGCGATCACAGCTACGAATTGTCCGAGCATCAAGTACTTCCTGCCGTTGACGGGTCACGCCAGCGAGCGCCACTACGCCGCCGCACCTGCCAGTACGGCTGGCTAGGTGGCGGCATCGTCGAATGGTTTGCGGGTTTCACCTTCTGGGGCCCACGCCCCCGCGGGCCCCAGAAGGTTACCTCCTACCATTCGCGAGGTACGTAATCCCAGTCCCATTCGGCGACGATGGGCTCGGTCCAGAACCGGCCCTTCACGCCTGTGGCCTCATCTACGTGCAGCAGATGTCCGGCCTTTTCTGGGGAGTAGATGGTGAACGTCACCTTGTACGTTCCGGCATCGGGAAGCGCGATGTTGGCGCCGTAGTGCGGGCCGTCTGAGGCGTTCATCGGCATGAATGTGCCGGCGGACGCTTCGGTGCCGTCTTCAGCGACTATCGAATAGTCGACTGTCAGGTTCGGGATGAAGTCGCCAACTCCGTATCCCAGTTCGTTCTCGCCAGCGGAGATGTCCGCCTCGATGTGCAGGTCCGAGTCAGCCGCAGCCAATCCCATTCCGGCTGGCTCCATGTCAACCGGCTGGAAATAGACGGCAGCGACCTCGAGTGGGGGCAGCGACAATGGGTCGCCAACCGGGAACTCTTCAAACCCGGCATCTTCACCGGGTGCGGGTGCGCCTTGGTCAGCAGAATCGGCTCCGCCAGTGGCGGCATCGTCGCCTCCAGATGAACAGGCGGCCAGGGTGGCGGCCAATGCCAAGGCGATACCTACGGACATTGCGGTACGGATTTTCATGGGGCTGTCTCCAATTGTTTGTCGGGTGATACTTCTTGGGTCTCATTGCGGACGATGCCGTCCCTCGCCCGGCGGGCCTTGCGCAAACCGAGCCAGAAACCGGCCACTACCAGGGCTAACACTCCGGCTTGTGTGGCTAGGGTCTCTGCGGAGGGATAGATGCCGAGCAGATCCACTGTCGGCACGCCGGGGAGGGGGGTGATCTGGATGGCGCCGCCTTCTTGGAGTTCTTTGATGCCGGAGCCGGCAAAGGCGACCGCCATGATGGCGAGCAGGCCCGAGGTGGCGATGAAGAACGGGCCGGTTGGAATCCTGATGGCCAGGAATCTGATGGCCAGATAGACACCAGCCAACAGGACGATGCCGACTGCTAGGCCGGCCCAAATCATGGTGTCTTGGCCGGATGATTGGCTGCGCAGGGCGGCGTAGAACAAGATGGTCTCGGCGCCCTCGCGGAACACCGCCAGGAATGCCACGAACGCGAGCGAAATCGCTGAGCCGGAGGTGAGTGAGGCTTGTGTTTGGCCGCGGATGTATCCAGTCCAGGCGGCGGCATCGGCCTTCGAGGCGATCCAGTTGGACACCCAAACCAGCATGGCGACGGCCAGCAGCACGGTGACGCCTTCGATGATCTCCTGGTTCGCGCCGGCCAGGCCGGTCAGCGCGTTGACCGCCACCGCAAGTCCAACGGACGCCAGCAGGGCGATGCCGGCGCCCACGTACACGGTGCGCACCTTGGGCCGGTTCCCTGATTTGACCAGATAGGCGACGATGGCGCCCACCACCAAGATCGCTTCGAAGCCCTCGCGCAGAATGATGATCAGTGACTTGCCGAGTGCGGCGATGGGGCTGTCTGAGCTGCCGTCGAGTTGCTGCGCCTGATCAACCAAAATGGCGTTCAGCGTGTCGACGTGGCTCCTGACTACGGTATCGGGCTCGCCAGCCAGCATCGCCTTCTTGATCAGGCCAAACTCATACTCAGCCTCAGTGGCTGCGGCGCCAGAGACGTGAGCCATGACCACCTTTTCGAAGCCGAGCTTCTCGTAGTAGCCGTAGTAGGCCACATCGACCTCGTCCTTGGCAGCAGTGGCATCCCCCGTGGTGTAAGTCGCATAGGCCCCATCAAGAATCTCCCCCATCTCCTGGGCAACCTCACCCCAAGAAGAGTGCTCCCCCTCAGCCGCCGCGGCCACCGCCGGGGCGGCAATGCTCGTGGCGAGGCCGACTATGACGGTTCCCGCCAGCGCTAGCAGGCCGGCAGCGCGCACCAGGCGTCCCATGGTTCTCCTTCACGTTTGGGGGCGGGCGGCCAGAACCGCTCCGCAGTTCCAGCCAGCCCACTCGGTCTTGCAACCCGGTCACCGCGCCCTCGCGACCAAGGCAAGGCTATCCTAACCACCTCCCCACCCCCACCGCCACTCCCCAACCCCGGGGCGGCATCGTCGGCATCTTGGCTGGCGTGCATGACGGCGCTAGGTGCGCCGAGCCGATATCGTTGGTTGGCCGGGGCCAGTAGCTCAGCCGGTCAGAGCAGCGGACTCATAATCCGCCGGTCGTGGGTTCAAGCCCCACCTGGCCCACCAAACCGACCACCGCCGTTGACCCGGTCACGGGGTCACGGGTCAGGGGTGGGGCGGGGGGTTCTTGGGGTGGGGGAAGATCACGTGGGCGTATAGGGGGTAGTTCCAGGCTGTGGTTATGGCTAGGCAGACGGTTCGCACTACCACCAGTGGC
>JAIRRT010000109.1 GCA_031255835.1 Bifidobacteriaceae bacterium | reverse complement strand
ATGCCGCCAGGCTCAGAAGATGCAGGTCGCTCACTTGACGGTGGCCAGTGAGGGCATACATAAAGGCGGTCTTGGCCACGTTGGTCGTGTCGTCAGGCCAGTTAACAACGCCGGGGATGGCGAGCAGGCCCGCAACGATGCCTTTGGCGGTTGCGGGGTCCAGACCGGCGGTGATGGCAGGGTTGAGCAGCATTCGCAGAAGGCCGGCTTGAGTCAGTGGTGTGAGAGCCACGCCCTCCGCGCGGTCCAGCCAGGCTCGGGCACGATCACCATAGGGGTGGCCGTCAACATGGAGGGCGACCAGGACATTGACGTCTGGCAGGTCAGTCGTCATCGAGCGCTGCCTGGATGATCTCATCCGTCAAGGGGCCGGGCGATTGCACCCTCCTCAGATAGCTGGAACGGGGGCTGCCCTGGACGGCCTCGCCAGCCAGCGCGACCAACGTGGCGCTGGCCGCACGCCCCGGCCAGCGCGCTTGGCCCGCGGCAATGATTCGGTCCACTTCAGGCGTGCGAGTGATTAGCACCCGAGGGTAGGCGGTTGGCATGGCAACAGTGTATCACTGGCGGGCGTCACGGAGATACACCTAGCATGCCCGACCGTCTCGGGATATGCATCAAACCAGCGATCCGAACACTCCCCATCCCACATCTGGACTTCGGTCAGGAGGGGACGGTGTCTGCGCCAGCAGGATTGACGTTCATACGATCAGACACCCAGGTGCTCCCGCGTCCACGCCGTCGGCCGCGAATCCATCGGTTCATTGTTCGGGGTGCTGTCAGAACGGGTTTCCGGGCGCATCCAGGGTAGGGTCGCGTCGCCGACCGTAGAATTGCGGGATGATCCAGTCGGCTGAGGAATGCGAAGGCACCGTGGTAGAGGCGATCGCGAACGAGCGGCGTGGGAGGGCCTGACCGGGCCGCCGCACGGCCATGGCTTCGCCTCGTCTCGTTGGCGGTCATGCTGGCTTGTGGGCTCGGATTCGCCGGAATCGTGGTGTCGATGCGATTCGGCGACGTGTGGGGCGGCGTGCCGCGCGCGGTGGGCGTCGCCGTCTCCGCCGTGGCAGCGTTGGCTTTGTGGTCCGCGGTCTGCGTCGCCGGACAACGGGGCCTCGGCATCAAGCGTTCGTTGGTCTGGGCCGCCTGGATCGCTGGAGCGGCCCTTGTCGCTGCGGCCATCGCGCTGTTGATCATGGTGCCGGTTTACACCGTCTGGTAGTTCACCATCGACTTGCTGCCCACAGTCGACGCCGCGCCGGTAGCCTTGATGCGGCTCGCCGCGAATTGCGGTCAAGTCCCCTGGCGGCGCGCTGGCGGCCCAGATTGTTTGGGGTCAGCTTCGGGGCCTTTCGATCTTGAACATGTCGGGACGGCCCGCGAAATGACGGGAACCGGTCCCCAGACAGATGACATCATCAGCTAGGCAAGCTTCCTGAAGGACAGTGTGCTGCTGCGCCCCACGGCTACCGCTGTGACCGCCGCCGCGGTGTCACCACAGGGTTTGGATGCCGGGGAGTGTGGCGAACGCCGCGTCTTTGGTGGCCAAGAGCCTGCCGTCTGACATGGCTTGGGCCGCGATTATCCGGTCGAACGGGTCCCTGTTCGCCCAGTCAAGCAACCCCGCCAGCGAGCCGTGGGTCGCGGCCACAGGCAGGTCCGCGAGGCCGAGACCGGCGAGCAGTCTCACCGCCCCTCCCAGGCTTCCAACTCCTCGGAAGGCAGAGGCTCGAAGAACTCGTCGGGCACAACTAGCCCGGGCACTATGTCGGTGGGGCGGCGCCCCTCCTCCAGGATCCAGCGTCGTGCCGCTTCAACCTGTTGGCTGTGGTCGGAGTGCACGGCGTCGAGACGCTCCAGAAGGCCCTCCGGGGACACCAGTCCGTGGCGAATCAGGGCCAGGACGAAGGCTCGGTCCTTGTCGCGGTGGGCGCAGAGCTTCGCCACGCACAGATCGTGGGGGTCCAAGCACCAGCCTGTGAAACGCACGCCAGTGGCGACGTTCTCGGTTTGGTCATTCGCGACCGCCACGAGGCGCGTTTCCCAGCCGCGAGGCAGGATGGCGGTGGCCGCATCGACACCATCAATGTGGAAGCCGTGCGTTTCGTCAAACAGCGACCACTCGCCAGCCACACCGGTCAGCGCGGCGGCATGCGCCCGAATCTCCTCGTCGGTCTCTGCGCGGACCCACACATCAACCTCCCGAGAAATCGTGGCCGACTCAGGGAGTTCGCCCTCGTCGTATTGAACCCAGGATGGACTGCGACCCGATGATGATCACCTCGTCTACTTGGGCGATCTGACACGCCGCACGGATCGCGTGCCACAGTTGCTCCTGTCTCATCGCACCGCCACCAACGCTTCGGCAGCCAAGGCTTCGAGGCGCTCTGACTGGGTGAGTATCCCACCCAATGGCGAGACCTCCCTCATCTCTCGTCCGAAGTCCCCGACATCCAGGCAGCACCGCCGGATTGACTGGACATCCTCTGCGCGAATCATCCGCTCCCATTGCGCCAGATGCGACAAGTGCGGCTCCCCCCGCACCGCTGCCCGCTGCGCCAGCACGTTCTTAATCAAGCGGGGCTTGGCTTTCCCTATGACCCCAGCGGTTAGCTTCTTCGCGACTGCCCGGTGCAGGCGCCACGACCGTTCGTCCGAGATGTTCAAAGGCGCCCTAATCACGGCAATCTCTGCCGCGTATCCCATAGCCGAAAGCAAATGCGAAAGCATTGCCTGCGACATCGTCACCTTGCCAGCGACGTATTCGCTGATCCGCCCCTGCGAGACGCCCGTCAGCCCGGACAGCTCCGTCTGACTCGTGCCGGACTCTCTCATGGCCCAGGCCAGCGCGGAAGCAGCGTTCATGGAGGAACTATATCACTGTTTGATATAGGGGCCCTAAGGTTCCTGGACCTGTGCCGCGAGGGACGGAACCAAGACAACCGCAGGGGCGCGGTGTTGCCTTTCGGTCCACATGGCGCCCAGGGGGCGGCCGGTTGGGGTTCGGTGGGGGGGCTTGGTGGTTCAGGTGGGGGTTGGGAGGCCTAGGTAGAGGGTCTCGAGGTAGCCTTCGATGCCTTCGGGGCCGCCTTCGCGGCCTAGGCCGGATTGTTTGATGCCGCCGAATGGCGCCGCCGCGTTGGAGATGGGGCCGGTGTTGACGGCCAGCATGCCGACTTCCAGCTCCCGCACGCAGCGTTGAACCAGGGCCATGTTCTGGGTGTAGGCGTAGCCGGCCAAACCGACATCCACCGAATTGGCGCGGGCCAAGACTTCCTCCACAGAGTCGAAAGATGTCACCGGCGCCACCGGGCCGAA
>JAIRRT010000047.1 GCA_031255835.1 Bifidobacteriaceae bacterium | reverse complement strand
GGCCGGTTTTGGGGGGTTGGTCTGAGCGGGTTGCTTGGGGCGGTTCGCTGCTTGAGATGGCGCCGGGGCCGGATCCAATGATCTGGCTGCGGCGGGAGGACGGGGTTGTTGGGTGGGGGTGCGCGGCGCAGATCGTGCTCCACGGGCCGGACCGGATCGCTCGCGCCGCCGCCTGGTGGGAGGAAGTGGTCGCCCGCGCCGAGGTGTCGGACGAGGTGGGCACCTCGACCAGCGGACTCATCGCCCTCGGCTCGTTCGCGTTCGATGACGCATCACCCCAGCCATCCATGCTGGTGGTGCCGAGCGTCATCGTCGGCAAGAAGGGCGCCGTGCGCTGGATCACCCGCGTGACCGCCCTGGGCGAGCCCCAGCCAACCGCGCCCGGCCAGGGCGCCCCATCTGCCGAACCCACCTGCGCCGCTGCCGAACCGAACCGGCCGGCGGAACCCACCCACACACCCACCACCCCGCCGGACCCCGCGCCCGGTCAGGGCGCCGTGCGCTGGAGCACCCGCGTGACCGCCCTGGGCGAACCCCAGCCAACCGCACCCGGTCAGGGCGCCCCATCTGCCGAACCCACCTGCGCCACTGACGCGCCTGGCGGGCCCGCCGGGCCGCAAGCCGCTGTCGAACCGAACCGGCCGGCGGAACCCACCCACACACCCACCTCCGCGCCGACACTCGCACCTGGTCAGGGCGCCGCGCCGGCGGGGGGGCGGAGTGGGTGGGGGTGGCCGGGGGTTGTTCGGTGGGGGGAGGGGGAACGGCGGGCGGAGGAGTGGCCGGGCACTATCAGCGAGGCTATTCGCGCCATCGAGGCGGGTGAGGCGGACAAGGTGGTGCTCGCGCGGGACGAGTGGGCCATCGCTGACCAGCCGTTTGACCTGCGCGCTGTGGCGGACCACCTCGCGCGCGCCTACCCGAGCTGCTGGACCTACGGCATCGGCGGGATGGTGGGCGCCACGCCGGAGCTGCTGGTCCGCTCCTCCCACGGGCTGGTCACCTCGCGCGTGCTGGCCGGCACCATCCAGCAGACCGACGATGACGTCGCCAACCTGGCCAGGGCCGCCGCCTTGGCGCGGTCCAGCAAGGATTTGGAGGAACACGAGTTTGCGGTCGCGTCGGTTGCGCAGTCGCTGGCCGAGTTCACCGAGGAGTTGTCGGTGCCTGAGGTGCCGTATGTGCTGCATCTGGCGAACGTGATGCACCTGGCCAGCGACGTTGCCGGGGTGCTGCGGCAGGGGGAGGAACGGCCGAGCAGTTTGCGGCTCGCGGGCGCGCTGCACCCGACGGCGGCGGTTTGCGGGACGCCAACTGATGCGGCTCGGCGGCTGCTTGCGCGGTTGGAGGGGAGTGACCGCGGGGGGTACGCCGGGCCCGTGGGCTGGATAAACGCTGCCGGCGATGGTGAGTGGGGGATCGCGCTGCGCGGCGCCCAACTCAGCGCCGATAGGCGCCGGGCCAGGTTGTTTGCCGGCGGAGGGATTGTCCGCGCGTCGGTCCCCGAAGCCGAGCTAGCTGAAACCGAAGCCAAACTCGCCCCCATGCGCTCCGCCCTAGCGCCGCGCGCCTGACGGCGCCGACGCGCGGGGGGCAGGGCGGAGGCGGGCGCGTGGAGAGGGCAGGCGGACCGCCGGCCGAAACCCGTCCGCGCCGACTCGAACCGGGCCGCGCACTTCGGGGCGCTCCGGCCTGGCGCGGCGCGCGCAGCCGCCCTGGCGGCGAAGAACTGCGCGGGGCGGGGCGTAGCCGCGCCGGCTCCGCTGGTGCTAGGGGGTTGGGCGGAGGCGGTAGCCCATTCCTCGGACTGTTTCTAGGCGGTCGGCGCCTAGTTTGCGGCGGAGGTAGCCGACATATACGTCGACCACATTTGAACCTGGATCGTGGTCGTAGCCCCACACTCGGTCCAGCAGTTGTTCGCGGCTCAGCACCCGGCCTGGGGCGCGCATGAACGTCTCGGCAAGGGCAAACTCGCGCGCCGATAGGTCCAGGCGCCGCCCGTCAACCTCCGCCTGCCGCGAGCGCAGATCCAGACTCAGCCCGCCGCAGCGCAGCACCGTCGCCTCGCCCTCGCTGGCCGGCCCGCGCAGCCGCAGCCGGATGCGCGCCAGCAGCTCAGCGAAGTGGAACGGCTTGGCCATGTAATCATCCGCGCCGCCCTCCAGCCCGGTCACCCGATCATCCACCGAGGACCGCGCCGTCAGCACAATCACCGGCACGCTGACCCCCCGCGCGCGCAGCTCCCGCAGCAGCTCAAACCCGTCGCGGTCAGGCAGGCCGATGTCGAGAACTATCAGTCCGACATCGGCGGCCATTGCAAGGATCAGGCCTTCTGCGGCCGTCCCAGCCACGGCGGCGGTGAACCCGGCCGCCTCCAGCCCGCGTGCAATGAACGTCGAGATGCGCTCCTCATCCTCAATCACCAGCACAGTTGTCACGCCGCACCTCCTTGTTCCCTTGCCGCAACCGGCAGGACGATGGCGAACACGGACCCCTCCCGGAGTGTCGAGTTCAGCTCGACTCGCCCACCATGGGCGCCGGCGATGGCGGCCACGATCGGCAAGCCCAGGCCGGAGCCGTCAATCCGCCCGGTCCCGGCGCCGCGGGCGAACCGCTCGAAGATCCGCTTGCGATCCTCCGGCGCCACGCCGCGGCCCTGGTCACGCACGGTCAGCCAGGCCTCGCCGTCGCGGACCGCAACACCCAGCGCCACCTGCGAATCTGCGGCGGAATACCGCACGGCGTTGGAGGCGAGTTGGAGCAGTGCCTGGGTGAGGCGCTGGGCGTCACCCTGGACGGTGGCTTCGCAGCGGGCCTCGATCCGCCAATCGCGTGGGCCGAGCATGCGGGCTTTGTCCAGGACGTCATCGACCAGGGGGCCAAGCTCCACCGGTTCGAGGCGGACAAACCCGGGCCGGTCAGCCTGGGCGAGCGTCACCAGCGAATCGACCAGCCGGCCCATTCGGTCCACCTCATCCAGCGCCAACGCTCGGGCATGGTCGAACGATTCGGCGTCAGCCACCTCGAGGTGACCACGGATGATGGTGAGGGGTGTGCGTAGTTCGTGTCCGACATCGTCCATCAGCTGGCGGCCTGAATCGAAGGAGGACTCGAGCGAATCGACCATCTCGTTGAAGGATGTTGCCAGGCGGCCAACCTCGTCGCGGCCGGTCACGGTGACCCGGCGGGACAGGTCCTGCGAGCCGCTGATCTGCTGTGCTGTCGCGGCCAGGAGCCGCAGCGGGCGCAGGACGGCGCCGGCCGAGAGCCAGCCAACACCGATGATCGCCGCCACCGTTCCCGCCGCGATGGGCACGTATCCGCGCAGGTAACCCTGCGTAACCTCCGCCTGCTGGGCGCCGCGGTCCATGACGACTCCGTAGACGCCCTCATCCTGGGCCGCTGCGACGGGGACGGCCACGTAGAGGTAGGAGCCGGCGGGGCTGGCCAGCGGGCGGACGCGGACCTGCTCAACGGCGCTGGCGGCGGCGATTGCCGAGGTCAGAGCGCCATCGGCCAGGGCTTTGGTGCACATGGCCGGTGCGCCGGCGCTCACCCAGCGTTCTGGGGAACCGGCCAGGCCCAGGGTGCACTCGTCAGCGGCGTTGACCGAGCGGCGCACCGCCCCGAACACAACCTCCGAGGCGCTGGCAAACGTGCGCCGCTCCCCGCCCGGCTCGCTCTCCCCCGAGGCGTAAATCCGCAGCTCAGTGACGGCGCGGGCCAGCGAATCCGTCATCCGCGCGTCGGTCCGCTGCCGCTCAGCCAGGTACGCCAGCACGCCGGCCGCCGTCAACCCGACCGCCGCCAGCAGCGCAATGGCAGCCAGCAGCCGAGTCCGAAACGTGGGGCGCACAGACCGCCGAGCAGGCATCGCCCCAGTATCCCAGCTGGGCACATGCGCGCCGGCTGGCGGGCTGGGGTTGGGGAGGTCGGTGCTCACGGCGCTGGCGATCAGGTGGGGTCAATCTCCGTGGACTTCTAGGTTCTCTATGTCGTGGTCTTCTTCGAGGATCTCGCCGGTCTCGGCGTCGATCTCGAACGAGTACTCGGTGGAGCCGTGGACAAACTCGATCTCGTACACGGTCCGCCCGTGCTCGTGATCGCGTTCCTTGGAGATCAGATCCACCTGGTCAGCGGTCAAACCGGCCCGCGCCAACGCAATCGCCAGCGCCTTGGTCCCGTCAATTCCCCCCGCCGATGCCGTCCCACCAGCCTCGGGGGGTGGTGCCGGTGGGTCCTCGCCCTTGGGGGCGGGGGGGTTGCCTGCGGGAGGTGCGGCGCCATCGGGTTGTTGTGCGCCATCGGGCGGCGGCGCCTCACCTTCGGGAGGTGGGTTGCCTACGGGGGGTTGGGGGTTGTCGCCCTGGCCCGGGGTGGTTCCGGCCTCGGTTGGTGAGGTGGCGGCCTCGGGGGGTGGGGCGTCATCGTCGGCAAGAGGTGCTGCTGGCTCGGGAGTCTCTGGGGTCTCAACCACGACGCCCGCCCCTAGATCGGCTCCGGATGGGGCGGGCCCGGCAGCACAGCCGACGATTCCGCAGGTCAGCGTGGCTGCCAGCAGGACCGCCGCGGCGAGTGGGAGCCGGCCGCGGCAGCCCTTGGGCACAGATTGATGCGCCTTCAGCTCGCTGGCGATGGGATCAGTCATAGATCGATTCGCGCTCGGCGGACAGGATCCGGCCGTTCTTGGCGTTGATCTCGTAGTCGTATTCCCACCTGCCCTTGTAGAAGTCGATCTCATAGACCAGGCGGCCATCATCCCAGTCGAGTTCGATCTTGGTCACCCTGACTCCCTTTGAGCCAACTCGCGCGTGTTTGAGGGCCTTCTTCTTGGCTGCGGACCGGCTGATGCACTTGCGGGCCCAGCCGCCGCACTTGCTGCGCGCCTCGACCGGGGCGGCCGGGACGGCGGCGTGGTGCTCGGAGTAGGCCCTGTTCGAGTGGTCGCCGCGGTGTTCGGCTAGGGCGGTTTGCGCTGAGGTGGTCAGGCTGGCGGTGGTTGGTGAAGCGAGGGCGGCAATGCCTGGCGCGACCACCAATGCAGCGGCCAACCCGGCGCTCGCCAATCCTCGGACTGTCATGTTCCTGTGCGACATGTCCATACATCCCTTCAACTTGATACCCGGCCACCTGTTGGCCGGACACCAATACCCTCTCGCCCCAACCTAAGCCACCCCCAAGACCAACATGAGACCTCTCTCATCCCCCCGCGGTGGACCATGGGGTCTGGTCTTGTAGACTAGGTGGGTGAGTATCGGAATGAATGTTGCTGACGCCAAAGCCAACCTGTCCAAGTTGCTGGCCGCCGCCGAAAACGGGGACGAGGTTCTGATCTCCCGCAGCGGCAAGCCGGTGGTTCGGCTGGTCCCGGTTGATACACCTGGTCAACGCGTGCTTGGCCGTTGGCCGGCCGCGATGTCCCCCAGCGCTCTTGCGCGGTCGGTGGCGCCGCTCGACGCACAAGAGCTGGCCAATTGGGGAATCGAGTGAAGCTCCTACTAGACACCCACGTGGTCCTCTGGGCAACCCGCGCGCCCGAAGCCCTGAGCAAGACGGCCACTGTCCTGCTGGCTGAGACCGACAACGAGCTGCTGCTTTCACCCGTGGTGGTCTGGGAGATGGCGATCAAGCATCAGCTTGGCAAGCTGCCAGAAGCTCAGCCTCTGCTGGCAGATCTGGCCACAGTTAGGCGAGATCTGCGCACGGCACCCCTGCCCATCAACGACGAGCACGCCCTGCTGGCTGGGACCATGAACTGGGCGCACAAGGACCCGTTTGACCGCATGTTGGCAGCACAAGCCATGCTGGCAGGCGCGGTCATACTCAGCGTTGACACAGCGTTCGATGACGTCCCTGGGCTGTCACGCATGTGGTGACTTCGTCTTGGGGGCTCCCGATGCCGACCCCAACTGCTCAAGACACCTCGCCACCTCCCAGTTCACCTTTCGGTTTGAGCACTTCCGGTCGCCGATGCCGTTCAAGCCTGGGTGTTGCGGGTGGTGGCGCTGTCGTTGCGTAGTGGGCCGGTGTTGTTGGCGGCAAGACTGAGTCCGGTGGTCACCTTGGAATGTCTGGGGATGATGCGTGTGGTCCGGTAGTTCGCAAGTTCGTTCAGTCGCGCTGTGGTTCAGTACGTTGACCCCAACCAGGGAGGAACCCCACCAAGCCTTGCCCCCCTTCTTCGCCCCAGCGTTACCGGTCGGCTTCCTTCCTCCGTCCTCCTCCTGTCACCCAATCCAATTCCCCTGATCAAACTGACCCCTTCTCCAGTTCGAGGCCCGGTTCCCCGAAGAAGTGGTCAGTTTCGTCCAGCT
>JAIRRT010000043.1 GCA_031255835.1 Bifidobacteriaceae bacterium | reverse complement strand
AAGCCGCAGGTGTGGAGGTGTTTTGGGCAGTTGCGGCGGTGGCCTGGTGGGGGGTGGGGGCGGATTCGTGCCCCGGGAGCGGGTGGGGGCGGGCGCGGGGCGAGCAGACGACGCGCCGGGTCACGAGTCGCGCTCTGCGAGCGCGCGCCACTTCGGGGTGCTCGGTCGCTGCGCTCCCTACGACCCTCCTCGCTCGCGGCAAGGATTCCGAGCAAGCTCGGCATCCTTGCCACTCACTCGTCGGGTGCGCGAGGGGGGACTTGACGCGCCTTGCGCTTTGCGCAATCCGCCGTCCTCACCGAGCCTCCGGCTCGGCTCGGACCGCTTCCTGCTCGCAGGCCCACTGGGCCTGCTCCCGACGGTCGCGCCCTTCGGGTTCAAGTCCCCCCTCGCGCGCCGTTCCACGGTGCGCGAGGGGGGACTTGAACCCCCATGCCGTTGCCGGCACACGGACCTGAACCGTGCGCGTCTGCCAATTCCGCCACTCGCGCGCGCCCGGAAAGGCTAGCACGATGCCCCCCGCCGCCGCGCCGGGGCAACCAAGGCCTGGTTTGGCATCTATCCAGTTACGATTGCGGTTTGGGGATCTAACGCCCCGTTTTCTCGTGCGCCACGGCCCAGTGCCGTTGGCCTGCGAGATTCGAACCGACTAGGAGGCAGCCATGGCTTTCCTCGACCGCTTCGAGAAGGGCGTCGAGCGAGCAGTCAACGGCCCCTTCGCCAAGACGTCTCGAAGAGAGGTGAAACCCGTGGAACTGGCTTCGGCCCTTCGGCGGGAACTCGACGACAAGGCCGCTGTCCTCGCACGAGGAAGGGCTGTCGTCCCCAACGAATTCGTGATCGTGCTCTCCCGCACGGACTTCGACAAGATCCTCGACTGGGGCGCTGAAGCCATGGGCGAGGAGCTTCAGGAGGGTATAGCCCAGCATGCTGCCTCGCAGAGGTACGCATTTGTTGGGCCAGTATCGGTGACATTCGAGGAGGATGTCGCCAAAACGCCAGGTGACTTTGAGGTCCGCTCCGCCACCGTGCGCGGTGCAGTCGCACCAGCCACTACGGCATCGGCCTCAACCCGCCATCCGATAGTCGACATTGACGGGCAGCGTTACCTGCTGACCGGCGCTGTGACGGTGATCGGACGGGGCTCAGACGCTGACATCATCGTCGAGGACACAGGGGTCTCGCGGCGCCACCTTGAGATTCGCTTGGGGCCGGACGGTCCCATCGCGACTGATCTTGGCTCGACAAACGGAACGTTCGTCGAGGGGCATCGCATCACCAACGCACTGCTCGTCGATGGCAACACCATCACCATCGGACGCACACACGTTGTGTTCTGGACGGGTGAGTCTGGGGAAGATGCCGCCTTTGGCGAGGAGGGGTAGCCCTCCGCCATGAGTGAACTGGCCGTTTCGCTGCTGCGGCTGAGCTACCTGCTGGCGTTGTGGCTTTTTGTCTTCGCCGCCCTCGGTGTGCTCCGGCGCGACACGTACGGCACCAAGATCCTGCGCCGCGCCGCCGGCGCTATGTCGCTGGTTCGCAAACGGCGGGTTGTCGCCCCACCAGTCCCCGACTCCCCCTCACGTCCCACCGACGATGCCGCACCCCACCCCCAGCGTTCGGCCCGCCCCGCCGCGCCAGACTCAGACGCCCCCAACCGCCTGGTTGTGGTGTCCGGTCCGCTGCGGGGCACAACGCTGCCACTCGGCAATGGGCTTACGATTGGCCGCTCAGCCACATCGAACCTTGTCCTTGATGACGAGTTCACCTCCGGACGCCACGCGCTGATAGCCCCGCGGGACGGACGGTGGTACGTGGAGGATCTCGGCTCGACAAATGGCACGTTTGTTGGGCGTCAACGCATCTCCCGGCCCGTGCCAGTGCGGATCGGCAGCACAGTACGGATCGGCCAAACGCGAGTGGAGTTGAGGTAGCCCATGGGTGTCGCCTTCCGCTACGCGGCGCGTTCCGATATCGGCCTGACCAGGTCCAACAACCAGGATTCAGGCTATGCCGGGCCGCACCTGCTGGTGGTGGCGGACGGAATGGGCGGGCACGCTGGCGGCGACATCGCCTCCTCGGTTGCCATCGCCCACCTGGCGCCCCTAGATGACGACAATCCAGGAGCCGACGATGCCGCACGTCACCTGGATGAGGCCGTCTCCACCGCCCATGATGAGCTGCTTGAACGGGTTGCCGAGACCCCCCAGCTGGCCGGTTTGGGCACCACCATCACCGCCATTTTGCGTTCAGGCGACAGGCTGATCCTCGGGCATATTGGCGATTCGCGGGCATACCTGCTGCGTGACGGCGCCCTGGAGCAGGTCACCACTGACCACACGTTTGTCCAGTACCTAGTTGAGACAGGCAAACTCGAAGCTGACCAGGCAGAACGCCATCCGCAGCGGTCACTGCTGCTGCGCGTGTTGGGGGATGTGGACCTGGGCGGCGGGCTGGACATCTCGGTGCGCGGCGCCCAGAACTCCGACCGCTGGCTCCTGTGCTCCGACGGCCTTTCCGGCGTGGTCTCCAACGAGACCCTGGCCGAGACCCTGCAAACCCATGTGGACCCGGCCGCAGCCGCTGACGCCCTGATTGACCTCGCCTTGCGCGGCGGCGGACCGGACAACGTCACCTGCATCGTGGCTGACGTACTGGACGTGGACCAGGTGCCCGATGGCGCAGCGCCATCTACCGCCGTGGAGGTTGTCGGCGCGGCCGCCATCGACCGTGACCGGCCCACCAGGGGTGGTTCGGGTGCTGCGGGGCGCGCAGCGTCACTTGTGGCCAAGACCTCCGATGAACCAAGCCGCCCGGCGGCAAAACGACGCGGCCGGCGCAAAATCGCCCCGGAACTGGCCGCACTGCGGAGCCGGCCGTTGAAGCGGCGGGTGATGGGCGCCATCGTCGGGGTGGTGGTTGTGGTGGCGCTGGCACTTGGTGGGCTGGGCGGATACCAGTGGACCCAGACCCAGTATTACGTCGGGGAATCGGGCGGCAAGGTGGCGATCTATCAGGGGATCGCTGCACAGCTGGGGCCGCTGCGGCTATCGCATCCGGTGCAGCGCTCCGAGGTGGAGGTGGCGTCGCTGCCGCGGGTTTCACGCGACAGGTTGACCGAGACAATCGCCGCAACCTCCATGGCCGATGCCGAAGCCAAGCTGGCCACGTTCCTGCGTGACGCTGGCCCCATGTCCAGCCTGAGTGACACCCGCGATTCGCCGCCTACCACTCCCAGAACGGACGAGTAGTGGCGACGGTCGCGCCCTATCCAGCTAGGCCGGGGCGGGGCGCCGAGCTGGGGCTGCTGGCGCTCGCGCTAGGCACTTCTATCTATGCGTTTGCCCAGGTCAGTCTCGCTATGACCGGTGAGTTGACCACTGATTTCAAGCGTTTTGCCATCGGATATCCGGCGTTGGCGTTGGTGGTCCATGTGCTGTTGCGGTTGCGCGCCGCATATGCCGATCCCGTCATATTGCCTGTTGCTGTGCTGCTGAATGGCACGGGTCTGGCGATGATCTACCGGCTGGCTCTGCGTTATCAGGTTTCTCAACCTGAGTTTGGGCAGATTTTCTCCCGGCAACTCATTTGGACCGCGCTCGGGGTGGTGGCAGCGGTTTGTGTGCTCGGTTTTCTGCGTGATCACCGGACGTTGCGCCGTTTCACCTACACAACAATGCTGCTCGGTTTGGCCGGGCTTGTTCTGCCACTGGTGCCCGGGATCGGGGTGGAACAGGGCGGCGCGCGCATTTGGATCCGCCTTGGACAGATGAGTTTTCAGCCGGCAGAGATATCCAAAATCCTGCTGACCATCTTCTTTGCCGGATATCTGGTGACCCGGCGTGAGACGTTGGCGCTGGCTGGACCGAAGTTCTTGGGGCTGCGCCTACCCCGACCGCGGGATCTTGGCCCGATCATGGGCGCGTGGCTCGCCTCGCTGGCGGTGTTGATCTTCGAGAAGGACCTGGGCACATCGCTGCTGTTCTTCGGTCTGTTTGTGGCGATTTTGTACATCGCGACAGACCGGCCCAGCTGGATCGCCATCGGACTGCTGCTGTTCAGTGGCGGGGTGGTGGTGGCGTGGCGGCTGTTTGCCCACCTCCAGACCCGGGTTGACACCTGGCTGGACCCGTTTGCCGACTACTACGAGTCCGGCTACCAGCTGTCCAACGGCCTGTTTGGGCTGGCCAGCGGCGGGTTGATGGGCACCGGCTGGGGCAAGGGACGGCCGGACCTGACCTCTTTGGCGTTCTCCGATTTCATTGTCGATTCACTGGGTGAGGAACTCGGCCTGACCGGGCTTTTCGCCATCCTGATCTGCTTCTTGCTGCTGGTCCAACGCGGCATGCGCGCAGCCATGGGGGTGCGTGACGGCTTCGGCACGCTGCTGGCATCCGGCCTGGCCTTCGCCATCGCACTGCAAGTCTTTGTGGTGGTGGGAGGGGTCACCCGGCTCATCCCGCTGACCGGCCTTACCACGCCCTTCCTGGCCGCAGGCGGTTCTTCGCTTGTAGCGAACTGGATGATTGTCGCCTTGCTCTTGCGTGTGTCCGATGGCGCACGCCGCCCCCCGCCAGCGACACACGAGATCGACGTGGCCGGCTTGATGGCTGCTGAGGAAGGCAGTCAGGCCGCATGAACGCCCAGATCCGACGAGTTGCCGCGCTGACGATGGTCATGTTCCTGGCGCTGTTCGGCATAGTGACGTTTGACCAGTTCATCAACGCTCCAGCGCTGCGCGCAGATCCCCACAACTCCCGGATGTACTACGCGAGCTTCAACAAGGACCGCGGGCCAATCATCGTTGGCGGGGACGCGGTGGCCGCATCGGTGCCGGTGGATGACGATTACGGCTACCAGCGGACCTACGCCCAGGGCCCGCTTTACGCACCGATCACCGGCTACTACTCGATCTCGCTGGGCATGACAGGCCTGGAGTGGACCTCAGATGAGATCCTGCAAGGCACATCCGATTCGCTGTTCCTCACCCGGATTCAGGACCTGATCACCGGCAGCCAACCGCAAGGTGGGGCCGTGGAGTTGACCATCCACCCGGCCGCTCAGCAGGCAGCATATGAGGGCCTGGGAGATCAGCGAGGGGCCGCCATCGCCCTCGATGTTGATACTGGTGAGATCCTGGCGATGGCCTCGACACCCAGCTTCGATCCGGCCGTCCTGGCGGCCCACAACACAACCGAAGTCCAGCAGGCCTATGACGATCTCCTGGCGGATTCAGCAAATCCGCTGTGGAACCGGACCATAGCGGGCAACCTTTACGCCCCCGGCTCAACGTTCAAGCTGATCACGGCGGCAGCCGCGCTGGAGACGGGCCGCTACGATCCGGACACCCAGCTCGATGCGCCATCGCGCCTGGAGCTGCCTGACTCCTCAGCCATCCTGGGCAACATGGGGGATTCAGCCTGTTCATCCACCGGCACCATGACCCTGGCAGAAGCCCTGGCCATCTCCTGCAACACCGCGTTCGCATCGCTCGGTCTGGAGCTGGGCGATGACGTCCTGCGGGCCCAAGCTGAACGGTTCGGGTTCGGCAAACGGCTGGACGTCCCCCTGCCGGTCACCCCGTCCGTCTTCCCTCCCGATCCGGACCGACCGCAAACGGCTATGTCCGCCATCGGGCAATTCGATGACAGGGTCACCCCGCTGCAAATGGCCATGGTGGTGTCCGCCATCGCCGGCGATGGCGTGTTGCGCACCCCCCATCTGGTGCGCACCGAACGCGGCTCAGACCTGGAAGTGGTGGCGACAACCCCGGTGACCACCCTGGCCAAGCCGCTTTCACCTGAATCTGCCGAGGATCTGGCGGACATGATGGTGCGGGTGGTGGAGAACGGCACCGGCGGGCGCGTGGCGATCCCAGGGGTCCGAGTTGGGGGAAAGACCGGCACGGCGGAAAAAGGTGAGGGCAAGGCACCCGATAATTGGTTCGTCGCGTTCGGCGAAACAGATGACCAAGCGGTTGCCGTCGCGGTGGTTGTCGAGGACGGGGGCAAAGCAGGTTTGCAAGGTACCGGCGGTGCTGTGGCCGGCCCGATAGCTCGTGCAGTGATGGAGGCGGTGTTGGACCAGTGATCGTCAGTTCGGGACTCAGGCTGGCCGATGGTCGCTACGAGTTCGGCTCACTGATCGCAGTGGGCGGGATGGGTGAGGTCTGGCGCGGCCACGACCTGTGGGCCTCACGCACCGTGGCCATCAAGGTGCTGCGCCCTGAGTTCACCGGTGATGAAGCCTCACTGCACCGCCTGCGCACCGAAGCCCACAACGCCGCCATGTTGAACCACCCCAACATTGCCCGCGTCTATGACTACCGCGAGGAAGAGGGCACCGGATACCTGGTTTTGGAGTTCGTTCCCGGCCAGTCCCTAGCAGACGTCCTAGCAGTCCAATCGACGATGCCGGCCAACCAGTTGATAGACATCCTTCACCAGTGCGCTGAAGGGCTTTTCGCAGCTCACCGCGCAGGGGTTGTTCACCGTGATGTCAAGCCCGGCAACATCCTGTTGGGGCCGAGCGGCACGGTGAAGCTGACCGACTTCGGCATCTCGGTCTGTTTGGGTCAAGCCGCCCTGACTGCCACGGGGAAGGTGATGGGCACGGCCCAATATCTTGCCCCTGAGCAGGCATTGGGCAAGCCGGCTACCCCCGCTGGGGACATGTACGCCCTGGGGATCATCGCCTACGAGTGCCTGGCGGGATCCCGGCCGTTCAACCAGGGCGGCGATGTTGACATCGCCTTGGCGCAGGTCCGCCAGCCGCCCCCGCCGCTGCCTGGATGGGTCGATCCGCCGCTGCGTGAACTTGTTGAACGCCTGCTGGCCAAGGACCCGGCCGAGCGGCCCGCCACGTGCGGTGAGTTGGCCCACACGCTGCTGCGTTTGCGCCCTGAGGTTGAGGCGACATCGGCCGATACCTCACCTGTTGGGGTGCCGACGGCCGCTGGGATGCTGGCTGGCGAGGAACCCGGCGGTGGCGCCCAGCTTTCAGCTGACACGGCCGGCCTGCCAGCGCCAGATGCCGCCGCTTTGCGCACCGACGTTGAGCCGTTGGGTGAGCAGGCGCCGGTCGCAGCCCCGGACCATGCACCGGCTACGCCATTGCCGCCTGCTCTGGCCAGCGATGTTGATGCCGGTGCGGTTGCTGGCGATCAGCCGGCTGGCGATGGGCCAGGTGGCGCCGGGTCAGGTGGCGCTGGGCCGGGTGGTGAGGGCAGCGACGGCGAAAGCCCGGCGGGTGAGGCGAGCGATGGGCCAAGGGCGCGCAGCTCCAGCCCAGCCGCCATGCCAACCGGCGCAAAAGCTCCAAGCCAGGGCGCGGCATCGTCGGCAAGGCCTGGGGGACACTGGACACCGGTGCCGGCTAGGCCACCTGGAAGGGCTGGCACCAGGCCTACCAAACCGTCCAAACCGATCCGTCCAACTGGACACAGTTCACCCACCCGGCGGCCAGCGCCGGGCACGGGGATTTTGGCATCACGGGCACGCGGCGGTTCGCCGAGCGTTCGTGGGGCCATCCCGTTCGCATTGCTACTGCTGTGTTTGGTGGCGATTGTGGCCGGGATCTTGCTTTCCGGCGGAGACAGGGCACTATTGGGCGCGATGGCACCAGTCCCAGTCGGTTCCAATTCCATATCGGTGGCGTCCTACCCCACCGATGGCGATGGACGTGGGATCATTCACCGTGGCACCCTGGTCCCACGCTTCCTGATGTTCAACGCGTAAGCCTCAATCGAAAGGAATCCAGTGGCCGAGTACACGCCCCGGATCCTCGCGGGCCGTTACGAGGTTGGCGACCTCATTGGCCGCGGCGGTATGGCCGAGGTGCATGTTGGTCGAGACACGAGACTCGGACGGACCGTCGCCATCAAGGTGCTGCGTTCCGACCTGGCCCGTGACCCGGCCTTCCAAACCCGCTTCCGCCGCGAAGCCCAAGCTGCCGCGTCGCTCAACCATCCCGCCATCGTCGCTGTGTATGACACCGGGGAGGACGTGTCAACGGACACCTCTGGTGCCACCGTGCGCGTGCCCTACATCATCATGGAGTACGTCGAGGGTCACACGCTGCGCGAGCTGATGCGCGATGGCGCCGCACTTCCCATCGATGAGGCGATCGACATCACCGTAGGTGTGCTGTCCGCGTTGCAGTACGCACATCACACCGGGATAGTCCACCGCGACATCAAGCCAGCCAACATCATGTTGACCGCAACGGGCCAGGTCAAAGTCATGGACTTCGGCATTGCCCGTGCCCTGGCTGACACCGCCGCGACAATGACGCAGACCCAGGCCGTCATCGGCACCGCCCAGTACCTCAGTCCAGAACAGGCCCGCGGCGAGACCGTCGATGCCCGCTCCGATCTGTATTCGACCGGCTGTGTGCTGTATGAACTGCTGACCGGACGCCCGCCGTTCACCGGTGATTCGGCGGTTGCTGTCGCCTATCAGCACGTCCGCGAGTTGCCGGCCCCGCCCAGCACTTTGGCGCCGGATGTGCCCGCTGTGTTGGACCGGATTGTGCTCAAGGCTCTGGCCAAGGACCGCGACCTGCGCTACACAACGGCTTCAGAGTTCCGTGGAGATCTGGAAACCGCCAAACGCGGCGGCCTGGTGGGCCCACCTGCCGTTCCGGTTCCGCCCGTGGCCGGTGAGACTCGTCTGCTGCCACCTCCGGTGTTCCCCTCCACCGGGACAACCCAGGTTGCGCCATCGGCGGATGCACCTTCTGACATCTTCCCCCAGCCCCGCGCTGATGAGGACGATGACGAGGATGAGGCAACCAAGCGCAAGCGGTGGATTTTGATCTGGTCCATTGCCGGCGCGGTTCTGATTGCCCTGGTAGTGATCCTGTTCTTTGCGCTGCGAGGTGGGGGCGGTGGCGAGGAGCCGGTTCAGGAGCCGTCGCCATCGATCTCCGACTCCGGTTCACCTGTGGTTGTCGAGATTCCGCCGGTCACCCCTGGGATGACCGTGGATGATGCGATGCGCGCCCTGCAGGCCCTTGACCTGCATGGAGTGGTTGAGGAAGTCCCCAGTGCCGATGTCGAAGCAGGCCTGGTTATCGACTTCAACCCGCCGTCCGGCACCCCGGCAGCCCCGGGCGATGAAGTGGCGGTCAGGGTGTCCACCGGGCCGGCTGAACTCGAGGTGCCGAACCTGGAGAACAGGACCCAGCAGGAGGCACGGCAGCTGTTGACCGAGGCCGGGCTTGTGGCCGGTGATGTCCAGTCTGAGACCAGCCCAACGGTTGAGGCCGGCAACATCACCAGGACCGATCCGCCGGCAACCAACGTGGTTCCCCGCGGCACCGAAGTGGTTTTGTACGTTTCCAACGGGCAAACCACGGTGCCGAACGTCAAGGGCAAGACGGTGGAAGCTGCAACGGCAGAACTCGAAGCCGCTGGGCTTGTGGTTGGTGAACCGACGTACAAGGTTTCTGATCAGAACCCAGGCACGGTTCTTTCCCAGACGCCAAAGGCAAAGGCGGAGGTGGCCCAGCGCACCCAGGTGTCACTGACCGTGGCCCGGGCGCCGGCCAAGGTGACCATCCCGACCGTTCTTGGTGATGACCGCGAAACGGCCAGGACCACACTGGAGAACGCTGGACTGATCCCGTCGTTCTTGGAGGAGCCATCTTCGGCCTACGCGGCCGGCCAGGTGTGCCGCACCGACCCGGCACCAGGTGAGGCTGCCATCGAGGGTGATCAGATCACCGTCTACCTATCGACGGGCCCGGCCGGGCCACCGGCTCCACCAGCTGATACCGGCACGCCCGGTGTGATCGAGACCCAACCTGGAGTGGCGCAGGAGGGCTACTGAGCTTGGCGCCGCGCATCCTCGTGGTGGACAACTATGACTCGTTCGTGTTCACCCTGGTCGATTACCTGGAGCGTTTGGGCGCCCAAACCGAGGTGTTCCGCAACGACGCCGTCCCGCCGCTAGACCGCTTGGGCCGGCGTGGCACCGGAACAGAGCAGCCCTACGATGGCGTCCTCATCTCTCCGGGGCCAGGCAACCCTCGCGGCGCCGGGGCGTCGATGCAGACCATCGCGTATTGCGCTGAGCACAGCGTTCCGATGCTCGGGGTCTGCCTGGGGCACCAGGCGCTGGCCGAGGTGTTTGGCGGGACCGTCACCCACGCACCGCAGCTGCGTCACGGCAAGACAAGCGACATCCACCACAACGGCCAGGGCATTTTCGCCTCACTGCC
>JAIRRT010000011.1 GCA_031255835.1 Bifidobacteriaceae bacterium | reverse complement strand
GCCGGTTTTCGATCTGGGCGCGGACTGACGCCATGGCGCCCTACAACTCGTTCGGCAACGGCTCAGCGATGCGTGTCTCCCCAGTTGGCTGGTATTTCTCCACCATGCAGGAGACGCTGTGCTGGGCGGAAATCTCAGCTCGTGTCTCCCACAACCATCCTGAAGGCATCAAAGCAGCTCAGGCCACGGCATCGGCCATCTTCATGGCACGTGGCGGCCAGACCAAGGTGCGAATACGGCAAGAGATCGAGGCCGCCTTTGGCTACAACCTGTCCCAAACACTCGATTCGATCCGGCCCGGGTACCAGCATGATGTGACGGCAGCCGGGTCGGTACCCCAGGCCATCATCGCTTTTCTGGAATCGGACGGATTTGAAGACGCGATCCGAAATGCGGTTTCGCTTGGCGGCGACTCCGACACGCAGGGGGCGATTGCCGGGTCAATAGCTGAGGCGGCCTACGGCATTCCAGCCTCGATCCGCACTGAGGCGCTCGCCCGGCTGGCCCCGCCGATGCTCGGGGTTGTTGACCGGTGGGAGAGCGCGCTGGCCAGGCGTGAGAGTGTGTAGGGTGCCAAGGTGACGTTCGTTGCCCCACCATGGGCCGTTGATGGCCCCAACCTGGTCATTGAGGCTGACAACATGGCTGTGCTGCCGCACCTGCCGGCCGAGGCGTTCGGTCTGATCTACATAGACCCGCCCTTCAACACCGGCAGGACCCGTAAGCGCCAGTCCATCAGCGTGGTCCAATCACCACGCGGTTCCCGGATCGGTTTTCAGGGCCGTTCCTACGAGACAGTCAAAGGGCAGCTAACAGCCTATGATGACGTCTTCGCAGACTATTGGGCGTTCCTGGAACCCCGTCTGCACCAGGCATGGCGTCTGTTGGCGGCAGATGGGACGCTGTATCTTCACCTTGACTATCGAGAAGTGCACTACGCAAAGGTTCTACTCGATGCTCTGTTTGGCCGAGAATCCTTCATAAATGAGATAATCTGGGCGTACGATTATGGTGCGCGAACAAAGTCCCGCTGGCCAGCCAAACACGACAATATCTTGGTCTATGTGAAGAACCCAAGCCACTATGTTTTCAACGCTGATGCAGTCGATAGGGAACCCTACATGGCACCAGGTCTGGTCACTCCAGAAAAGGCTGCTCGCGGCAAACTCCCAACAGACGTATGGTGGCATACCATCGTATCTCCAACCGGAAAAGAAAAGACCGGCTACGCCACCCAAAAGCCGCAAGGCATACTGCGGCGAATCATTCAAGCCAGCAGCCAAGAAGACGATTGGGTGCTGGACTTTTTTGCCGGCAGCGGCACAACCGGCGCGGTAGCCAGCGAGCTTGGCCGCAGATTCGTCATGGTGGACAACAATCCGCAAGCCACCGCGACAATGCGCCGGCGCCTGGCCAGCCAAGAGGGCGTGCGCCCAGTCGAGTTCGTCATCGGCGGGGATACTTGGTCCGTTTGATCGCGTGCGCGCGGTTATCCACAGGCCGGTCTGTGCGGCGGTCCGCCCATCTGGCGGCTTCGGCCACCCTGGGGGGCTCACCGACAGAAAGGACGCCAATCATGGCATTTCTCAACCAGTTCAGGCCGCTGCGTGAATCGTTCGAAGCTGACGATGGCGCTGCGACCGCTGAGTACGCCATCGCACTGCTGGCTGCGGCCGGCTTCGCTGGTCTCTTGGTGACCCTGCTGACGAGCGAGACGGCTCGCGGCTGGCTATCCAACATCATCGAAAGCGCCTTGTCGTTGTGACTGAGTGTCGGCCCGCCCCCACTGTTCGCACCAAACCAGGCGGGGACCGTGAGGGCGGCGCCGTCACCGTGGAACTGGCCATCGCGTTGCCGGCAGTCACCGCATTACTGGCGGTGGTGCTGGCCGTTGGCACCGGCGTCATCACCCAGATCCGCTGCGCAGATGCCGCCCGGGCCGGTGCCCGCGAGGCTGCTCTGGGCTCGGGTGACGGTCAGATTGCCCAGGTGGCAGGGAAAACCGCCGGTGCGAGCGCCATCACCTCAGTGGACAGAAGCGGCGACATCGTCACCGTGACGGTGCGCGTGCCGCTGAACTGGTCGGGGCTACGCCTGCCCGGCCGGTACGAGGTCACCAGCCGCGCCCACGCCAAATGCGAACCAGACAGGGGCTGCACATGAACCGATGGCCAGGCCATGCGTCTTTGCCCGATGGCGGTTCCGGTTCAGTCCTGGCACTTGGCTTGGTTTGCGTGATCGCCATCGCGGCGAGCGGCGCTTTGATGCTCGGCGGAGCCGTGTTGGCCAAAGCTCGAGCCCAGACTGCCGCAGACTTATCGGCGTTGGCGTGCGCCCAAGAACTGCTGGACCACCGCGGTGAGGCCGCCGCCCTCCAGGCCGCCAGGCAGATGGTCCAGGCCCATGGAGCAACCTTGGTTTCATGCGCGCCGGCGGGCCTGCGCTGTCAGGTGGTGGCTGCCAGCCAAACCAGCCCTCTAGCAGGCAGGACGATGACGGCCCGCGCCAAGGCCACGGCCGGTCACCCCCGCGCAACCGCCTCGACCAGCCGCAACGCAGCGCCTTTGTCCAACATCTGATTTGCATTGCCGCACTT
>JAIRRT010000010.1 GCA_031255835.1 Bifidobacteriaceae bacterium | reverse complement strand
TTCCGGTCGTCGCCCTCACCCGTCCGCCGATGGCGTTCAAGCGTTGGGTGTTCGTGTTGTAGCGCGGGCGTTGGGTAGGGGGTTCGATGCCGCTGGCGGCATGCCTTTCGAAGGCGGTCACCGAAATCTTCTGGGGATGATGCGTGTGGTCAGGGGATTCATGGTGCCGGTGGGTGTGGTGGTGGTCCAGTTCCTGGACGTCGAGTGGTTTGGATCCGAGATGTTGCTGCGGACAAGGAGATGTGCGGGTGTGTCTCCCCCAACCTCACCCCCCAGCCGTGGTTGGCCAGGTCGGAGGTGCCTAAGTGACCAATTGAGCCGCCACGCTCGCCAATTGGTCACTTAAGCACATCCACCTCGACGGGGCTGAGCACGAGCGGGCACGTGAACGGCCCGGTCGGAGGTGCTTAACTGACCAATTGAGCCGCCTGGCTCGCCAATTGGTCACTTAAGCACATCCACCTCGATGGGGCTGAGCACGGCAGGGCACACAGGAAGACTGAGCGAACCTGCGAACTACCGGACCACATGCATCATCCCCAGACAATCCAAGGTGACCACCTGCATCAGTCTTGCCGCCAGCCGCACTACACCACTGCAGGGACCACGGCGCAACCCTGGCTTCAGGAAGGTGAGCGGACCGCCATCGGCGGTCGCCATCGTCCTCGACCCCGGTTCGGGGGCTAGCGGGTGGGGATTTTGGGTCGGGAGGGGGTGGGGAGGGTTAGGGAGACTGAGGGTTGGGCTGGGTGGTGGGAGGGGGAGGGGTTGTAGGCGGTTTCGCCGTGGAGGGCCATGTCGATGCCGGAGATCTCGTAGGCCGGCTTGATGCGCCAACCTATGGTCGCCTTGATGGCCAGGCCGATGGCGGCTGTGGCGATTGCGCAGTAGACCATGGCGAATCCTGCGGCCAGGATCTGCGCGATCAGCTGGTCAAACCCGCCGCCGTAGAACAGGCCCGTTGAGGTGGACCAGAATCCGACCAGGACCGTCCCGACCAGGCCGCCCACCAGGTGCACGCCAACCACGTCGAGGGAATCGTCGTAGCCCCACCTGTGCTTCAGTGACACGGCCATTGCGCACAGGACCCCTGCGATCCCGCCAATGAAGATCGCGCCAACCGGGCTGACAAATCCTGCCGCCGGCGTGACCGCCACCAGTCCTGCCACGACCCCTGAAGCTGCCCCCAACGATGACGCTTTGCCCTGCCGTATCTTCTCCGCCACCATCCAACTTCCGGCAGCTGCAGCCGGGGCAACAAAGGTGTTTACCCAGGCCAGGCCGGCCAAGCCATCGGCGGCAAGGGCGCTGCCGGAGTTGAACCCGAACCAGCCCACCCACAGCAGGCCCGCGCCCAGCATCACAAACGGCAGGTTGTGCGGGCGCATGGTCCGCTCTGCAAAACCGATCCGCCGTCCAATGATCAGCGTCAACACCAACCCAGCCACGCCGGCGTTGATATGAACCACTGTCCCGCCGGCAAAGTCCATGGGCGCCACAAGGGCATGCGCAATCGGTCCATCGGCGCCCAGCAGCCCGCCGCCCCAAACCATGTGACAGAGCGGGCCGTACACCACCGTCACCCAGATGCCGGCAAAGATCAGCCACGGCACAAAACGAGTGCGGTCAGCAATTGCCCCACTGATCAGAGCAACAGTTATCACTGCGAACGTCGCCTGGAACCCAATGAACACAAGCGTCGGGATGGAGCCGCCAATGTCATCGATACCTATGTTCATCAGGCCAAACGCCTCGAACGGGTTGCCAACAACCCCGCCAATGTCCCCACCAAAAGCTTCGGAGTATCCCCACAGAACCCAGGTGACACCAACAACCGCGGCCGCCCCGAAACTCATCATCATCATGTTGAGGACGGATTTTCCGCGGACCATGCCGCCGTAGAACAGCGCCAGCGCCGGAATGGTCATCAGGAGTACCAAAGTGGCAGAAGCGAGCACCCAGGCGGTTGCACCCGAATCGACGGTAAGCATTGGGCTTTCCCCTTTCCGGCCCGCCAGCTCCAGGTGCGGACCGGAGTCAACTATGGCCGGGACAGGTTTCGCCGTTCGTGCGGGCAGGTTACGCCAGCGTCACGGAGCGAGCCGCCTATGTAAACGTTGTGTTGCGCGCCTACCCGAGCATTCCGTCCACAAATACCTCTGGATCGAACGGGGCTAGGTCATCCGGCCCCTCGCCCAGACCCACCAGTTTGACCGGCACGCCGAGTTGGCGCTGCACCGCGATGACAATGCCGCCCTTGGCCGATCCGTCCAGCTTGGTCAACACAATCCCGCTGACATCGACGGCCTCGGCAAACACGCTCCCCTGCGCCAGCCCGTTCTGCCCGGTGGTCGCATCGAGCACCAGCAGCACCTCGGTGATGGGCGCCAGCTTGCCGGCCACACGCTTGATCTTGGACAGCTCAGCCATCAGGTTCGCCTTGTTGTGCAACCTCCCAGCAGTATCGACGATGACGGTCCCCACCTGCTGTTCTACCCCTTGCCTGACCGCGTCGAACGCCACAGAAGCGGGGTCCGCCCCCTCCTCGCCTCGCACAATCTGGGCCCCGACCCGCTCGCCCCAAGTGGCCA
This sequence comes from Bifidobacteriaceae bacterium, assembly GCA_031255835.1. GTDB lineage: Bacteria > Actinomycetota > Actinomycetes > Actinomycetales > WQXJ01 > JAIRRT01. The sequence goes on along the minus strand of JAIRRT010000010.1, from coordinate 481 downwards.
GCTGATCGGTGGCGGCAGCCCGGAACGTATCGGCCGCGCCGAGCAGCACAGTGTTGCCCTCGGCCACCAGCAACCGCGCCAGGCGCCCAATGGTTGTGGTCTTGCCGGACCCGTTAACCCCAACCACCAAGATCACTCCTGGTGCGCCATCGTCCCCGTTGGCTGCTAGATCGCGCGACACGCCGATGTCGAGGGTCTCCACCAACTCATCCCGCAGCGCCTGCCGGGGCGCGCCGCCCTCGCTGCCTGCCACGCGCAGGCGGCGCCGCAACGCGCCGAGTAGTTCGCCGGTCGCCTCGGCGCCCACGTCAGCCAGGAGCAGGGTCTCTTCCAGGTCATCCCAGTCCTCGTCGCTGAGCCTGTCCCGGGAGAGCACGGCGAGCAGCGCCTTGCCCAGCGGCGATGCCGAGGCGGCCAACCGTCCGCGCAGGCGAGCCAACCTGCCCGCCGGCGGCTCTGGCACGTCCGCGGCCGCAGGCGC
>JAIRRT010000158.1 GCA_031255835.1 Bifidobacteriaceae bacterium | reverse complement strand
AGCGCACCAGCGTTCCAGCAGGTCAGCGGCAGCTCCGCTGTCAATTGCCGATGCCGCCTGCACGATGCCGGCCCCCAGCCGCGCCTTCAAGTCACCGCCCTGAGGTATAGCCGGGTGCGTGCCCTCAGCCACGATGCCGGCCGCTGCGTTGAGTAGCACCGTCTGGCGAATCGGGCCGTCCTGACCAGCCAACACCTGACGGGCCACCTGCGCGTTGTGGGCAGCATCTCCGCCACGCAGCTGGGCGAGTTCTATACGGTCCAGACCAAGATCGGCCGCAGCATCCAGCAGATGTTCGGTGATCTCGCCATCGCGCACCTCCCAGATCCGCGATGGGCCCGTGGCGGCAAGTTCATCCAGTCCGTCACTTTCACCCCTAAACACCAGACCGTTTTGGCTGCGACCAGCCAAAACACCGGCCATGATGGGGGCCATCCGCACATCGGCACAGCCGATGGCCGCACCGCGCGGCTTGGCCGGGTTTGTCAGCGGGCCAAGGAAGTTGAACACAGTGGCCACCCCAAGCTCACGCCGGGCCACTGCCGCGTGACGCATCGATGGGTGGAACACCTGGGCAAACAGGAACGCAATCCCAACCTCGCCGGCCACCTGCTCAATCTCTGCCACAGGCAGTTTCAGGTTCACCCCGAGGGCTTCCAACACGTCAGCTGACCCGGACTTGGAGCTCGACGCACGGTTGCCGTGTTTTACGACGCGCACGCCGGCTGCCGCGATGGCGAGGGACGCCATCGTCGATATGTTGACTGTGAAGGCGCGGTCACCACCGGTTCCGACTATGTCGACTGCTGGGCCTGGTACGTCGATGGTGACGGCGTGGTCCAGCATCGAATCGGCCAGGCCACGCAGCTCGGCAACGGTCTCGCCTTTGGCGCGCAATGCCACCAGGAAGCCGGCCAGCGCCACCGGGGAGGCGTTGCCTGACATCACCTGGTTCATCGCCCAGGCGGTGTCGCTTGAGGCCAGGTCCTGCCCTGAGATCAGGCGGGTGATCAGATCCGGCCAGGTGAGCGTGGGCTGTTCAGACATGCTCGCCAAGCATTTCGGAGACCGTTTGACCCACCTCGAACGGGTCTGTCGGGTAGATCAAGGTGCGCGCAGCCCCGGACCAGGTGGCCAGCCAGCGGTCCTGCGGGCGTGTGATCAGCATCAACACCGGCGGCGGGTCCTCAACCTCATCGGCCACAAAGCGGGCCAGGCCGATGCCCCCCAGCTTGCCTGTCTCGGCATCGGCGATCAACAGGTCATAGAAACCGAAGGTCAGCTTGTCCATGGCCACCTGATGGGTGGCGGTTTCGGTCCACTCGATGGCTGGCCCGGCGCGCCCCAGGCGCTCCCCCACAGCTGCGGTGACCGCCCGCCGGATGGTCGCATTGTCGCTGTACAGCAACACCTGGGCAACGCGCGTGGCGGCATCGCGCGCGGGTGAATTGGTCAGGTCCTGGGTCATACGGGCGATGGTACCGCCCAGCACACCCACCCGACTGCCTGGCACGCGTGGCATGATCATGGGGCACATGGCGCGCATCGGGGCATTTCGCGGCGCGCCACCACCTCACCGCAAGGAGCCAACATGGCCGCTTACACCCTTCCCGATCTCCCCTATGACTATTCCGCCCTTGAGCCGGCGATCTCCGGGCGAATCATGCAGCTGCATCACGACAAGCACCACGCCGCCTATGTGGCCGGCGCCAACCAGGCTCTGGAGCAGATCGCGGATGCCCAGGCCAAGGGCAGCTACGCCACCATCGGGATGCTGGAGAAGAACCTGGCGTTCAACCTGGCCGGGCATGTCAACCACTCGATCTTCTGGACAAACCTGACCCCGGGCGGGTCTGGCGGGCCGCAGGGAGACTTGGGGCGCGCCATCGACGGCGAGTTTGGGTCGTTTGACGTGTTCAAGGCGCATTTCGCGGCGGTAGCGACCTCGATCCAGGGGTCCGGCTGGGCGATGTTGTGCTGGGAGCCGCTGGGTCAGCGCCTGATTGTGGAGCAGGTCTATGACCACCAGTCCAACCACGTGGCTGCGGCTGTCCCGCTGCTGGTGGCGGACATGTGGGAGCACGCCTACTACCTCGACTACCTCAACGGCAAAGCCGACTATGTGGCCGCTTTGTGGAGCATCGTCAACTGGCCGTCGGTAGGCGAGCGCTACACCAAGGCTGCCGCCGCCCACTAGAGACGGGCCTGGACGCGGGACGGCTCGCTCGGTCGGGTCAGCTCACTTGTGCGGCAGGCCCCCGCCAACCCTGCGTGGCGCCGCCGGCCGGCCAGCCTGCCTGAGCACCTGACCTTCTTCCGGGGGCGATGTCGCCTGGCAGTGGCATGATGGCCCGCGTGCTGTTCGCGTCCTACAAGAGAGTCTTGGCGATCCCGGGTGTCGGGCGCGTCCTGGCGCTCGGTTTGGTTGCGCGCCTACCGCACGCCACGTCCGGCTTGGTGTTCTCGCTGCACATTGTCAACACGCTGCACCAGGACTTCGCGCGGGCAGGCATAGCCGTCACCATTTTGACCATCGGCCTGGCAGCCGGTGCGCCGTGGCGTGGCAGGGCGGTTGACCGTGTGGGTCTGCGCCGTGCGGTGCTGCCCTCGGTCATCATCGAGGCAGCCGCGTGGATGGCGCTGCCCTGGATCAGCTACGAGCTTTTGCTGGTCGCCTCGCTGGCAATCGGCATGTTCATGGTGCCGGTTTTCCCGGTGATCAGGCAGGCCATCGCGGCGCTGGTCCCGCGCGGCATGCATCAGCCGGCCCTCGCGCTGGACGCAGTCTGCACCGAGTTGACGTTCGTGGTGGGTCCGGTGTTGGCCGCCTGGATGGTGACCGGGTACTCATCCCGGGCCGCCTTGCTCGCGATTGGCGGCGCAACAGTTGTGGTTGGCACGCTGTTGATGATTGTCAACCCGCCAACTCATCCGGACCCGACCCGCCACCTCGAAGACGCCGTGGATGACCTAGCCGAGTCCCTCCCCCCAGGTCTCCCCCCCGCCGATGCCGCACCAAGCCTCCCGGAATCCGGCGCACCCGGTTTGCCCGGCTCGCCTCCCGATGCCGCCGCCGATGCCGGATTGGACCTCCCAGAGGGCACCGCGCCAGACCAAGGCGCACCAGACCAAACCGCACCCGAATCCCCGCCCGACCAATCCGAACCTGACCCGGCGCAAGCGGGCAAGGGGCGGTTCACCAGCGCGGAGTTGTGGTGGGTGTTGACCGCGACAGTGGCGACAACCTTCGCGCTCTCAGGCTGGGACCTGGGCATTGTGGCGGTGTTGAAGAGTTGGGATGTCTCGACCGCTACGGGACTGGTGTTGGCAGCGTCGGCTGTGGGAAGCGCCATCGGCGGGGTGGCTTATGGGGCGGCACCGCGGGCGGCTCACCCACTTGTGATGGTGATCTGTATGGCGCTGGCGACGGCTCCGTGCGCCATCGCGACAACGGTGCCCACCTTGACGGTTGCCTCGTTCGTTGCCGGGCTGTTCTGCGCGCCGGCCATGACCGCGGTCAACATGTCCCTGACTCGCCTGGTCCCGCCGCACCGGCTGGGCGAGGCGATGGGTTGGAACGGCACCGCGATGACCGTTGGAGAATCGCTCGGCTCACCGCTGTGCGGATTCGTGATCGACAGGACCGCCCCCGCCGGCGGGTTCCTGGTGGCAGCCGGCCTGGCGGCCGCGGTCGGCGCAGTTGGCCTGCTATTCCGCCGCCGAACCCGCCGCAACTAACTCCTGCGCAGGGATGCCAGGAACTGCCCCACGGCATCGGCCAGTGCTGCGGGGGCCTCCACGGGCAGCAGGTGGCCTTTGTCTGGGACTATCACCAGCTCGGCTTGCCTGATCAGGCCTGCTGTCCGCCTGACGTGGTACGGGGTGATGATGTCGCGTTCGCCTGCAACCACCAGGGTCGGCACGCCAATCTGCGCCAGCTCTGTCTCGCTGATCCGTGGCTGGCCAACCATCAGCCCCCACACCCTGGCCCGCCGCCGCGCCCGCTTGGACACAAGGGACGCCACGGCCAGCCCAACCCAACCCAGCACAATCCATGCGTGTACCAGCGGTTTCATGCCGGAGGGCTGGTAGTTCCCGCCAATCAGCACCAGCCCATCAACACGCTCGGGGCGGTGGATCGCCAGTTCCATGGCGACGTTCGCGCCATCGGAGAATCCGACAATCACCCCGCGACCCGCGGCCAGGCCATCCGCCTCAGCAACCGCCATGGCGGCATCGACGTCCTTGGCCAGGTGGGCGATGGTGATGGGCGCCTCGCCTTCCGGGGTGCGGCCGTGGCCGCGAGCCTCCATGATGACCAGGCGATATCCAGCAAGGTGCGGCACAATCGCGTCAAAGATCCGGGCGTCCTCACCGTTGCCGTGCAGCAGCACAACAGTTGGCCCGCTGCCGGCCACCTCGGCCACAAGCGGCCCGAGTTGGACAACGGCCGGGGTCAGCTCTGAGGCGGTCACGGCGTCGACACCGCCAGCCTGGCCAGGAGCAACGCTTCAGCCAGGACGGCGCGGCGCAACTCCCCCAGATGGACTGACTCGTTGCCGGAGTGGGCCCGCGAATCGGGGTCCTCGACGCCGGTCAGCAGCACTTGGATGCCGGGGAAGGTCTCGGAAAGATCGTGGGTCAGGGGGATCGACCCGCCTTGGCCTTGTAGCACTGGTGGACGGCCCCACGCCGTGGTCAGCGCCCACTTTACGGCCGCCATGGCGGGTGAGTCTTTGGCGACTGTGAACGGTTGGCCGGTTGCGCCATCGTCCACGGTCACTTCTGCACCGAAGGGGGCATGGTCCAGCAGGTGGCGGTGCAGAGCCTGCTGGGCCACCACCGCGTCCATGCCGGGCGGGATGCGCAGGGACAGCCTGGCGCGGGCCGATGGCGCAATGGTCCCTGACGCGTCATCCACCCTTGTGGCGTCAAAGCCGATCAGGTTGATGGACGGGGACCACCACAGCCTGTCCGCTATGGGCCCGCGGCCGGCCAACCGGACGCCGGGCAGGATGGAGGCATCGGCCCGCAGGCGGTCCTCCGGGTAGGGGACGGCGGATTCGCCCGTGGGGCCCAGGCCCCTGACAGCAACGCTGCCGTGCTCGTCATGCAACGTGGCGATCAGCCTGGCCAGCAGCAGCGGGGCATCCAGGATTGGTCCGCCAAACATGCCGGAGTGCACAGCGTGCTGCGCCACGCGCAGTGAGACCGTCACTTCCGCCACGCCGCGCAGCGACATGGTCAGCGCGGGGGTGCCGATCTCCCAGTTGTCCGAGTCCGCCACCACAACGATGTCGGCCGCCAACTTGTCGGCGTGCTCACGCAGGAGTTGGGCGAAGGTTGGCGATCCGGACTCCTCCTCGCCTTCGATGAACACCGCGACCCCGACGCCAAGATCGGCGCCCAAAGCGCGAAGGGCACCGATGTGCGTGACTACGCCGGCGACATCGTCCGCTGCACCGCGACCGAACAGGCGGTCACCAATCTGGGTGGGCACAAACGGGTCGGTGTCCCAATCATCGGTGACCGGCTGGACGTCATGGTGGGCGTACAGCAGGACGGTCGGTGCCCCCGGCGGCCCGGGGATGCGGCCCAAAACCCCTGGTCCGCCCACTGCTCCGGCGTCGGTGACGGCTCGGACAATCTCCACGTCCTCCACGCCAACCGATTTGAGCAGCGAGGCAACCAGCTCGGCCGAACGCTCCAGCGGGGCGTGGTCAGCTGTCGGGATCGAGAGCGAAGGGATGGCAACGAGTCGGTTCAGGTCTGCCAGCACAGCCGGGAAGTCGTCATCAACCCTCCGGCGCAGTTCGTCAATGTCAGGAATGATCGGTTCAGATGGGTCCAGGTGCCCGCCACTATTCATGCCCGCCAGCCTAACCGCACCCGTGCAGAAACAACCCGCCCACCCCCGAGGCGAATTGTGGCGGGGTTGGGGGGCGGGGTGTGCTGGCGGCTAGCGGACGGCCACGGAGTATCTGGCGCTCTCCCCGGACATCTGCCCACCGAGCACGTGCCGGTAGGGGCGATGCAACTCGGGCGATGCAACCGCAACTGCTCAGGACACGGCTCCCATGCGGGGTCTCTCCCCCGTTTTGAGCAGTTACGGCGGTGGGTTGATGGTGGGGTTGATGGGGGCCCAGGCCCCATTCGTGCTCAGCGAGCGGATGCCGGTCGGGGCGGCGCAACCGGAAGTGCTCAAAACACCGTTTCATCTCCGGTTTTCCGTCCCGTTGTGAGCAGTTACGGTCGTCGCGGTCACCCGTCCGCCGATGGCGTTCACACGTTTGGTGTTCGTGTTGTGGCGCGAGCGTTGCAGAGGGGGTCGATGCCGCGGGCGGCATGCCTTTTGGATGCGGTCACCGAGGTTTCTGGGGATGATGTGTGTGAGCAGGGGTTTGGTGTGATCGGCGGGTTTGGCGGTGGTCAGGTTTCGTGACGTTCTTGCGCACCTGCTGCCTGGGGTCGCCGGTTGCCGCCAACGACGGGTGGTGGGTGCGGGGGCTTTGGCGGCAAGACTGAGCTAGTTGTGCACCGATTACTCCGGGGGT
>JAIRRT010000136.1 GCA_031255835.1 Bifidobacteriaceae bacterium | reverse complement strand
TGGATGCCAACTATTTCCAGCACGTGCCTTACTTGGACGCGCAGATCGCCGAGTATGGGTACGATTTCTACCCATTCCCCGGCATTCATATTGAGCCGCTGGGCGTCTACTCCAACAAGCACGATTCCCTGGACAACATTCCGGACGGTGCCACGATTGGCGTTTCCAATGACCCGGCCAACCAGGCCCGGGGATTGCGCCTGCTGGAATCCGCAGGGGTGTTCAAACTAGCCGACACCGGCGACAAGGACCCCACACTGCGCGATCTCGCGGAGAACCCGCACAACGTCAAGATCACCGAGATTGAACCGAAGTTGTTGACCGTCAACCTGCCGGACTTCGACTACGCGGTCATCAACGGGAACTACGCGTTGGATGCCGGGCTCTCCCCGTCCAAGGACGCCCTGGAACTCGAATCGGGTGTCGACAACCCCAATGCCAATATCTTGGTGGTCCGCACCGAGGACAAGAACTCGGAGGCATTGGTGAAGCTGAATGAACTGTTGCATTCGGATGAGGTCAGGGAGTTCATCGAAAAGACCTGGTCTGACGGTTCGGTAATTCCAGCTTTCTGACCCAGCAGTACTAGCCAACTTGGCGGGACCGGGCGGATTTCGGTTCCGGCGAGCCGATCCGGTGCCCAGTTCTGAGCACCCGGTCCCGTCAACTGGCGATGCCTCATGCCCTTGCGGCATGATGATGGAACTAAATGCCCTTCCCCAGCCGTGGTCCGCGCGCCGGGATGCATAGTTAAGAAAGGCCATTACCGTGCGCTCACTTACCAAGGCCATCATTGGCGGGGCTGTCGCGAGCATGCTGGTCCTCGCCGGTTGCTCGGGCAAGAACAGTCCCGAGGCCACCAGCCCACCGCCCCTGGGTAAAGGCCCGGCAGGCGTCACGGCCGATGACGCAACGTTGCCCACCGTTGAAGGCGGCTACGGTGTCACGCCGGTTGTGACGTTCCCGCTCAAGCCCGGGGCGACTCCGCCGCCGGCTACACCTGAGGCCACCCCGGAGATCCAGGGCACGCCCGTGGATGACGCGAGTGGTGAGGAAGGCAGCGAAACTCCAGCCGACGGCACGGAGAACGAGACTCCGGCGGAAGGCACGGAAGGTGAGACCCCAGCCGACGGCACGGAAGGGGAGACCCCAGCGGAGGGCACGGAAGGTGAGACTCCGGCGGATGCGGCGCCATCGGCGGAAAGCCCCTCTCCCACAGCTTCACCGTGGTTGGACCCGCCCAAGGAACTGCAGGCCAAGGTGCTGCATGAGGGCGATGGCGAGGTCATCAAGGAAGGCAACCTCGCGAGCATCGACATGATGGGGCAGGTCTGGGGCGGCAGCGAACCGATCGCGGCGCTGAACACTTTTGGTAGCGGTGACCTGCTGGTCTTCCCTGTCACCAACACATACTGGATCCCCGCCCTGGCCAAAGGCGTGGTGGGACAGAAGGTCGGTTCGCGCGTACTGATCGTGGCTCCGCCAGGGGAAATGAACTCGATGAACTCCACGCTGGGTGCCCAGGAAACCGACACCATCGTGTTCGTGGTGGACATCGTGGAGCAGTTCTCCGGCACCGCGGAGGCGCAGAAAGACGCGAAACCAACCGATGAGAAAACCGGGCCCCAAGTCAAGGGCGCGCTGGGCGGCCCGGTGACCATCACCATTCCCGCGTCGTTGCCGCAGGTGGAACAGATCAAGACCACCGTGCTCGCGACCGGCACCGGCGAACCCATCAAGGATGGCGAGACGATCCTTTACCGCTATTCCGCGGTGGACTGGTTCGGCGAGCCGGCCGGGGATTCCTGGACCGACACTCCGGGCGGCCCGACAGCCACCAAGGTGCAGGCCAACCCGAGCGGTGACGGCTCCAAGACCGTCTTCTCTGATTTGGTGGGCGTGCCCGTCGGGTCCAGGGTGCTGGTGGAGACGCCATCGAAGACGCAGTCGTACCCGGCCAACGCCATCGTGATCGACATCATCGCCATTGCCAAACCGTCGCCATCCAAGCCGGCAGAACAGACCATCAGCCTGGACGGTGCACCCGCGGACGCCGGCGACGCGACTGGCGAGTAAGCCTATGAGTGAATTCACCACCATGTTCATCGTGGTGCTCGTCGCTGTGTTGGTGGCGGCGTTCGCCCGGAAAGCGGGGCTCAGTGCTCCCTTGGTGGTGTTGGCTGTGGGGCTTGTGGCCTCCTACCTGCCCGGCCTACCCCAGATCGAGGTTCCCTCCGAGTTGCTGCTGGGTGTGGTGCTGCCGCCTCTGTTGTATTCCGCGGCGCTGACCAGCTCTTATCAGGACTTCCGCGCGTCTTTGCAGCCGATTCTGCGCCTGGGCGTGGGGCTGGTGATCGTGACTACAGCGGCGGTCGGTTTGACCGCTTATCTGCTGGATCCGGTGTTGTCCTTGCCCGCGGCTCTGCTGCTGGGTGCTGTCGTTGCCCCGCCCGATGCCGTCGCTGCCGCGGCCGTGGCTCGCAAGCTGGCGTTGCCCCGCCGGGTGATGACCCTGCTGGGTGGGGAAAGCCTGATCAACGACG
>JAIRRT010000114.1 GCA_031255835.1 Bifidobacteriaceae bacterium | reverse complement strand
ACCTGAGGACCAGTTGTGCGGAACTCCTGGTTATCACACGCCAACACCGTTTGAGAACCGTTGACCAAAGGTGGTGCGTCCACCGGCACAGGGCAATCAAAAGCCACAATAGCGTCGCCAGCGAACTGGTTGTTCCCCCGCACACTCCAAGAAAGCGGCCCCACAGCACCGGCCACCGTGACCGCCAACTCAATAGGCCGCAACTCACCAGTCAAAGCAAGCTGTGGTGGTGGTGACCCTGTCTCGTGCGGCCTCTGGCCGCCCTTGTCGCTGACGCCGAAACCCGTATAGGCATCGCCTTGCCGGCGAGCTGATCGCCGTAGCGCCGGCAGTCTCTTCGCTTTCGGCGTAGGAGATGTCTTAGCCTCCCGATCAGAGGGTGCGGGGAGATTGGTCAGCGGCGTGCGAGGCGTCCGGGACTGGGCTGGCGGCGCTGAACAGCGTCCCCTAGGAGACCCGGGACGTCCCTATTGGTAACCCATTGTTGGCACTACCATTCCGGCCCAAGGGGCCAAAACTCCGCAGGCACACGGGGTTCAGCATTCAGCAAGCATCGACACATGGAAACCTTCAGACGGGAGATCGACACGATCATGACCGCGGCCAGGTCAAGCCGTGGGCCGCGAAATCCTGGCTGACGTGCGCACCCCAGCACCTGAACCCGCCGCCTCAGATGCCGACATCGTACGTTCGCCCGGCGTCCGGCGAAGAAGAACGCCGAACTTGCTCGGCATCGCGCGACTGGTTTCAAGTGATCTTTAGCTTGAGCTTCTTCGCGGTACCGTCCTGAGTTTTCCCGATCAAGTCCTTGAACGTTGCGGTGACCGTGTGGGTGCCGCGCGCCAGTTTCGGCAGTTTCACCTCGCGTGTTCCTTTGTCATCCGGGTTCAACCACACTGTCTTGCGCAGCGCCTTCTTGCCATCCACCGCGACAGTCACTTTCCCGATCGGCCGGGCCACGCCATCAGCCACCACGGACACCGCCACCACCGCTCGCTCCGCCGCCGCAACCGACTTCTTCACCGTCCTAGCCGTCACCTTAGGCTTGGCCAACACCTTCCACGCTTGGGTCGCCCCCACAAACGGTGTGCAACTCGTCCCCGGCTTCGGTCGCGTTGCCACAACCCCGACAATTGTCGAACCCAAATCCGCCCGGCCGACCTTCAGCTTAGGCGAACCGGCCAAAACAGGCTGCCCATCCTTGAACCAAGTGAAATACGATACAATCTGCCCCTGCACTCCCACATCGTACCCAGCGGCGACACCTGTGAGCACAGTGCCAGGCTCAACGATATCCGTGTCCGGGGTGCCAGCGAGTACAACTGGCTGAACAAATTCCTGCGTGCAAGGAGGTATCTCCCCCGGCACCTCTGCGAAAGCCGCCGGAGACACTCCGGCAAGACCGACCACTAGCGCCCCACTCACGGCACCTATCCTGCACCCGAACCGCCTCACCAACCGCGCACCAGAGACACTTCGGCCCGAGCGTTCCATCGCTTCCGTTCCATCATTTGCCATGAGAGTTCCTTTCTCCAGTGAGGCGACCGCGCCGCCCTCCGTCCATTCACGCCGCGCCCTCCTTCAGACGCCACATTCCACTAACTAACGTACACCGTCCCGGAGTACATCAACGGATTACCCCCTGGGTCCTCTCCTATATTGATGCCATAAACGTATACAGGGACGTTGCCGCGCCGTGACGTAGTCAAGAAGCCCGAGAAACCGTGCTTCGATCCGGTATTCGGGTACACTGCGGCGACATCCTCCCTCAGACCGCCAGCCCCGACCGCGTATCCATCTCCGCTTCCTGCCGGGCCCCCTAAGTACACGTGCACGCTGGTGGCCGTGCGGGCCAGATCGGGGTCGATGATCCAACCCGCCACGAAGACTTGACCGCTAACGCCTGACACCTGGTCGACCGACCAGAACGGAGTACGGTCAACGGTCCGGATGTGAGTTCCCGTAAGATTTAGCGACCACCAGATCGAACTAAACGTTGTGTGAGTCGAATTCCCTCCGCTCAAGATCCCAACAACAATCGCTGTTCCGTCCGGATTCACAGCATAAATCGGTGATCCGCTGTCGCCTTTCTGGGTAGCGGCACCGTTATCCCATTGTACCCAATAGGTGTGATGCACGGTATGCGAAATGTTGTCCGATCCCGGCAGGAAAACCGTGTCCTGGTTCGTTAGGGTGATAGTGCCGCAGAGCTCACTGGTGGTCACCGATCCGCTGACGCATACCCGAGAATACGGAGCAGCGGCCTCGGTGCGCGCCACGACCGTACGGGACAAGCTGTTGTTGATGTAGATCGAGGGGGTCAGAGAATTGCCGTTCGGAACCCCAAACACCGCAGCGTCCGCATGAACCGATGAATGCACCCCCCAAATAGTGTTGTTCTGGAGACTCCCGAGAGTCATTGCGGCGGTTCCCTCATCCGCGCCGTGCGCGTAGCCTATGGCCATCTGTTGTCCCGATGGGCCGCAGTGCCCGGCCGTCAAGCCGTAGGCGTTCTGCGGGTCGGTTCCTCCGCGGAGCAAGACACCCGCGGTGCAGTTCCCATACCACTTGCTCCCTGATTTCCTAAGAAGCTGTTTCCCTCCTTTGAACGGTGCAGAATAGTGGCTTTCTTGGAGTTGTGGCAGGTCCGCCTGTTCAGCGATAGCTATTGTGGGTTTCTCGGGAACAAACGAACTCAGTTGTCGCGTAGCGGCGCGTGCCGTGTTGCCGGTCAGAACGTTTGACGGACCGTTCAGCAATTCTGCAACCGCCTTCGCTTTGGCAACGTCCGCTGGCCGGACACTAGCCAGTACGACACCCTTATCGTAGAGAATTCCGAATGATACGGGTTCCACGTCCTCTTGAAGGTTCGCGAGAGTCTTCGCAGCAAGATCGTCGAGTTCTTGCCGAGACACGTCACGATTGACGACCTCGACTGCGGCAATCTTGCTCAACTCGGCCTCAAAGCCAGCCAACTCGTCCGCCTGGAGGTCCAGCACGCCGACAACAAAGTGGTCCTGAGCGGGAGTGAGCCACACCTCGACGAAACGGTCTCCCAAAAGATCGATCGCATTGGCACGAAAATCGTCAGTCGCTTCAACAATGCTATTGCCGTGGCCCACCTCCTTGGCCAAGTGGTCGTCTGCGTTGTTGAAAACTCCAGTATCCTCGCCATCCCCTATGTCGGAAGCGATTGATGCCGACGTAGAAGCCGGTAAAGAAATCCCGGTGAGAAAAGCAGCCAGTATTCCGCCTGTCGCAAGGCGGCGCAACGTGTCACGGTACATCATCGAACAGTCTCCGTTCGTTGGGTTGGCAACGGCACGGATGGTTGAGTCCTGCTGACTCATGCCCTCATCCACACTGGGCAGACTATCACATGGTTTCATCGATCATGGACTGTGGGGGCCTGATATGTGTCCGGACTTGGGCCGCTTTTCGGGGTGTTGTTTGGGTCGCCCAGCCAGAATCTTTCATGGTGGGGGTGTGGCGGGGTGGCGTGTTAGGTTGGAAGAGTGCTCCTGGCATCGTAGAACGTGGGTTGCTAGCAGTCTGTTCGGTCCGCGGTTCGGCACAGATGCGTGCGGGCCGCTTCGGCCAGTTTCGCCTACGCTCTTCCGGTTCTGCGCACCACCACCTCTTCGGTTCGGTGATCGACTTTGACCCGAACAGTGGCATCGACCTCGAACCCATCGCAGCCGCCATGTAGGACCGCTGACCGCCACCCGTCCTGACCAGGGCCGCGGACCGAGACAGACCCGACCCCGAACCGGTCCTCCAGACTCGACGTGATCGACCACTTCGCCCGCCCCTCGTCTCGGCCCTCCGCACCAATGGCACATCCGCTCACCGGCACGGCCACCACCCCCAGGACGGTCATCGCCCAGGCCCCGCTGTGGGACACGCTCATTGTTGTTCCACCTTCCCTGATCCTTGCAGAGCGTCGACGACACACGAGTCCTGCCTAAGGCTCGGCTCCCTATCGAACTCGACGGTCGCTTCGCCGTCGATCCCCGTCCTTCCGCCGTTTGCGTCGTTGCCGACGGCTTAGGCCGCTACGTGAGCGCCTTCGTCAACGGGACTTGGAATAGCGGAAAAGCGCTCGTTCCCTGATGCTTGCTCCACCGAGAGCGACGCCGATGAGACTTCCTGCGGTGCCTTGCCCTAGGACGAGGGCCGCAGCGTCGGCCAGGGCGCGAGGGGCCGCGCCCGACCCAGCCACCACTGCCCAGGCGCTGGCGATGGCAGCTGCGATCAGCGCGATGAGTGTCCACCATGCCCATTCGAGGACCATCATCCCAATCAGTTGCCCTCGGCTGACCCCGAGATGGAGAGCCGATGCCAGTTCCAAGCGGCGAGCCCGGACAGAAGCCAGTCCCACCATTAGGCAACCGCCCAACGAGATGCACCACGCCCACCGGCTGGGTCGCCCGGCAAAGCTCCTGGCGCCGTTCAATTGCTCTCCCAGCGAAGGATTCAGCTGTAACAGGCTGACGCTGTCGCTATCCTCGACCGCCCGCGGGAGCAGCGTCGCCAGCAGCGGCCCAGACATGTCTGCCTGCGGCGGTGTCCGCCGCGCCCAGCACTCATCGAACCGGCCTGCTGACACCTCAGGCGCTAGCAAGGCGAATGCGAGGCCGCGCCGCCGCCCATCCGGAGGCCAGCTGAATACTCCCCGGACACGCACAGGCCCCGAGCTGGTCTCGATAGATCCGCCCGGCATGATCCCAAGGGAGTCAGCAACTTCTGCTGAAGCCAGTACGCCCGTCCCACCAAGATCTTCTATTGCGGGTACGAGATCGAATAGGCCATCGGTGACCGCGTAGGTCGGGATGGGCGCGGACGGAAGGAGGGTCGCCACCGTCGCTGGCTCCTCCCGCATGGCACCCGCCTGGAATCCGGCAAGGGTCGCTATCGCTTGGCACGCCTTGCCATCCACCAGTTGCGGCGCTTCGATCACATAAGTCGAGGCACCGGCGTTCACGAACTCCGCGGCGCGGACCACCAGCGCGTCGATGGCTCCAATGTCGAATACGCTGCAAGCCGCCATCACGACCCCCGCGAGCCCGCCCCAGATGGTGCTTCGCGTGGTGCCTGTTGCGACATCTCGCGAGGCCTCGCTCAGGATCATGTCGGTGCGTGGTCGGTCAAGTCGATGATGTCTGTGCAAGCTGCCCTAGCTTGTGGATCATGGGTGGCGACCACCACTATGGAACCTTTGCTTGCGAGGGCGGCGAGGCTCTGCGACACAGCCGCCGCGGAATGCTGGTCAAGCTGCGCTGTAGGTTCGTCGACCAGGCACAGGCTTGGCTCGCACGCCATCGCGCGGGCCAACATGAGCCTCTGCGCTTCCCCGCCAGAGAGGTCCCGGAATTGCCGATCAGCTGTCGAGCCAATCCCAAAGTCGACCAACAGAGCGGCGGCGGCGGCCTGAGCCCGACGACGCGGAAGGCCGCGCGCCATAAGGGGTAGGGCAACGTGGTCAATCGCAGACCGACGCGCCACTCCGTGGGGGTTCTGCAAGACCCACCGCACCGACTCGATCCCATTCCTCTCGACTCTCCCATAGGTGGGCCGCAGCCATCCGGCTACAATCGCGAGCAGGGTTGACTTTCCGGAGCCGGACGGCCCAACCAGCCCGTACACCCGATCCGGCTCCAGGGTAACGGTGAGTGCCGTGAAAAGCGGGTTCCCTCCCGGATACGCATGCCCGACTCCCCTGAGGACCGCCCTCATCCGGGGACACAACGCTTCGACTGATCAGCTTTCGACCGAACAGAGATCAACGAGGGGTTGGCCTCATCCAGCCGCAAAAACGTTTGACCCAGCTCGGAGCCGACGACTCTCACTGCTATTTCGCGTCCTTCGGAATCAACACAGCCATAGTCTCCCTCCAGACCGCGAACCGCAGATGGCGGCACCACAAAGACTTCGACGGGCCGCGCCAACGCGAACACTGCCGTGAATTCATAACCCCCTTCTGGCAGTGCCTGCGCCTGGGCCATTACTTCAGGGACCGACAGCGCCCCCGGGTTCGCGATGACTCCGTCTCTTCTCGACGCGACGGTTACGGCCCCGACCCGAACAATCCGATCACCAGGTAGCACATCAGATGGTGGGCTCACTACCCTCGCAGATTCGGCATGGCTCGCCGAAACCCATAGTGTGTCGCCAGCGAGCACGCTCATCCCCGTGGAAACCGAGCACTCGCCGACCTCTATCTCCACCGCGGGGAGCCAGACCGTTAGGTCGCGAGCTATCAGATCTCGGTAGGCGTTAGGCGACGCCATGCCGAGAGCTTCCATCATCGCAGAGAAAGCTTTGACCGTGTCCCGGGTGACTCTGTCACCCGTGGATCCCAAGAGTCCCAACCGGGCCAGCTCTGTTGACAAAGCAGCCACGTCAGCGCCCCTGTCGCCAACGACCAGATCTCTCCACAGCGGCTTGGTTGTCGCCAAACCGACCAAAGGGAGCCCGTCGAGTTCTGTGACCGACTCGCCCGACGAAACGAGCATGCCCGGAACGCACTTGGAACCAGTCACCACACCAGCACGATTTCCCATCACCGCAACCCCGTCCACCATAGCCAGGCGGACTGACACTTGCCGTGCGTCCTCAAAATCCGCTCTTACCACGGGTACCTGTGGATCTTCGGTTGACGGGGAGGTCAATTCCTCTGGCATTAGCGTTCCGTCGTACAGCAGGGCGGCGGAGCCACCCGCCCCAATTCCCAAGCAAGCTGCCACTGCGATAGCGCCAACAAGCATCGAGTTGGATCGCCGACTCCTACCCATCGATGTCAACCGCCGATCCGGGAGGGCTTACAACCGACACCGACCATCTCGGGGGTTCCCCAACACAGAGGCCCGCGAGCCGTATCGCATGATGGGTAAGGGTGTTCGATTGGAGCAACTCGACCAGCCTCCGTGAATACCGCATATGCCTCCTGGGTGCGTCTGCCAGACCACAACACTCGTGCCCGGCTTCGCGTTGGCGTCCACCTAGCTCCCATGGGCGAAAGCACCACGCGATTGCCCTCCCTGTACGAGACACGACGATGGCCCACAGTGTCGCCGAGGAAGCGCGCCAACAGCAACTCCACGCCACGCAACAGCCCCTTCGTGCCGCCGCTAAAGGGACCCCCGACCCATCCCGGCGAGCGATGCGCCACCGTGACCCGCAGTTGCGCGACGCGACAGTTGCAACTTGACACCCGGCTCAGTCCCTTGACGTAAGCCTCAGAGCAGTTCAGCATCCAAGGGGACAACCTCACTGGCGCGTTGCGCCGAGCGGGTCCTCCGCGCACTCAGCGAATTCTGGACTCTCGAGCCAGTCGGCACCGGCATCAAAGGCTTCCGCGTAGTCAGCCTCACTGAACGACTCTTCCACGAGGTTCGCAGACTTCAGGCACTCGATCATCAGCGTCGCGGTGTCGAGGTTATCAGGATTCAGCCGCATCGACGAATACAGAGTGATGATTTCTGTTTCACCGGACGAGTCCTGGCATTCCTTGGTATGGACTTCAAAATCTGGGTCCACGACACTAAGCTGGCCGCCGTCGGCGGCAGCTAAAACAAAAGAGCCATCCGGCTCATACTCCTGGGCTTCCAAGCCGTAGCCGCCGAGACACCCCTGGAACCGCGCCACCGTCTCGGCGTATTCGACATCATCAATGCGATAGTCATCCAAGACCGCTCGCGTGAAGTCGGAGTCAGTCGTCTCCATCAGGCGTTCAAACTCCGCTGCCCAGGGACCAGAAGACGCAGGGGTGTCTGGGGGTGATCCGGAGCACGACACCAACTGCGTGACAAGAGCGGCGGCGAACACGACCGCGAGAGATGCGGGGTGCCGTCCAACCTTTTCGCCACGGTCGGAGATCGGGGCGCGACGTACGCGCATCTAGATCAGGCCCACAGGGTCCTACCCCAGATGTAGATGGTCTTTGTCGGTTGGCCAGCGCGAGCACGGGCCACCGAGGTGCCGCCCTTCGCGACCTTGCTGCCATAGGCGCGATGCAGAATGGTGTTGGTGACGAGGTAAACCTCGTCACCAAATGCCTGCGCGTACGAACACGTCCTGTTGTACACCGACGTCTGGCTCGTGCCGCTTTTCTGGGAGACATCACAGATCGCGGCCTGGGCCGCAGTCGTGCCGAGCACGCCGGTGCCAACGAGCCCAGCGCTGGCGAGCAGCGCAGAGGCGAGCATGGCCGAGAGCTTACGAGTGCGGGAGATGTAACCTGAACCTCCAGGAGGTGGCGGGAACTCGGAGGAGGGGCCAGAGCCTCCAACTCAGAGCGAACGGGGATCGGGATGCCCCCGTCGGGAGCAGGGTAGCAGAGTCGGAGCCGGTCTCGCGCACCTCGGATGTACGTCAGGTCTGTTGGTGGTGGGGTGTGGCGTGGGGTGGTCTTGGAACGGTCGTATCGAAGATGCGGTCACCCCGACACCGCTGCCCCCAGCGCACACGCCCCTAAACCGCACAAACGCTGGTCACCCAACGCGAGCGCGATTGGTGGCGGCCGACCAGGGCCGCGACCAGAAGTGGGTTGGGTGAGGTGATGGACGTGACCACTCCTGCCGAGATGGGGGGGGGTGCCGGGGTTGGGGTGGGGCGGTGGTTTGGGCAGTTT
>JAIRRT010000113.1 GCA_031255835.1 Bifidobacteriaceae bacterium | reverse complement strand
ACCAGCGTCCCAGGGGCCTACGAGAACCCGCCAGTTACCATCCCCGGATTTCTCGACATCCTGGCCCGCTCCGGCGTCGAGAGGTTTGTGTCCGCCATCGGCCCCAGCCTCTGACCAAGGACCTGTGCTAGGCGCCACCCCCCGGCCACACACCTCCCAAGGTGAGGCTCGTAGGTCAGGGGTGAGATTGTGGCGACGTTGATGTTTCGAGGGTGTCGGTTGAGGTGCATCGCGCGTTGTCGGCGCGAGCGGCCGGGCGGAGCATGGAGGCCGAAGCGCGGACGATTCTGCAGGGGGCGGTCCTTCACCCCTGACCGGGTGAGGCTTGGGGCCGGACCATGCGTAGTCTGGACCCGATTGACCCCGGACACCGGCGGCTGAAGTGCGTGCGCTACGTCGACGACGGGTTGTTGGGATTCGCCGGAGCCAGGAGTGAAGCCGACCAGATCAAGCAAGAGCTCACGCGGCTCCTACGCGAGGAACTCAAGTTGGAGCTATCGGAACGTAAGACCCTGGTCACCCACGCCCGGATGGGCAGGCCAGGTTCCTTGTGGTTACGACATCTCGCTCCGTGCCAACCAGAACCGGATAGTGGGCGGCCGCAGGTCTCTGGCCAGCCAGGTTCGGCTCTGGGTGTCGGGCGAAGCCGTCAGGGCCAGATGCCGGCCGTGGACGGCGAAAGGCAAACCCGCCGGACTGCGCCCCGGATGCTCAACGACGACTATGCCATCGTCGGGGAATGCGGGGCCATCTACTGGGGGATCGTGCAGTATTTCAAGCTCGCACAGGATCGGTGCGCTTGGGAAGCTTAGGTGGGTCATGCAGACATCAATGCTGAAGACCTTGCCAGGCAAAGACAACTCCACGGTCGCGAAAATGGCACGGCGTTTCAGGATCCGGACCGTGACCGGCCGGCCGCGGATGGCGGACCTGTCTCGAGGCAAAACTCGCTCGGGCGCGCGAACCCCTCTGACCTCAGCGTTCTGGGAGGTCCAACTGGCCAGGGAACACGACGCCCTGATCCGCGACCAGCGGCTGTACGAACCGGGCATCCGCCAACGAGAGATTATTGGCCGGGTCAAAGCCCGCCGCTGCGAACTGTGCGAACGGGCCAGGCGGACCGTCGAGGTCCACAAATTCCGCTCACTGGCCGCGTTGAACAGCACCGCCACGGGACCAGCCATGGCATCACGCCATGCGGAAACGGCGAGGGCTCACCCTCGTTGTCTGCGCAGACTGCCACCAACTGACCCACGAAAGAGCTTGAACCGGTCAACTATCGCCTCAACCGCTTTCATGGAGAGCTGGGTGCATGGAAGCCGCGCACGCCATTTTCGAGGGAGGCCGCCCCGCAAGAGACCCCGATCTGGGGCACATAGCCGGGTGACCGGTCCTATCGTTGACATCTTGA
Source organism: Bifidobacteriaceae bacterium (assembly GCA_031255835.1). Taxonomy (GTDB): domain Bacteria; phylum Actinomycetota; class Actinomycetes; order Actinomycetales; family WQXJ01; genus JAIRRT01. The sequence continues at coordinate 1,565 of JAIRRT010000113.1, read as the reverse complement.
CATGAGGCTGGATTCGTGCGAACGTATCCTTGGAGTCGCTTGGGACTCTCCCTTACGGCCCACCTACTAGAGAGGGTCACCAGTGATGCGTCCAATACCAGTGTTGGTCTCCACCGTAGCTACGCTCCTTGTGTCGGCATTCGTTCTCGCGGTGCCAGCGCAGGGGGACCTCGTACGGGACGGCACACACCAGGACTTGTGTTTCGTTTCAACAATTGACTTTGATGCTGTCACGGCAGGGCTGTCTGCCGACCTCGCTGAGTGCGAAGAATCCCCAGTGATTGAGTTCGATCACGGTTCCGTTTCCCTCCCTGATCCTGGGGAGTCGATAATCTTGTTCATCGATGCTGTTGAGGGTGCGCAGAGCCACACGCTTGAGGTTGCTCGGGGTCTGGACGGTGAGGTTGCAGCTTCGCAGGACGGTGAGGTGAACGGATCCCTTGCGGTGAAGCGGTTGCTTCGGACGGAGCAGCTATCGCTTGCGTCGGAGCAAGGCAGCGAATTTGTCGAGTCGGGTTCGTTTGGGGTTGGCGGGTCGGTGGGTACCCAGTCGACTACTCCGACTGATGGCTCCAATCCCGCAAAGTGCGCGATGGAGCCCGCTCCGTATTCGCTCTTGGGAGTAGCGAGTTATCGCACTTGGACTTGGTACTATTTGCCTGCCGGGCAGCCGTCGAATCTTTCGCAGTCTAATGTTATCAATAGAATATCGGCTGCAGCAAATACTTGGATCAACTTCCAAAACTCGTGCGCCATATCTGTCGCTCCAGCCTACTTGTACCAATCCTATGCAGGCACCACTGGCGGAAGCGGGGGAATAGCTCAGGACCAGAATGGAAAGCTGTCATGCTCGACCAAACCGAACGTCTCGAACGTGGGGTGGGTGAATTACGGGAACATTTCTGCGCTTGCCGCCACTTGCAATTGGGCGCCTCTTGGCGGTAATGACATTTCAACGACTACCTTCAATAGCTACTACCCGTGGCGCGATGCTGCTTCAACGTCTGGTTGCTCCGGCGGCTATGACTATCAAGCAGTTGCCACTCACGAGCTTGGACATGCGTTTGGACTCGCTCACGTCGCCGACACCTCACACCAGGTTATGAAGGTTCACCCAGCTGGGGGCTACTGTGACATGACCGCCAGGAAGCTAGGGCGCGGGGATATTCGCGGCTTGCGTCACATCTACGGGTATCGGCCATGATCCGGCGCGGGCTGAAGGTGCGGTTGTCGCGGGTTGTGGTTGGTTGCGGTGTGGTGTTTGGGTTGAGCTTTCCTGGTGCAGCGTTGGCTGATGCTCAGACCGGGTTGGTGGTGACGGTGGCGCCGGTGTGGGTTGACTCGATCGCCTTGACTGGTGAGTTGCGACCTATTGAGTTGGCGGTCACGGTGGCCGGTGCTGTGGGGCCGCTTTCTTGGAGTGTGCGGGGGAACAACCAGTTTGCCGGCGACGCTATTGTGGCTTTTGATTGCCCTGTGCCGGTGGACGCACCACCTTTGGTCAACGGTTCTCAAACGGTGTTGGCGTGTGATAACCAGGAGTTCCGCACAACTGGTCCTCAGGT
>JAIRRT010000062.1 GCA_031255835.1 Bifidobacteriaceae bacterium | reverse complement strand
TCTCGCGGGGGCGCTACTGCGGATCGCGCGGGCTCGCGGGTGGGGGTTTGGTGCGGCGGGCAGGCGGGGGCGGAGTGAAGCGCAGGCGGTGGAAGACATAGCGGCGGTCCGGCGTGAGGGCCAGCTCGAACGGGCTGGCTCCGTCCAGCCGGAGCTTGCGGCGCAGGGCAGAGATGTGGGTGCGCACGGTGTTGGTCGGCACGCCAGAGGTGTCGCTCCAAACCGCCCGCAACAGCTCCTGCTGCGTCAGCCCGCGCCCGGCGTTCGCAGCGAAGTAGGCCAGAAGCGCCAGCTCCCGTGGCGTCAGCCCAATGACCTCACCATCGAGCGTGACCCGGCCCGCAACCAGGTCCACCTGCAGCGGCGGCAGGTCAATCCGCCCAGCCCCAGGCGCCCCCAATCGGCGCAACTGCGCCGCAACCCGCGCCGCGAGCACGTCGAGGTTGAACGGCTTCGTGATGTAGTCATCACCGCCGGCTGCCAGGCCGCGCACGGCATCGGCGTCCTTGGCCAGCGAGGTCACGTAGACAATCGGCGCACTGGTCAGGCCGCGCATTTGAGCACACAAGTCGTAGCCCGAGCCATCAGGCAGCATGACGTCAAGTAGCAACAGATCTGGCTGATACTCCCAAAGCGCCGCCCGCGCCTCGCCGAGCGTCCCGGCGCCCAGCACCTCATATCCCAGCCCAGCCAAGTGCCGCTCCATCACACCGCGCAACTCGACCTCATCCTCGACCACCAAAATCCGCGCAGGTCGCTCAGCAGGGCTCGTCATGGCATTGCCTCCCCAATCTCCCCGCCGATGCCGGACCCCCCAAGGCGAGCCTGCTCACCATCGCAAGTGGCGGCATCGTCGGGGGATAGGGGGAGGGTGAAGCGGCAGGTGGTGCCCTCGTCTGGGACCGAGGTGATGGTCAGGCGGCCTCCGTGGGCTTCGATGAGGTGCCGCGAAATGATCAGGCCCAGGCCCGAACCTCCCCGGCTGCGACCTGCACTGGGCGGGCTGTCCGACGGCGAGGTGCGCTCGAACAAGTGTTCTAGCACCTCAGGTGGGATGCCCTCCCCGGTGTCCGCCACCGCGACCTCGGCCCAGCCGTGGGCCTGGCTGACGCTGACTGTGACGGTGCCGTCCTGGGTGTGGCGGGCGGCGTTGGCCAGCAGGTTCACCAGCACTTGGGCCACGCGGTCGCGGTCGGCAAGCACAACCGGCGCCGCGCCGCCCCTGGCCAACTCCAGCGTGTTGCCCTGACCCGCCAGCAGGGGAGCATATGCCCCCAAAACCTCCTGGACGATGGCGGAAAGGTCCACCGCCCGCGGCTCCACCGGCAGGCGTCCCTGCTCGATCCGCGACAGGTCAAGCAGCTGCGCCACCAGCAGTCCCATCCGGTCGGCCTCATCGGCGATGCGCCGCAGTGCCCGCGCCACCTCGGCGTCAGAGGTGGGTGCGTTGGCGCTGCCCGAGCCGGCGGGGACAGTACTTCCCTGACCCTCCGCGCCGCCAGTCCCACCTCCGGGACCACCCAGGCCACCACCCGCGCCCACTCCCCTTCCGGCATCGCGGGCCTCCAGCAGCGCGGACTGCTCTTGGGCGTGCCCGCGCAGCACAGCCAGCGGGGTGTTTAGCTCGTGCGCCACGGTGTTGAGGAACTCGGTCTTGGCCAGGGACGCCTGCTCCAGGGCTTGGTTTTGCAGAGCCAGCTGCTTGGCGCCGCGCAGCTGAGCCCGCTGCACCAAGAACAGCACCGTGCCCAGCGCGGCGGCAGTGGCGGTCATGGCGAACACCATGTCGATGGCGAAGTCACGCCTGGTCCCCAGCGGCGGCACCAGGTCCGGACGGTGGTAGCCGATGGCGATCAGCCCGGCATAGACCACCAGCTCGATCAGCCCAAGCAGGAGGGCGCGCTTGCCGTCCAGCATGAACACCGTGAACACAATGGCGAACACAAAGAACACCGGCATCCCCGAATATGCGCCGCCGCCAGTCCAAAACAGCAGGGGAAACAGACCCAGGAACACCACGATGACGGTCACCAGATACGCGCCCGCGTACCTGCCGGTCCGCCGCACCCACAGCAGCATGAGATACGCGAATGCAAAGGCCAGAGCGTTGCCCACCAGCTGCCAGCGGCTGGAGTCGATGAACAGCGATGCAGCAGCAGCGGCCACAGCCAAGAGCATTCCTGTTGCGCCGAGCAGCCCAAATACTCGGTTGCGCAGATCGGGGTGCGTGCCCACCAGCGGACGCCAGAACCACAGCGCCACGCGCCTCGCCCAAGGCGCCGCGCGCCTCAGCCACAGCGGCATCCCCGCCACCGCGCCCTCCTCCCGGGCAGCCGCACCTGGGTTGCGCAGGTGCGGCTCGCCATCGGACCTGTTGATCGGCCAATTCTTGGGTGCCGCAGTCGAGGCTACGCCGGGTCCACCAACCGCAGGTGCTTGAGCCAGTCTTCGACGATGGCGTGCCCCTCATCGTAGTTATCGGCGTCCATGCCCGCGTCAACAATCCAGCTGCCCGCGTCGGTTGCGAAGTACAGCCCGAGGTGGTTCCAGAGGTCCTCGTTTTGCCCTTCATCGTATTCGAACACGTGTGCAGGGTAGGTGTAGGCGGTCGAGGTCTCCTCGCTTGGTTCGAGGTACCACGAGCCGTTCTGCTCCACTGCGTCCGAAACAGATGCCGTGACCTGGTCGAATATCCCCTGATCATCAGTTGCGGCCACGTCGGAGCCGCGGCGAATCGTCACCTTGACCAGACTGTCGTTCGATATGTAATTGGCGTAGGGGTTGCCCTCGGAATCCTCACCCTGGTCCGTCAACTCGACCTCGGCGTCCAGGGGCAGCTGGAACATCAATGCTGGCGTGGCGTCGCCCCCGGCGCCGCGGGCGTAGGCGAGTGGCGGGTCGGTCTGATCTGGTTCAGATGGATCGAAAAGCTCAGCTGGGTCTAAGTGCTCCAGGATCGTCTCGTCGTTGACCGTGGCATAGCCGAACAGTCCTCGCCACGGATCGCCCTCGGGGTTGTCGATTTTGGCTTCAACCAGGAACACCGGCACGGTGGCGGCGCTCGAGTCTGGGTAGTACATGAACGCGGCGGGCTCCACGCTGACCACGCTCTCGCCGTCGTTTTCCGGCTCGAAGGCCTCGCGCACGGCCACCAACAGCGCGTCACCAGTCAGGCCGGCCGCAGCGTAGACGTCTTCAGGCTCGACCCACTGGTTGGCTTCTCGATCAAACACCCAGCTGAACACTTCGCCATCGTCGCCATAGTTGGGGAAGGTCGCCATGGTGCAGATCACCTGCAGGTACTCCGGCGAGGTGAACGGGTAGGCGCGGATCTCCATCCACTGATCCTCAGATCCGGCCGACGCGTTGAGCGGGTCCAGCAGCTCGTTGCGGATGGACAGGTTGATGGCTTCTAGCGCAGGGTTCTTGTGGTCCGTGGCGTCGAAGGCGGGCTGGCCGCCGTCATAGGTGAACATCGGGATTTCGACCGGTCCCGGCCCATATTCCCCGTCGCCATACTCCTGGACTTGGTACTCGATAGTGGTCTGCGAGTTGTCGATGTCCCCGCCCTGTTCCCCCTCCGCCGCCGATGGCGCCCCCTCGCTGGCCGCATCGCCAGCCGGGGTCTCGGTGCCACATCCGCCCAGTCCGATGGCGATCAGCATGGCCATAGCGGCTAGGGCGGCAAGGAGCGAGCGCGCGGCGCGGGTCTGGTGTCCGGCGCGCTTGGGCGGGGTGGCCAGGGGTGAGTGGGCAGATAGGGACGTTGAGGCGGTCAGGGGAGTCTGGGCCGCCGGGCGGATGGGTGCGGTCAGGGGAGTTGGGAAAACGGATGGATGGCGCGAGGCAGGGGTCACGTTATGTCTCCTAGGTTGAGCCAGGGTTGGGCCTGTCCTGGTTCTTTCCAGGCCAAGCGCAGCACAAAGGTGTGCCGCTAGGCGAGACGGTAGGCCCGTCATCGTCGGCGTGGACCACAGTTAACGAATCCCTTACCGACCACCCCCAAGCACCCCCTGAGAATTGCAGAATCCGGCATGAAACCGTTGCAGAGTCCGGGACAGAATCGTTGCAGAATCCGGTATAGACGGTATCGATGCAGGTCAGGAGACCGTCCATCTTTCCTGGCTCGGCCGCCCCTCTGGCCGGGCCGACCGCTGACACCTGTAGCCGGCCGCCCCGCCTTCATGGCTGTCGTGACCGCCACCGAATACGCCTACACCCTCCCCTCGGGCGTCCACATAATCCCCCTCGCCACCCTCCAAGCCTGAAAGCGACGCCGCCAGCTGGGCGGCCCAGGCGCCGGGAAGCTCGATCACTGCGTCTGAGAGGTTTGCAGGCTCTTGCTTGAGAGGTTTGCAGGGGTTATGCTGAGAGGTTTGCAGGGACTTGGGTGGGAGGTTTGCAGGCTGGCTTGGCGGCGCGTAGGGGGCGTGGGGGTGGGCCTGGTGAGGTGGGGGGTGGGATGGGGTAGGGTGGTTGGGTAAGTTTCTTTCAGAAATGGGGCCTTTTATGTCTGAACCTTTGCAGCCTGAGCCTGTTGGCGCCTACCCGACTCCCAGTGTGCCTGTCCAGGCGCCCGGCAAGCCGTACCGGACTCCGTGGTACGTCTACGTGCTGATCATTGGGATCGCGCTTATCGTCCTTGGTGTGCTGGTTGGCACCTTGGTCACGCAATACACGCTGACCCATATGGATTACATGGCTTTCCTCGAGAATCCGCAACCGTCTGGCATCGACTGGGTGACCGTCTGCCTCGGGGTCTCAGGCGTCGGCTCGGTCATGACGACTGTGGCGGGCGTGCGGGTCGTCATGGAAATCGCGCGGATCTCCCATGACGTGAAGCAGCTAACCAACCGGGCCTGATCCGCAATCATTGGTTGACGTTTCGAGGGCAGTCCGGCCGGTGGGTGCCAGCCGACGATGGCGACCCGCGGCAACCGGCCTGGCGTCGCCTTCTCGAGTGCTGAAGTCCCGCAGTGCACGGCGCCCGTAGGCCGGGCAGGGTCACGTGCGGAGCTTGACGCGCCTATGGGCAGCGGCGGCCAACGCTGCGAACAGCGCCGCGATACCGGCCAGCCACAGCGTGGCAGCCAGTGCTGCCCCGGCATCGGGCATGGCCAGTTGCGCGTTGCGGATTGCATCGATTATGGCCGTCATCGGCTGATGTTCTGCAAACGCCTGGAGCGCGCGGGGCATGGTCTCCGTGGGCGCGAAGCCCGAGGAGACAAACAGCAGGCCAATGACCAGATAGGAGAACACACTGGCGCCCTCGTCGGACTTGGCTGCTAGCCCGAAGGTGACACCCATCACTGAGAACGCGACCAGCGTCAGGACAAGGATGACGGCGGTCACGGTCCAACCGCCCAGCCCTGCGCCCGGCCGGTAGCCGATCAACAAAGCAACTGCCAGAATCAGCACAACTGAAACCGCATTGACTATGACCGATGCAACCACGTGGCCACCTATCAAAGCCGGCCGCGCAATGGGCATGGCGCGAAATCGCGTAAACGTCCCGTCCGTCACGTCACGGTTCACTCGAAATGCGGTATAGCCAACTCCGGTCGCGATGCACATCAGAAGGACAACGGGCACAACAAAATCGACGTATCGGATTGAGCCGGTGTTCATAGCACCGCCCAGTACAAACACGAAAGCCAGCAGCATCAACAGCGGCATCGCCAATATGGTCATTATGGTATCGGGGGAGCGGACATTGTGTTTGAGTATCCGCCCAGTCAGTGTCGCCGTATCGGCGATCAAGTGGTTCACGGTGCAACCTCCTGTCCTGTCAAAGCGAGGAAAGCTGTTTCAAGATCGGGCGCATCCCCGGCAGCGCGCCGGATCGCTGCCTCGTCTCCCTCAAGCGCAATCACCCCGCCGTGGAGCAGCCCAATGGTGCCGGCCAGGCGGGCGGCCTCCTCCATGTATTGCGTTGTCAACATCACGGTGGCGCCGCGCTCAGCCAGTTGCCCGATGGCGGCCCAAACCTCCCGCCGTCCGGCCGGATCGAGCCCAGTGGTCGGCTCGTCCAAGAAGACAACTTGCGGCTCGCCGATCAGACTCATTGCGATGTCCAACCGGCGCTTCATTCCGCCTGAATAGCTGCCTGTGGCCTTCCGAGCTGCCTCGCCCAATCCGAAGCGTTCCACAAGGTCAGCGGCGATTTGCTTGGGTTTGCCGACGTGCCGCAGCCGGCCTATCAGCACCAGATTCTCAAATCCAGTCAAGATGGGGTCAACCGTCACATTCTGTCCGATGACGGTGATCGCCTGGCGAACCTGGGCCGGGTCGCGTACCACGTCAAAGCCTGCCACCTGAGCTGTTCCTGCATCCGGGGTCAGCAACGTGGTCAGGATGCTCAGGGTGGTGGTCTTTCCGGCGCCGTTTTCACCCAGCAACGCGAATACAGTGCCGCGCGATACCTGAAGATCGACGCCTCGCAAGACCTGCTGGCTTCCGTAGGACTTTCGGATTCCTCTCAGCACAACGCTGAACGCATCGTCACTCATTGTCGCCCCCTTGACCTTCGTCCCCGCTGCCCCCTTGCCCTTCGCTGCGAAGGATTCGGTGCACTTCAGAGTTCAACTGGGTGGCCTTCTGGCGAGTCCAAGTCCTGGCTTGGGCAGCCTCGAGCATGTTCAGCGAGAAGGCGGCAACGTCATCGCCGGTGACTGATAGTACTGGGCGCCCGGCAGCCGCAGCCTCCTCGAAGAGTTCGCAAATATCGCACAGAACTCGCCAGGTTTGGACATCGAGACCGCCGCCAGCGTTCCAGATGAACTTGTCGATCCGGTTCATCACCATCCGGTAATCAGACGGCAACGCTTTGACTCGAGCCTTGTACTCGCGCCATTCGCGTTTCTCGCGGCGGGTTCGCGCCACGTAGGTGGTAAAGCGCCTCCAGGGATTGGTTTCTCGCTTCTCATTCATTGTTGCTCCTTAAGTTGGCGAAGCCGAGTTGTGATGAAACTCCAGCGTTCCCAAAACGACTCCAAAGCCGCATGTCCGGCGGCGTTGAGGGCGTAGACCTTGCGCGGCGGCCCCATCTCGGAGCGTTCCCGCGTGACATCGACCAGGCCCTTCTTCTCCAGCCTCAGCAGGATCGGGTACACGGTGCCTTCCGCGACCGAATCGAACCCGACCTGGTTCAGTGCGCGCACGATCTCATATCCGTAGTTGCTCTGGCGCGCGAGGATCTGCAAGACAGCACCCTCCAGCACGCCCTTGAGCAGTTCGGTCAGGTCATCCACCGTGCGCCCTCCAGCTACCTAGAATCGCCTAGTACTGGTACATAGTAACACCATGTACCGGTGGAAGCGCAACCCCTCGCCCACCTGGGCACCTACTCGTTGATCGCCTCGACCCCTTGCTCCCTCAGGGCCGCCAGATTGCAGAGCATGGCCTGAAGCACCTCAGGCGGCTAGGCGGCTAGACGCCCATTGCTGCCAGGCGCTGCTGTACGGTCTTGGCTCCCCAGACGGCAAGCCAGCTGGTGCTGAGGGCTCCGGCCAGCGCGCAAAGCACGTTCGCAAAGGTGGCGCCCGTACCGCCGGCAATCAGCAGCACGATGCCGACAATCGCCACCACGACTAGAACCGCCGCCCAGTATTGCTGGATTGAAGTCTTATAGAGCACCCCAATCGGAATGAAGTGCAGACCAACAATGAGAAGTGTGGCTGGGATGATGTAGCTGAATAGTCCGAAGCTGCTCAGCGTTCCAGCTGTGAGACCTATGGCGATGCCTTCAGTGGAGAAGATCAGTGCCCACTTCTTGTTCGCCGCCGGATCCTTGACTCCGGTCTGTTCGGCCGGAAGCCTGCCGATGCCTCGCGAGCAGCGAACAGTCTGGGGGACAATCCAGACCACCGCACCAGCCAGCGCTGCGAACACGATGATCGCAACCCAAACCGGTACAGGCCGGTCGATCAATGCCCAGGCCAGCATGGCGCCAGCCCAAAACAGCGTCAAACCGGCCAGCATGTACTGGGATTGCGTCAGGTACTTAAGGGCCACAGGGGAGTTCAGGGGATGGGTTTTAGATTGCATCGTTGCGTCAGGCATGCCTTCGATCATACTCACCGCCTGCTTGAGCCATACCAACTGCCGCGCAGGGTGGCCCAGACAAACTGAAGACTGTAATCCGCTACCCCATCAAGCGTCCTTGATCCACTACGCAACCTGGCAAGTGGCGCAGGTTCCGGCTATTTCCAGGGTGTGTTCTGGGTTGGTGAAATGGTGGGTGGTGGCGATATCGCTGGCCAACCGCTCCACCTCCGGCGCTTGGACCTCGACGGTCCGCCCACACTGACGGCAGGTCAGGTGATGATGGTGCTCAGCGCCGCACACCCGGTAGAGCGTCTCGCTGGTGCCAGGCTGCTGCAGCGCGTCAAGCTGCCCCTCACTCGCCAGCGTGCCCAAAGTCCGGTAGACGGTCGCCAACCCAACGCCAGCACCCTGTGCCCGCAGCTCGTCGTAGATCTGTGCGGCCGAGGCGAACCCAGCCCTGTCACTCAGCACCCCGACGATGGCGGCCCGCTGCTTGGTCATTCGCCTCGCCCCACGCTTGGCCGTGTGCTGGTCTGAGTCGGTCACTGGGCACTCCCTCCTCGAACTTGGGCGTGGTCACGGGCGGGCCGGCGAGTCCCGATCCGCTTGCGGCGCCATGCAAGGACCGGCCGGACTGCTACCACCGCCGCGTGGCACAGCACCGCCAGCACCACGATGGTCGCTCCTGGTGGCAGGTCATACCAGTAGGTCAGGCAGAGCCCTGCCACAGACACGCCGACGGCCACAAAGCCGGCCAGCGCCATGGTGCCGGCAAAGGATTTGGCGATCAGCTGAGCGATGGCCACAGGCACAATCATCAGCGCGCTGACCAGCAACAATCCAACCACTCGCATGGCTGTGGTGACTGTCAACGCCGCCAACGCCGCCAACGCCACATTCAGGGCGCGGACGGGCAACCCGGAGGCCAAAGCGACCTCTTCATCGTTGGAGACAGTGAACAGAGCACTGCGCAGGCCCAGCCCAGCGCACAGAGTGACGCCGGCAAGGACTGCCGTCGCGACGACATCGGCGGATGAGACTGTGGAGATTGATCCGAAAAGGTAGGCGACCAGGTTCGCGGAGGTCCCGCCGGCTATCTTGATGACCAGCGCACCGGAGGCGATTCCGCCGTAAAACAGCAGGGCAAGCGCCAGATCGCCGGAGGTCCGCCCTCGCGCGCGGATCAGTTCGATGGCCGTCGCACCAACAATCGAGGCGACGATGGCGCCAGGTACAGCCAGCGTGTCACGCGGCACCAACCCGAGCCAGGAGCCAACAAGCCATCCCAGCGCCACACCTGTCAGAGCCACGTGTCCGATGCCGTCCCCCAGCAAAGCCAGGCGGCGCTGCACCAGGAATGTCCCCACCACCGGTGCGGCGGCGCCAACCAAAATGGCCACGGCCAATGCCCGCAACATCAGCGGGTCGCTAAGCAGGCTGATCACGGTTTCCACTCCATATCGGGGGTGCGGCGCGGGGGCACCGGCCCGGGGTGGGCGTGGTGCGGATCGCCCAGCGGGTGGGTTGGGTCATGTGGGGTGGGGGATGCGGGCCGGTCCTCAGCGATCCTGCCCTCACGCAGGATGACGGACCTGGTGATCAGCGGTGCGTATGGGCCAATCTCGTGCAGCACCATGATCAGGCTGGCTGGCCGCCGTCCGGTCTGGGTGGGTTCGGAGCCCGTTTCGCGGCGCAGGGCTGCCACCAGGGCATCTTGTGACTCAGCGTCGAGCCCTGTGTTGGGCTCGTCCAAGATGAGCAGCTTGGGTTGGCGGACCAGGGCACGCGCTATCAGGACGCGTTGCTGTTGCCCTCCGGACAGCTCGCCCACCGAGCGCCGGGCCTGATCGGCCAGGCCCATCGACTCCAGTGCGGCGGTGGCGCGTGCTCGGGCGTCGCGCGGTGGGCGCAGCCGCCGCCCGGCCAGCAGACCAGAGATGACCACCTCAAGTGGCGTGGTGGGAACTCCGGTGGCTGCCGTCGCCCGTTGCGGGACGTATCCAATATCGCGCCACGGCACTGCCCGCCCGAGCGGCACACCGAACAACTCGACGCTTCCGCTGGTCAACGGCAATACCCCGAGCAGCCCCTTGACCAATGTCGTCTTGCCTGACCCATTGGCGCCCAACAGCGCCACTACCTCGCCAGCGTCAATGGTCAGATCGACGCCGCGAATTGCCTCATGACCGTCATAGGCGACGTGCACATCATGCGCGCAGACCGAGGCGGGGCGGTTTGGTTGCGTCATGAGCATTCCAAAGCGGTCCGCAAGGCAATCAGATTGGCATCCATGCGTGTCATGTAATCACCCTGGGCGGTGGCCTCAAGCGGATCAAGAACGGCCGGAGTCAAATCGGCCTGGTCAGCCAGCGCCTCAGCGATATCAGGACTGGCCAGCGATTCAAAGAACACAGTTGTCACGCCGGTGCCCTCCAAAGCCTGGACAACCTCGCGAATCCGGGCCGGCGAGGGCTCTGAATCCGGATCAATCCCGCCCACCGAAATCTGTGTGAGCCCATAGCGCCGCGCCAGGTATCCGAACGCCGCATGGGTAACCACAATGGTCCGCAACTCACACTGGGCCAAGCCTTCTTCGAATTGGGCATCAAGGGTGGTCAGCTCATCGACAACGCGTCCGCTATTCGCCTCAAAATCTCCCGCATTGTCAGGGACGATGCCGCCCAACTGTTCCGCAATGGCGCTCGCCACCGGTTCCATTCGGGTTGGATCCAGCCAGAAATGTGGGTCGAGAACGTCACCTTCGCTCGGTGCGTCCGATTCGTCTGAAAGCGGCTGCAGCGACGTGAACGCGGCAGCGTCGATCACGTTGGTCGGGTTGCGCTCGGCGATGGCCTGATCGACAGAGGGTTGGAACCCGGACAGGTAGATCACCAGGTCGGCTTGGCCTATCTGCGCAACCTGCGTGGGGGAGAGTTCCAGGTCATGCGGCTCAGCGCCCGGCGGGGTCAGCGATTCGACCGAAACATCAGCGCCGCCAATCTGCTCGGCCAGATACTGCAGCGGGTAGAAGGACACCAACACCTGGGTGGCGGCATCGCCGGTTGCGGTGGGGGGCGAACCGCAACCGGCCAGCCCAGCGATCACCGCCGTGCAGATCATTAGCGAAGCTCGCCCCTGGAGGCGTGGGCGTGACCGGGTGGCAGTTGATCGCGTGTGCATGAGAATCATTCTCGCTAAGAGTCCGAGCCAAGTCAAACCGCCACCCCGCGCGGCCCGCCCGCTCCGCCCTCGCCCCCCAGCGCCGCGCGGCAGGTTCACCCGGCTCACATCGCGGGGTAGCCTGCACGGATGGGTAGTCGAGGCGGCCGCCGCGCGGCCTGGAGGTGGATCGCGACCATGGCACTAGCAGCGATGCTGTTCGGCGATGGCGCCGCAGCCCTTGGCAATACCGCCGCACCCCGCACCCAAACACCAACAGACCAGCAAGCGCCCCCGCATCCCTGCATCCCAGTCGAGGCAACCGCAACAGCCCAAGCCGTCTTTGATGCCATGGACACAAACCAGCGGCTCGGCCAACTCATCATGGTTCCCCTGATCCGCGGCACATCCCCCAAGGCGACGTATGAGTATGTCGAGGCGAACGGCATCGGCGGGGTGCTGCTGCTGGGGAACGGGTGGTCCAAGCGCCAAGTCCTGAACCGGACCAAGCGTCTGGGCAAGATCGACAAACCGGCCGGCGCCGGCCTGCTGATCGCGGCGGATCAAGAAGGCGGCATGGTCCAGCGGCTGAGCGGCAAGGGGTTCTCCCGCATCCCAGCCGCCCTCACCCAGGGCAAATGGAGCGCCAAGAAGCTGCTGGGCGGCTGGCGGCGCTGGGGCAAACAGCTGGCGGCCGCTGGCATCAACCTCAACCTGGCTCCGGTGGCGGACGTGGTGCCGCGCTCAATCCAAAGGGCCGGATCCAACGCGCCAATCGGCAAGCTGCGCCGCTCGTTCGGCCCTGATCCCGAGACCGCAGGCAGCCATGCCGCCACCGTCATCGAGGGGCTGGCGGACGCTGGGATCGGCTCGGCAATCAAGCATTTCCCGGGCCTTGGGCGGGTGAAGGGCAACACCGATCTGACCAGCAAAGGTGTCCGGGACCGGGCCACATCTGCCACCTCGGCATCCATCGACTCATTCCGGCTGGCGCTGGATGCCTGCCCGTCCATGGTGATGATCTCCCACGCCACCTACACCAAAATCGACCGCTCCAACCCGGCGGCGTTCTCCTCCGCGGTCATCACCGATCTGTTGCGCACGGACCTTGCCTGGAGCGGGGTTGTCATCTCAGATGCGCTCGACGCCGCCGCAGTGAAATCCGTGCCGACCTCCCGCCGGGCCGTCCGGTTCATCGAAGCTGGCGGGGACATAGCCGAGTTCTCCTCCCTGACCGCCGCCAAGTCAGCCCTTTCCGGACTGCGCAGCACCTACGCCGACGATGACGCCTTCCGCACCCAAGCCGATGCGGCGGTTTTGCGTGTGCTCACCCTCAAGGCCCAGCTCGGCCTGATCGAACCGGCCGGCTAGGCCGGGTAAGCTCACTTCTCGCCGCCGGTCACAGCCAGTTGCCGGCTTGACGCGAGGAGTACCGCACCGATGGCCAAATCCACATCTGCCCTTGATTCAGTCATCTCGTTGGCCAAGCGCCGCGGGTTCGTCTTCCCGTGCGGGGAGATATATGGAGGAACCCGCTCAGCGTGGGACTACGGCCCACTGGGCGTTGAGCTGAAAGACAACATCAAACGCCAGTGGTGGCATTTCATGGTCACCTCAAGGGATGACATCGTCGGGTTGGATTCCTCGGTCATTTTGCCGCGCCAGGTGTGGGAGGCATCAGGTCACGTGGCAGTTTTCACCGATCCGCTGGTCGAATGCACCTCATGCCACAAGCGCTACCGGGCGGACACCTTGATCGAGGAGTTCACCGAGCGTAAGGGGCGTGAACCCGAGGGCGGGCTGGCCGGCGTGCCGTGCCCCAATTGTGGGACGCGTGATTCGTGGACCGAGCCTCGGCAATTCTCCGGGTTGCTGCGCACATACCTCGGGCCTGTCGAGGATGAATCCGGCCTGCACTATCTCAGGCCGGAAACGGCCCAGGGGATCTTTGTGAACTTCGCCAATGTGCTGGGGGCTTCACGCAAGAAGCTGCCGTTCGGCATCGGGCAGATTGGCAAGTCGTTCCGCAACGAGATCACGCCAGGCAACTTCATCTTCCGCACCAGGGAGTTTGAGCAGATGGAGATGGAGTTCTTTGTCGAGCCAGGAACCGATGAGGAGTGGCACCAGTACTGGATTGACCACCGCACGCAGTGGTATACCGACCTCGGGATTTCACCAGAGAACCTGCGTCACTACGAGCACCCCAAGGAGAAGTTGTCGCACTACTCCAAGCGGACCGTTGACATCGAATACCGGTTCGGGTTCTCCGGCGCCGAGTGGGGAGAGCTGGAAGGCATAGCCAACCGGACCGATTTCGACTTGAAGACCCACTCGGAACACTCCGGCTCCGATCTGTCCTATTTCGATGCGGCCGCCGGCAAACGCTTCATCCCATACGTCATTGAACCGGCTGCCGGCCTGACCCGCTCGCTGATGGCGTTTCTGGTCGAGGCGTACCACGAGGATGAGGCGCCCAACACCAAGGGCGGGGTTGACAAGCGAGTGGTTCTGCGGCTCGATCCGCGCCTCGCGCCAGTCAAGGTGGCCGTCCTTCCGCTGTCCAGGGGAGAGGCCCTCACCCCGACGGCCCGGGAACTGGCCAACGATCTTCGCCGCACCTGGAACACCGATTTCGACGATGCCGGCGCCATCGGACGGCGCTACCGGCGCCACGACGAGATCGGAACACCATTCTGCGTGACGGTCGATTTCGATACCGCTGAAGATCAAGCGGTGACGGTGCGGGAACGCGACACGATGAAACAAGAACGGATCGGTCTGAGCCAGGTCCGCGCCTATTTGGCCGAACGGCTGAATTCTGGCCTATGACGCCCGCCAAACCCCTGCGCCTTGGCCCGGTTGAGGTAGGCGCACCGGTTGTTTTGGCCCCGATGGCCGGTGTCACCTCAGCGCCGTTCCGGTTGCTGTGCCGCCAATACGGGCCAGGGTTGTTTGTCTCAGAAATGGTCACCAGCCGGGCGCTGGTTGAAGGTGTTTCCCGCGCCCGGACCATGCTGTTCCACGCCCCTGGCGAATCACCCCGATCAGTCCAGCTCTACGGCACCAACGCCTCGGTTGTTGGGGCGGCCTGCCGGCTGGTTGGTGCCCAGGATTTGGCTGACCACATTGATCTGAACTTCGGGTGCCCAGTCCCCAAGGTCACCCGCAAGGGGGGAGGGGCCGCACTGCCGTGGAAACGCCAGCTGTTTGCCGACATCGTTGCCCAAGCCGTTGATTCCGCCGGCGCCTTCAACATCCCAGTCACCGTCAAATTGCGGATGGGAATCGACGCCACCCACCTGACCTACCTAGAGGCCGCCGATGCCGCCGCTCGCCTTGGTGTTGCCGGCATAGCTTTGCACGCCCGCACCGCTGCCGAGCATTACTCCGGCCGGGCCCACTGGGACGCAATAGCCCAGCTCAAACGCGAGATTTCCAGTGTTCCAATTCTGGGAAACGGCGACATTTGGTCCGCTGAGGACGCGTTGGCGATGATGCAGCAAACCGGGTGCGATGGGGTTGTGATTGGCCGCGGCTGCCAAGGCCGGCCCTGGTTGTTCGCTGACCTGGCGGCAGCACTGGCCGGATCGCCGGACAGGGTGAGACCAACGTTAGGTGAGGTGGCCGGCATCGTACGCAGGCACAGCGAGTTGACGGTGCACCATGTGGGAGACGAGGCAGCAGCGATGCGGTCGATGCGTCACCACATGCCCTGGTACCTGCGCGGATATCCGGTTGGCGGGCAGACCCGGGCAGCCTTCAGTCAGGTGGCGTCCCTTGCCGAGCTGGACACGTTGCTGGAGCAGTTGGATCAGGGCGCTCCCTGCCCACCGGCAGCCGAAGGTCCACGCGGCCGCGCAGGCGGCCCCAAGGTGCCAGCCCTACCCCACGGCTGGCTGAACTCCCGAGACCTACCCCCAACCTGGCAAGACGCCCAAGCCGAACTCCCCCTTTCCGGCGGCTAACCGGTGGGGGACAGGACCGGCCGGACCTAGGCGATCTCGGTGAAGCCTAGGTCGGCTAGCACTGCTTTGGGGAACTCGGCGCGGACTGTGACCTGGGGGTCTACCACTTGGCAGAACTTCAGGTCGCCTACCAGGGACATCAGACGGCCGGCATCTCCCACCGTCAGACCGACAATCTCGGTCAGGAAGGTGTGCATGTTGTCTGTGGCGAGTTTGTAGGCCGCGTCGGTTGTGCTGGCCGAAGCGATGGCCGCGTAGATGTCGGCGTTCTCAAAGAACGGCACCGGCAGCGTCTTGGTCTGAACCACCTGCGGAACCACTGTGACCTCGGCTGGGGTCTCAGCGCCGCAAACCAGCACCTCGCCATCGGCCATCAGCGAATGGACATCGCCGCAACCGAACAGCCCGCCGTCAACCTCGGCCCGGAAGTAGACGGTTGCGCCGGCGCCGATCAGCCGGCAATCCATGTTGCCGCCATGCACGCCGGGAGTGCCGTTCGGGACGGCGCCACTCGCAGGCGCCAAACCGATCACACCGATCATCGGCACTGCCTCCAGCCGCAGCGGTCCGCGAGCCGTCGGCAGGATGATTGCGCCGGGCAGGTTCTCCACAATGGTGGTCTCGCCGTCGACAATCCGGTCTGCCAGCGCACCATCGCCAGGAATCGCCACCATCGTGGCGTGTCCAGTAGGTGTGAGCGAAAGAATCTGGATGCGGACGATGTCGCCCGCCCGGACCCCTTCGATGTACACCGGACCTGTGGCCGGGTTGATGGTGGACCAGTCAAGCCCGTCCAGCTTGTCCTCAGCCGAGTGGAGCTGATTGCCGAAGCAATCCTGGGTTATCAGGTGGAGCTGCTCGCCTTGCTCGACACGGGCGGCTGGGGTGAGGTCGGGGGAGAAGGCGTGGAAGGCTTTGGTTGCTTCGACCGTGACCATGGTTTCCCTTTCTTATCGTTGGAGCGCGTGGAGCGCGAGGTGATGCGTGTGGCGAGGTCGGCGATGGTATCGAACGTGAGTTCTCGACCCTTCGATACCCCTGTCGGGCGCCACACCAAGAACAGGATCATCAAGATCCCAAGGACAATTTCGGTGATGCCGTAGGCGTCGAATCCTTGCTGGGTCAGCGCCAGTTCGCCCTGCCGCAAACCCTGGCGGGCTACGGTAACGCCCAACCATCCGAAGAATGCCCCCGAGACAGACATGGTGCCGCCTATGACGAGCATCGTCAGGATGGTGAACACCTCTATCAGGTAGAACGACTTCGCAGTGATGGACAGCATGTAGTGGGACCACAATCCGCCGGCCAACCCGCCTACGGCCGCTGAGGCGATGTAGGAGAAGTAGCGCACCGCCACAACGTTGATTCCAGAAGCGCTGGCCGCGAACCTGTCATCGCGTGAGGCCCGCAGCCGCAGCCCGAGTGAGGATTCCTTGAACAGGTAGGCAACCACGATTGCGGCCGTGGCCACCAGTGCGGCAATCCATAGGGTTGTTGACTTGACGCCGCCCAAAGTGAACGTGCGTGGCCCGTTGGTGACCTGTTGCCACTGCAGCAAGATGACATAGATAACAATGAGCAGCGCAAACTGGGTGATGATGCCCACGGCATCGGATAGGCGCATGAGCGGCCAGGCAACGATTGCCGCTATCAGTGCGGCCACCAACGCTCCAACCAGCAACGCCAACCAGAACGGCATCGATATCTGTGCCAGCACGTCATACATCACCGGGATCTGCATGCGTTTGACCTGCGGTGACATTGAGCAGATGGCCGAGGTGAACGCACCGATCCCGACAAAGCCGACATAGCTCCAGGACAAGATCCCAGAGTTGCCCATGAACATCTGGAAGCCCATCACCATGGTCAACGTGACACACGAGATGGTGAAGATGTCCTCGAGCAACGTGTCGTTGAACCACCACACAAACCCGGCGCCGGCCAGCAGCAGGCAGCAAAGGATCGGGATGGTGGAGTACTTCTTGAGCCA
The DNA here is from genome assembly GCA_031255835.1 of Bifidobacteriaceae bacterium. GTDB lineage: Bacteria > Actinomycetota > Actinomycetes > Actinomycetales > WQXJ01 > JAIRRT01. The sequence continues at coordinate 6,334 of JAIRRT010000062.1, read as the reverse complement.
AGTGAGGATGGACATCAGCCGACACGCTCCTCCGCATAGCTTCCCCGAATCAGACCCTCCGGCCTGAGGACAAGGAACATGATGACGATGACGAACATGAACGCATCGCGGAATGACAGCAGCGAGGTGGGCAACGTCAAGGACAGCACGTTGGCCACCGCGGCGTAGGCGAATCCGCCCACCACAGCGCCGACAAGGGAATGCATCCCCCCAATGACCACAGCGATGAACCCGACAAGCAGTGGAGCTGAACCCATCAGCGGTTCAACTGCGCCGCTGCGGGCCGTCCAAAAGATGGCCACAATGCCTGCCAACAGGCCGCTGATGACGAATGCTGTCGAGATGACCAGATTGGCTGGCACCCCCATCAGCCTGGCGGTTGTGAAGTTCTCCGAGGCTCCCCGCATTGCGATCCCGAGCACCGTGCCACGCATCAGCAAACTCAGCCCGACAAGCAGCAGGACCGTGGTGCCGATCATCAAGTAGGAACGCAACGGGGTGACAATCCCGAACAGCGTGACGTTCTGGTTGAAGAAGTCTGGGAACGGCGGCGCCTTGGAACGCGGCGAGATGGACAGCTGCACTGTGTCTTGCAGGATGACGCTGAGGGCAAATGAGGTGACAAGCAGAGCGTCAAGCGATCTGCCGCGGAACGGTCTGAACGCCACAACCTCGGAGACAAATCCGATGATCGCGCCGGTCAGGACGGCCGCCAAGAACACCAGGGGCCAGGGCAGATCGGTGAACACCCCAAGGCCATACAGCACGTATGCGCTGACCATGATGTACTCGCCGTAAGCGAAGTTGACCAGTTGCATGATGCCGAACACGAACACCAAACCGAGCGAGATCAGTGCGTACAGACTCCCAAGGGACAGCGTGTTGATGATGAATTCGACTATGACGCCCAATGTCATGGCTTGCTGCCCTCCCCATGGGTGCCCAGGTAGACCGACGCAATATCGACTAGGTCACCCATCTCTTCTGGCCGCCCACCAAACGCAAGCCGGCCAGTTGACAGCAGATAGGCACGGTCAGCCAGTTGGAGAGCGCGTTCGGCGTTCTGCTCCACCAGCAAGATGGTCATGCCGCGGCCTTTGAGGTTCTCGATCAACTCGAAAATCGAATCGACCATGTTGGGTGACAGGCCAAGGGATGGCTCGTCCAACATCAGCAACGTCGGGTGTGACATCAAGCCGCGGGCTATCGCCAGCATCTGCTGTTCCCCGCCTGAAAGCAGTCCGCCAGGTTGGCGGTAGCGCTCCTTCAAGATGGGGAACAGCCCAAACACATCCTCCAGATCGGCTGCGAACCGGGCTGCCTTGTAGGTTCCGAAAGCCGCGATGCGCAGGTTCTCAGCCACCGTTAGGGAAGGGAAGATCTCCCTGCCCTCTGGCACCAGCGAGACACCGAGCCGGTGAACCTGCTCGGGCACTTTGCCGGCAATCTGTTGGCCGGCCAGCAGGATCTGACCGCTGACAGGTTTGAGCACGCCAGCTATGGCTTTGAGGACAGTGGACTTGCCGGCGCCGTTGACCCCGCAAAGGCTGACCAGCTCACCTTCCAGGACGTGCAGCGATACGCCATCGAGCGCCTTGACCGCACCATAGGCGACATGAATGTCGCGGACATCTAGGACAGGTTCGCTCATGCTGCACTGCTCCCCAGATAGGCGGCGATGACGGCTGGGTCAGCCCGAACTTCCTCTGGGCTGCCGTCAGCGATGGTCCGGCCGTAGTTCAACACGTGCAGGCGGTCGCAAAGGTTCATCATCAAGCGCATGTCGTGATCGACAACCAGAATGCCTATCGACTTAGCTGCCGGCAGCGGCGCCAAGAATGTCAGCAGTGCGTTTGTCTCAGCCTCGTTCAATCCGGCCGCTGGCTCGTCCAACAGCAAGAACTTCGGTGAGGCGGCCAACGCGCGCCCAATCTCCAGGCGCCGTTGATCACCGAACGTCAAAGAGCGGGCCAGCTTGCCTGCATGGGCTCCCAGCCCAACTTCCTCCAACAGTTGTGAGGCCAAACGCTCTGCCTGCCGGCGTGGGACACCAGCGCCTACGGCCCCCACCTCAACGTTTTGCAGGCAGGTCAGTTCTTTGAACAGCCTGATTGTCTGGAAGGTGCGGGCTAGGCCTGCGTGAGCGACCTTGTGGGCCGGCAACCCGCAGACCTCGCGGCCGTCAATCTGGACTGAGCCAGCGCTGGCTGGCAGCAGCCCAGTGACGATGTTGATCAGCGTCGTCTTTCCTGAACCGTTCGGTCCTATCAACCCGAGGATCTCTCCGGTGGTCAGGGTGAGGCTTACGTCATCGACGGCCTTGAGTCCGGCAAACGACTTGGCTAGATGGGCGACGGTTAGGTTGGAATGGTTAGCCATCGGTTCTATGCCGGCGGCAGGACTTCGGGGATCTTCCAGCCGACAAATGAGGTCACGCCGCCCTGGACCTCAACCAGGCAGGCTGCCTTGTTTGGCTCGTGACCGTTGGCTGCGTCTGCCCAATCGAGTTGCCCTGTGAACAGCTCGAAGACGGTGTCCTCCATGTACTTGGCCATTGCTGCGCCGTCGGTTCCGCCGGTCTGGTTCATGGCTTCTGCCAGCACCTTGACCACGTCATATCCGGCCATGGACCACGGTGCGTCCAGCTCCTTGCCGTGCCTTTCCTTGTAGGCGGCGGCATATTCGTTGAACCCTGGCACGGCATCCTCGGACAAGAACGCGTGGGTGTCATACATGATGTCGTTGCCGAACTCAGCGCCGAGCAGCTCAAACAGGGCTGGATCGTCATAGGCGTCCCCGCCGTAGATCGGCACGGAGATCCCTGAGGTGCGGAACTCCTTGATGACGGTGCCAAGATCAGGCATGTAGGACGAGACGTAGATGAAGTCAGGCTCAGACGGCAGCGACTTGTAGTGGGCCAGCAGTGCGGCGGTGTCAACCTTGCCTTGGGAGAAGACGTCTTCGCCAAGCACCTCTCCGCCAAGACCCTCGAAGCTTTCAATGAAGTAGCGCGAGAGGGACTTGGTGTAGTCGATGAAGTCATCGGTAACCACATAGACGGACTTGAAGCCGTCCTCGTTGAAGGCCTGCTCAGCCACAACCGCGCCCATCGTGGTGTTCCACATCGACAAGGTGAACTGCATGTCACCCAGCATCTCGGAGCCAAACAGCGGCGATGATGCCGAGGGGGAGATTCCGACAACGCCGGCCTCTTGGGCGGCGCGGGCTGCTGGCCCGCCGAAGTCGTAATCGGAGGAGGTGATGATGGCAACTGCCCCTTGGTCAATCAGCTGTTGGGCAACCTCGCCCGCGGTTGGCGGATCGGACTTGGAATCCATGTTGATGAACTCCAGTGTCTTGCCGTTGACGCCGCCATCGGCGTTGATCTGATCGACAGCCACCTGGATACCTTCAACTGCCGGCGCGTCCAGTGGGGCTTGGATGCCTGTGAGCGACATGGCGCCGCCAATCAGGACGGTATCGCCGGAGCTGGCGCCGGAAGAACCGGCATCGTCGGCTCGACGGCAACTACTGAGGGTGGTGGCGCCGAGCGTCACAGCGACGGCGATTGCAATTGCCAGGTGCTTCTTCATGTTCTAGCTACTCCTTTGTGGGGCTACTGCCTCGGTGCGCCGCTGGCGGTGCCGTGAGGCGCTGGGCGAGTCATTTCGCCCAGCAGTCGGGGAACCTTCGGCAGTGTAGCCAACCGGCGGGTGGGCTTTTCGCCCAAATGTTAACAGCATGTAAACTCTGGCGTCTCATCTGCACTTCGCCGCCTGGCCAGCCGCCTTGCCGGCAATCTGTCTGGCTGCCAGATCCGGGGTCTGCGCACGCGCGAGGCGGCCCCAAACACCCGCATGCTTCTCGCGGCCCACGCACGCCCGCTGGAGGGGCGAAAGTCCCCACCACCTAGGACCACAACGCGCTGACCTGGGGTTTTGCAGCGAGAAATCGGTTTCAGATTCCCGGTTTTGGCGCTCGGCCCGCCGATAGGTTTATTCGCGTCGGCCGAGGTTGGGGCGAGACCTTGGCCGACAACAAAGCATTTGAGGGCACGGCTCGAACTTGGGGGAAAACCATGACGGGTATGCCAGCACGAGATGTCCTCATTGAAGGGACATGGAATGCACGGGTGTTCGGAGACGAGCACCCATGGCTCCTTCGTAGCGCGACACTGGATGGCCTGACCGACCGCGGCCGGACCACCCTGGATCGCTTAGGCGTGCGCGCCGTAATCGACCTGCGTGAGCCAGGCGAGCGTCGCGTACCAGGACACAATTTGCCGACGATGCCGGTCCCTGTGTTCGGCAGGGGAGGCGGCGGTGATCCACGGGTCACCATGGAGGTTGCCTACCGGCTTTGGCTCGAAGCCCATGGCGTGGCGATGGTCCAAGCCGTGCGGCTCATAGCGCAGGCTGACGGCCCGGTGGCTGTCCACTGCGCCATCGGCAAGGACCGGACTGGACTGGTGGTGGCGTTGGCGCTGCTGGCCGCTGGGTACTCACGGGACGTCATCGTCGGGGACTATGCGGCTTCTGCATCGCGGCAACCATCCTTCTTGCGGCGCACCACTTTGGAACGTATGGCGTGGGAGGGGATCGAGGCGGAGACGCCGGCTGGGCGTGAGTACCTCAGGCGCAGCCTCGATTCGCCCGGTGAGGTCATCTCCGGCGCGCTGGACTACCTGGAGATCAACGGCGGTTGGTGGGCGTTCTTGGAGGCTCGCGGGTTGACCGAGACAGAGATGCTGGCTCTGCGGGCAAAGGCCGGGTTGCTGCCTGTGGCCGTGCCGTACGAGCCGCTCACTGCGGTGATGTATCCCGAGTGTCAGGTGGCCGTGGCTGCGGCCTGACGGTTTGTTGGCGCGGCGTCCAGCTGGGAGAGGCGGCCAGCTGGACGCCGCGGCCTACTTGGAGCGTCGTGTTGACGCAGGTGAGTCACATAGTCCACGCTTGGCCCACTTGGTGTGTGGCGTTGGGCTAAAGACGTGGCGGTTCGCAGCTCACTGAACGTCCCCGCGAAGTACCGCAACGAAGGTGATGGGAGGGCACTTCGTGGGGAAACCCCTGGCAAAGCTGCGCGTCGAAGCTGGCGGCGAGCGTTGGGTTGTGCCTGTCGGCATGTTCTTGGGTGGGCAAGCCATCTCATTGTTCGGCTCCGCGTTGGTTCAGTACGCCGTCATCTGGTGGGTGGTGCTCGAGACTGACTCGGCCACCTACTACACCCTGGCTACGGTGGCCGCCCTGCTGCCGGCGGCACTGTTCTCTGTGTTTGGCGGGGTGTGGGCGGACCGCTACAACCGCAAAGCCCTGATCATCGGCGCTGATGCTGGAGTGGCGGTTGTCACTGCGATCCTGGCGGCGATTGTTCTTCTTGGTGAGTCCAACCTTTGGATTGTGTTCGGGGCGCTAGCGCTGCGCGGCATTGGTAACGGGATCCAAACGCCGGCTGTCACGGCGATGATCCCGCAGGTCACGCCAACAGACCAACTGATGCGAGTCAACGCGATTGCTGGAGTGATCCATGCGGCCGTGCTGCTGGTTGCCCCGGCGGTGGCCGCAGGGCTGCTCGCCACGATTGACCTGGGCTGGATCTTCGCCATCGATGTGGTGACGGCGGGGACTGCCATTGCCGCCATCGGACTGATTCACGTGCCGCGGCTTGCCTCCGGCCAGTCCGAGGATGGCAAGCGCCATGCGGGGCGGGAGATGCAGGCCGGGCTGCGCTATGCCTGGAAAGACAAGGTGGTCAGGCGAGTCCTTGTGGGCTATGCGGCGATGTTCCTGCTGGTGGTGCCGGCGGCCAACCTGGTTCCGATTGCGGTGACCCGGATGTTCGGGGCGTCGCTGCTGGGGCTGTCCGCGATTGAGATCGTGTGGTCGGCAGGAACAATCATTGGCGGGGCGATCCTGGCTGCGTGGGGCGGCATGCGCAACCGGATGGCGATGATGTTGATCGTTGCCGGGATGTGGGGCGTGTTCACCATTGGGCTTGGTGTCTCGCCCAATATCTGGGTGTTCTTGGTGATCATGGCGATCTTTGGCATGAGCCTGCCGGGTCTGACAACAACCGCCACCACCGCGCTGCAAGAGCGGGTGGCGCCTGACTACCAAGGCAGAGTGTTTGGCCTGGTCAACATTGTGATGACCCTGTCCTCGCCTTTGGGTATGGCAGTGGCAGGCCCATTGGCTGACGTCTTCTCGATCCGCTCCGTCCTGGTGGTAACCGGAATCCTGACAATCGCAGCCGCCATCGTCCTATCAATAGGAGCCCCCCGAATAGAACCCCCACCCAAACCCCAAAACCCCAACCCCGACCCCCCCGGCACCCCCCG
>JAIRRT010000041.1 GCA_031255835.1 Bifidobacteriaceae bacterium | reverse complement strand
GGGGTTGTCCTGCTGGTGGCCCTAGTTCTGGTGTGGAGGGTGTGAGGCATCATGGCTGACTTTCCTTGGCTGACCGCTCTCATTGTTGCTCCGGCCTTCGGCGCCCTCGCGTTGTGGCTCATCCGTCCGCTTCGCTCCGTGGCCCGCCCCCTTGCGCTGGCGTGGTCCGGAATCGTCCTGGCCTGCGGTATTGCAGCCACAGTGGCCTTCCAGTCCGCCGATGGCGCCATCCGCCTAACCGAGTACGCCTCCTGGATTCCGCGCTTCGGCATCTCCTATGCAGTTGGCGTTGGCGGTCTGGGTCTGCTGATGATCCTGCTGGTCAGCCTGCTTGTGCCGCTGGTGTTGCTGGCCGGCTGGCGCGAGCAGACCACCCCGGCACGCCAGGCTCACTACGCCGCGCTGGTGCTGGCAACCCAGTCGCTTGTGGTCACGGTGTTTGCGGCCCGGGATATCGCTTTGTTCTACATCGCTTTTGAGGCGATGCTCATCCCGGTCTACTTCCTGATCGGTTCGTTTGGTGGCGAGCGCCGCCGGGCTGCCGCACTGAAGTTCCTGATCTATTCGCTGGCTGGCGGCCTTGCCATGCTGGCCGGATTGGTCGGATTGTGGGCGGCAGGTCCAGGTGGGCCAACCGCTTTCATGATTGATCACGCCGCCGGCGTCCCGCTGAGCCAGACCGCTGAGCGGCTGATTTTCCTGTCCTTCTTTGTGGCGTTTGCCGTCAAGGCTCCGCTGTTCCCAGTCCACACCTGGCTGCCCGATGCCGCACAAGCCGCCAAACCAGGCACGTCGGTTTTGCTGGTTGGAGTGTTGGACAAGGCCGGCACATTCGGAATGGTCGCCTTGTGTCTGCCGCTGTTCCCCCGCGCCGCCGAGTGGGCTGCTCCCGGCATCGCCGTCCTGGCAGTGATTTCCATCCTTTGGGGTGCCGCGTTGGCGCTGGCCCAAAAGGACATCATGCGGATGATCGCCTACACGTCGGTATCGCACTTCGGGTTCATCGTGTTGGGAATCTTCGCCTTCAACCAGACAGCTGAGGTCGGCTCCGCGTTCTACATGATCAACCACGGCCTGGCCACCGGCGCCCTATTCCTGCTGGCCGGCATGTTGATCCAACGCCGCGGCACCGCGCAAATAGACCAAATGGGTCCGGGCCTGCAACGCACCACACCAGTGCTGGCAGGGCTGTTCCTGGTGGTTGGTCTGGCTGTCTTGTCGCTGCCAGGCATGTCCACGTTCGTATCGGAATTCATGGTGATAGTTGGCGCATTCCAGGCCAACCCGGCTGCCGCCATCGTCGGTGCAACAGGGGTGATCTTGGCGGCTTTGTACATTCTGATGGCCTACCAAAAGATCTTCACCGGCCCGCCGCGGGCCGATCTATCCGACACGCCCGATTTAGCTGGCCGCGAGTTGTGGGCCGTTGGCCCGCTGGTGGCCCTGCTGTTGGTGCTCGGTTTCTATCCCGGCCCCGCCTTGGAAACCCTTTCCGAGGGTGCGGCCGCAGCAGTCTCCGCCGTCACCTCACCTACCACCGCGGTTGAGGTGGTCGGTGAAGGCGCAATCGAGATCGAACCCATCGGTGAGGGTGAACCAGCTATCGAGGGTGAACCCCCTGGTGAAGGTGAGCCTGCCGGCGTCCCAGCCGGCTCGGAAGAAGGGAGCCAGCCGTGATTGCTCCCGCTGTCGCATGGTCTGCCATAGCGCCAATCATCATCGTGCTAGGGGCCGGGGTACTGGCCGTCCTGGTCGAGGCGTTTGTTCCAGCCAAGGTCCGCCGCCCAGTCCAACTGATGTTGACCCTGCTCGCCGTCGCAGCGGCCGGGGTGTGGGCTTTGATCTTGGCGCTCACAAACCAAAACATCGGCGAGTCAGCGTTTCGTGGACACTTGCTGATTGATCCACTCGCCCTATTCATCCAAGTCGCAGTGGCCGCGGCGGGATTGTTGGCCGTGTTCGTCATCGCAGATAGAACCGCCGATGGCGAGGACGCGTTCACCCCGCAACCCGCCGCTCCACCTGGCTCACCACAGGAGGAACAGGCCCGCAAGGTTGGCCTGGTTCACACCGAGGTATACCCGCTGACGTTGTTCGCCATCGGCGGGATGATGGTTTTCCCGGCCGCAGGCGATCTGCTGACGATGTTTGTGGCGCTGGAGGTTCTTTCGCTGCCGCTGTATCTGCTGACAGGTTTGGCCCGGCGGCGCCGGCTGCTCAGCCAAGAAGCCTCATTCAAGTACTTCATTCTGGGCGCGTTCGCCTCAGCGTTCTTCCTGTTCGGCACAGCCTGGATTTACGGCGCCACCGGCTCAATCACGTTCTCCGGCATGCTCCAAGCGATAATGACCGGCAACCTTCCGGCAGATCCAGTGTTGTATGTGGGCTTGGCGCTGGTGCTTGTTGGGCTCGGATTCAAGATCGGCGCAGTGCCGTTCCACATGTGGACTCCGGACGTCTATCAAGGCGCCCCAACCCCGGTCACAGGATTCATGGCAGCATGCACCAAGATCGCCGCTTTCGGCGCTCTGCTGCGGGTTGTCTACACCCTGGCCGCGCCACTCGAATGGGATGTGCGCCCAGCGCTTTGGACGCTGACCATCGCCACCATGGTGGTTGGAACGGCCATCGCTTTGGTGCAGCAGGACGTAATCCGGATGCTGGCGTATTCGGCCATTGCCCATGCCGGCTTTGTTCTGACCGGCGTGGTCAGCTTCAGTGAGCTAGGCATTTCCGGATCGCTGTTCTACCTGTTCTCCTACGGTTTGGCGACTGTGGGCGCATTCGGTGTGGCATCGCTGATCCGGACCCGTGACCTGGACGGCAACCTGGGCGGAGAGGCGCGCAGCCTGGAACGTTGGCGCGGGCTGGGACGGACCAGCCCGTGGTGCGCCGGCGCCATGACACTGTTCCTGCTGTCCTTTGCCGGCATCCCACTGACGTCAGGATTTGTTGGCAAGTTCGCTGTGTTCGCGGCCGCCTTCCAAGCCGGCGCAGCGCCACTGGCGATTGTCGGATTGGTCTGCTCAGCTGCAGCGGTGTTCGTCTACGCCAGGGTCATCGTGGCGATGTACTTCTCCGAGCCAAACGAACTCAGCGCCGTGGGCGCCAAGACAGAGGGGCTGACAGGCTTCGCTGTCGCCCTGGCCGGCGCAGCCACCGTTGTGCTGGGCGTATGGCCAAGCCCCCTCCTCGATCTCGCGGACAAGGCCGCCCTCCTCCTGCCGTGACCGGCGCCGCCTTGCCCAGGGACCAAGAGCAACAACTCACCTTGCTCCAGGCCAACCTGGCCAAGGTGGAGACCCGGCTTGCCGCCGCCACGGCTGCCGCAGACCCACTTGTGGCCGATGCCGCAGGTCACCTCCTGCGCGCCGGCGGCAAGCGGCTGCGCCCATCCCTGGTTCTCCTCGCCGCAGATCTAGGCAACGGATGCAACGATGCGGTCCTCGATGCGGCCGCGGTTGTCGAGCTGACCCACGCCGCCTCGCTCTACCACGATGACGTCATGGACGCCGCCCCGCTCAGGCGAGGTGCGCCATCGGCCCATACCAGGTACGGCAACACCATCGCGATCCTGACCGGTGACCTGCTGTTCGCCAAGGCGTCCAGCATCGTGGCCGGGCTTGGGCCGGAGTGTGTCCTGATCCAGGCCGAGACGTTTGCCCGCCTGTGCCAGGGTCAGATCCGCGAAACCGCTGGTCCACGCGATGGTGAGGACCCGATTGAGCATCACCTGGGAGTGCTGCGGGACAAGACGGCATCGCTGATCGCTGCCTCGGCGCACCTTGGCGCGCTGCTGGGTGGCTGTCCGCCCAGCACTGTGCAGGCGGCGGTTCGGTTTGGCGAGAAGATCGGTCTGGCGTTCCAGCTGGCTGATGACATCATCGACCTGACGTCCAACCAGGCCGCCTCCGGCAAGACCCCCGGCACTGACCTGCGTGAACACATCCCAACCCTGCCTGTGCTGCTGCTCCAAGCCGAAGCTGAGGCGGACAAGGCCGCTGGACGGACGGCATCGGCGGCAATCACTTTGGCCGACACCCTCCAAGGGGACCTGTCAGATCCAGCTGCCCTGTCCGATGCCGTAGCTCGCCTGGCCGCGCACCACGCCACCGCTCAAGCCCGGGCCACCGCCACCACCTGGGCCGAGGCAGCCATCCGCGAGCTGTCCGGGCTTCCCCAATCCCCACCAGTCCAATCCCTGATCTCCCTAGCCCACCAATCCACAACCCGCCTCGCCTAACCCAGCGAGCCCCCCACACCGCCCTCCCATTTGGGTTCTCGCCCCAGTTTTGAGCAGTTCAGGTCGCCGATGACGCCGATGACAGTCGCCGATGACGGTCTGCTCACCTCCCTGAAGTTGGGTTGCGCCGTGGTCCCGTAGTTGTGGGGTCGTGTTGGCGGCAAGACTGATGCAGGTGGTCACCTTGGATTGTCTGGGGATGATGCATGTGGTCCAGTGGTTCGCAGGTTCGTTCAGTCTTGCTGTGGTTCACCATGTTGACCCCGACTTGGAGACGAACCCCACCACCCCTTGCCCTCCTTTCGACCGGCACTGCCGGCTCCCTTCCTTCTTCCGCTCTCCTCCTGCCTCCCAAACCACCTCCCCTGATCAAAGTGACCACTTCTCCAGTGGCGAGCAAGGCGGCTCAATTGGTCAGTTAAGCACCTCCGGCCAGGCCGTCCACACACCGGGGGGTGAGGTTGAGGGAGACACACCCGCACACCTTCCTGTCCGCAGCCAGGTCTGGGATCCGAACCACTCTACGTCCCCGAACCGGACCACCACCAAGCTCTCCGACACCACGAAACCCCGGACCACACGCAT
>JAIRRT010000019.1 GCA_031255835.1 Bifidobacteriaceae bacterium | reverse complement strand
ACCTGGTATAGCTGTGCCGTCCACCTCCCACCGGTAAGTGAGCGTTGCATCTGGTGGATCAACACTCGCTTCAGCGCGTAGCTCGGACCCAACCTGGGGTGTGCCGGACACAGACAACGAGTCAAAGTTGATCACTGCACCGGTCTGCTCCACGTCGAGCGTGCCGCCGCTGACGTAGAGATTCACGGAGCGAGCCCATTGGCCGGAGTTGGCGGCAAACGTCAGTGTCACCTCTGTTGTGCCTGGTCCTCCTTCGGCAGGAACTGCAGACATCCACCGCGGGATTCCAGAGAAGTACCATGACACATTCCGGGAAGAAACCGTGACCGTTTGGGTTTGGGCCGTAGCGTTAACGGACAGGGAGGAGGGATTCACTGTGACGGGCAGAGCCTGGATAATGGTGAACTGAGTTGATATTTCGCCACAATGGATTACCAGTTCGGCGGTCCTACTCGTTGTCTCTGCTGGCGGTGCAAAACGGTTTCTGACGGAAACCGAGGGCAACTGATTTGGCATGTGGGAGGGATTGGAGATTTGTAGCCAATCCGCATCAGTTTCAATTGCCCAAACGCCGTCGTCGCTCGAGATGTCGAGTTCGGCGATTCTTGCCGGGGCTGTATAATCAAAAAGCGCCAGCGTCTTCGTGCTGGCATCGAACTCGACACGGGTGGAAGCATTCGTGGGCGTTGCTTCACATGTCGGTTGGGGGCGGCCAGCCTGATTTACCGTGACGTGTTTGGCCAAACCTTGGCTGGACACCTCGAACGTTGCGGTGCGCGGTTCGGACGATGGATTGGAGTCGACTGCGACCTCAAGCAAACCATCCTGCCAGGTTTCATTGGCAGGCGTTGCGCGGATCCATGCAGGCAGTGCGCCAACCGACCAGGGGCCATTGGATTCCACCTCGACCCGATCTACTTGGCCCTGCCAGGGAGCCTCGACTATATCTGCGCTCAGGACCAGGCGCGGCTCAGGGCTCTGGGTAACTCGCACCACGGTCGACGCGTTAGAGCCGCATCGCACCACAACAGTGTCGTAGCGGCTGGCAACTGCTCCGGTTGCTTGCGGTTGAGCTGTCACACTCAGGGTGGTGCCCTGGGTGGAAATGCCAAGCCAAGTCGATGCTCCTCCGGCGTCTGCGTTCCAGGAACCTTGGTTTGTTGTGACCCGAAGGTTGAGCGATCCACCCGCAGGTGGCGCAGTCCACAAGCTGGATGCTGCGGACCAACCCTGGGCATTCGACGGGGTCGCCTCGACTCGGCAGGTCGCGCCGGACGGGTTCGCACGCGCCTGCTCGACCACGATTTGGCTGGTCGTAGCGCCATCGGCAGTTCTGATGGTTACGGTTGCGGATCGGGCGGTTGAGCTTGAGTTGGCTGCAACGCTAAAGGGCAATTCGGCCGGCCCGGCATCGCCTCTTTGCTGCTGCGGAACCAGCCACGAGGGATAGCCAGCTACCACTTCCCATGGCCGGTTCGCTTCGACCGCCACGGTGTAGACGCCACTATTCGATCCCACAACCAAGCGAGCAGGAGACAAGGCGATGGCCGCAGACGCGCGCGGTGCAACCACAGCCGGTTCAGATGTCACCTGCTCAGGACGGTAGTCGGGTGCCTCGACAGTTGCGCGAACACTCAACTCGGCTCCGACGTCAGAAGGCGTGGGAGTGTAGGTTGCGGAGGTTGCACCACTGATCGGCAATCCCCCTCTCAGCCACTGGTACGTCGTGGTTTGAGGCGCCGGGCTCCATCCCGACACAACTGCCCGGACCGGTGATCCCTCCACTGCTTGACCCGACAGGTCCACTTGCCCGACGGCCGCGAACGGTTGGCCATAGTCGATTTGAACGGTTGCGGTGGTAGCACCAACGTCGATCACGGTTACTTTCAGTCGACGATCCCTGGAGACGAACGAATCGCCTGGCTCCAAGACGTTGTCCACACCGTTCTTCGCGTTGAGCAGGATCGTATTGCCCGCGCCAACATCCCACCGCTGGATTCTGACGCCGACAGGGCCTCCTGGGCGGGTGGGCCCCATCTCAATGGCGTAGTTTCCTGAGCCGTCGCCTGTGCCGCGTGCCAGAATCACGCGCAGCCCCGAACGTCCGGCCACGGTCTGGTCGATCAACGTGAACGTGCCACTGCCAGGCGTCATCACGGTTCTGACGGCATTTGGAGTATCCAGTGCGCCCAGTTTTGCTAATTCCACGCCTGACAACCTATTGTCGTTCAAGGTCGGTGCGGAGGATAGGCCCATGATGTCCAGGTAGTCCTGATACTCCCAAGTTAGGCAGAAGTCACCGCCTTCGCGTGCTTCAGGCCCTTCCATGTTTGACCGGAAGGGTCCGTCCATGAACGCTGGTGGGCACAGCTGCCTCGATGGATTTGCATCGTACGGTGCCGAGGCATGGCCTAAGCCGAACACGTGGCCCATTTCATGGGCCATGGCCTCGGGGAAATGATCGTTGTCTCCCCAGCCGCCTCGATCCACGCTATGGATCTGGATATATCCCGAGCTGAACAGTCCCGCCCTGGCGCCTTGGGAAGCTGCCGCGCCACTGATGCATGCGCCAGGTCCGCCTATGGTCACGGCGACGTTTCCGGGTGCCGACCGGCGGACTTCGTAGTCGCTGTCGTATCCACCGTCCAACTCGTGCCGCTCCATGTCAGTCATCTCGTCCCAGGAAGTCGAGGTGCACGTCGCTACGGGGTAGAGCCTGAACTGTTTGATGGGGAACCGAATCTCAGTACCCACCTTCAACGTCCAATAGGCGGCTGCCTCATCAAGGTAGCCCTGGACCTTCTCACGGCTGAGCCAGGTGGCGTGGGCGGTCTGCTCCTCTGGAGTCATGGTGTCCCAATTGGCGGGCTTGATTGTCCGAATCCCCACGTCAATGTGGTGAACAATGGGTTGGACCGCACCTTGGGCATCGACCACCCTGACCTCATCCTCGGCCATGAACTGCGGAATGAGTTCGCGGTTGAATGCCGGCCAAGGGTCGTCCGCAACTGCTGGCGCTACCTGGCCGACGGGCAGAACAACGCCTGCGGCCACCAGTGCTGCCACAGCAAGAAGGCTCAATCCACGGCGGCGCCGCGGGGCGTCATCGTAAGAGGGATTGGGTCGACGCGCTGAGCGGGTCGAAGAGTGAGAAATCAGGGATAGCAAAGATGACATAGCAATAACCTCCATTGGTTAGCTGGTATCAGGGCAACCAGCGCACCCGAAACGTTACACCCCTTGTGGGGGCTTTCTCGATACTTCCAGGTCGCGCCGGCGAGGGTGAAGGCTCGGGCTCGGGAGGGAGTTGCGCCGAGGCTGTACGGGTGTATAGGATGCTGTACGTGCATACAGACAAGGGGGACCTGACTGCCAAGGCGCGGATACGGGACGCTGCCATGCTCGCGTTCGCCACGCACGGCTTTCGCGTGCCGCTGCGGCGCATCGCCGAGGATGCCGGCGTCTCGGTCGCGTTGATCACCCACCACTACGGCACCAAGGAGGCCCTCCGGCAGGTGTGCGATGACTATGTCCTCGACCGCTATGAGGACATCAAGCTCATGGCCGTGGCTGACCCCCATTCCATAGAGAACGAGCTGACCGATATGTCAGAAGCCTCTGTCGCCACGGTCTACATGGTCCAGTGCTTCCTTGATCCCTCAGCCACCACAAGAGCGTTCTTCGACCGCTACATTGACCGAGTCCGCAAAGTGTTGCAAGTCTCCTGCGATGCCGGAATGATCCGCACCGAGGTGATGAATGAGGAGAGTATCCGCCTCCTCGCAATGCGAACCATCGGGCACGTCGTTGCAGAATACGCCCTTGACCCGCCTGCTGATCCACGTCGCTTTATAGACGACACATACACCCTGCCTACCATGGCCGCTTTGATGGAGCTATACCGCGGCGGTGTATTCACAGATTCGCCAACCATCGACCAATATCTGGAAGTCCTCAGAGCTAGAAGTGGAGACAACAATGCCTGATGCTGCCATAGTCGCGACCGGACTTGAGAAGGCCTTTGGCAAGGTCAGGGCCCTAGACGGCGTTGACCTCACGGTTCAGCCGGGGGAGGTTTACGGGTTCATCGGCCCAAACGGCGCCGGAAAGTCAACCACCATCCGTTGCCTTCTGGGCATCCTCAAGGCCGATGCCGGCCAGGCGCAAGTATTCGGTCTGGACGCCTGGCAGGATGCCGTGGCCATCCATCACCGCCTGTCATATGTGCCCGGTGACGTCAACCTTTGGCCAAACCTGACCGGTGGGGAGGTGATAGACCTGTTTGTCCGGCTGAAGAAGAACGGCGACACAGGCTACCGCCAAGAACTCATTGAGCGCTTCGACTTCGATCCCACAAAGAAGTGCGGCGCGTACTCCAAGGGCAATCGGCAAAAGGTGGCGCTGATTGCTGCCTTCTCAACAGACGCCGATCTATACATCCTCGACGAGCCGACATCCGGGCTCGATCCGCTCATGGAGCTGGTGTTTCGCGAATGCGTCCTGAAGGTCAAACAGGAAGGCAAGACCGTCCTGCTCAGCTCACACATTCTCTCCGAGGTGGAGCACCTTTGCGACAGGCTATCCATCATCCGCCAAGGCAGGATTGTCGACACAGGCTCGCTGCGCCAGATGCAACACCTGACGCGGTGCCTGGTCCACGTCGAGGCGCCCGCCCCGTTGGATGGGCTTGGGCAACTGCCGGGCGTGCATGATCTTCAACTCGAGCCCGGCGAGGCCCGGTTCCGCCTGGACAACGCCGAGACCGCTGCGGTGATGGCGTTCCTGGCGAGCCAGGGTGTGACCCGCCTGACCTCGACTCCACCCACGCTCGAAGAGCTCTTCATGAGCCACTACGAGGGCTAGCAGGTATAACAATGGACACCACGAACTGGCTCCAGCTATTCAAGTTCGCCCTGCGCAGGGACCGTTGGTACCTCGTCGCATGGATAGTTGGCATTACAGCATTGGGCACGCTTCTGGTCCCCGTCTTTCCAAACTTGGCCGGCGATGACGCTTCAATGTCAGTTCTGGGCGAGATGATGGAAAACCCGGCGATGGTCGCCATCGGCGGGGTTAGATATGGGGATGAATACACGCTGGCTATTATGTATACACAGATGATGCTGGTGTGGATGGCTTTGTTGGTTGCCATTTTCAATGTGCTTTTGGTTATCCGCCACACCCGTGCTGACGAGGAGGCAGGGCGTCTTGAAGTGCTCGGCTCGCTGCCGGTTGGTCGGTCCGCCAACCTGATGGCGGTGACGGTGCTGGTAGTGGCGGTGAACGCCATCGTCGGATTGATGGTTGGGTTTGGGCAGGCGGCGTTTGGCGTCGAGACAATTGATCTGCCTGGGTCTTTGACGATTGGCGCGGCTGTGGCTGCCTGCGGTCTGGTGTTTGCAGGACTTGCGCTGGTGATTGTGCAGGTCACACAGACTTCGCGCGGCGCGGTCGGCATCGCGGTGACGTCGGTTGGATTGGCCTATCTGGTTCGAGCCGGCGGCGACGTTTCCGCCCCGGCAGCCTCGCTGGCGTCTCCGCTTGGCATCATTGAGGCGACTGAGCCGTTCTATTCCAACAAGCTGTGGCCCATTGCTGTGCTGGTGGTTGTTTTCCTTGTGCTGACGGGCGTTGCTTTTGGGTTGGGGAGGGTGCGCGACCTCGGGTTGGGAATGTTGCCGCAGCGGGCCGGTCACGCTCATGCTCCCAGATCGCTGTCAGGCGAATGGGGAATGAGTTGGCGCATTCTGCGCGGCACCCTGATCGCGTGGGGTGTGGCTGTTTTTGTTCTTGGGGCATCCTATGGGTCCGTGATGGGCGATATGCAGGCCTTTGCTGAGTCCTCCGATATGTATCAGTCGATGCTGGGAGTTGACCCGAGCGATCCCAGTATGGCCGGACCTATGGCAGCGATGCTGCTTCTCATCATGGCTATCATCAGCGCGATTCCGGTCATTATTGCCGTCAACAAGCTGGCCTCGGAGGAACGCAAGTCTCGCCTTGATCCGGTTCTCGGCACCGCCGCCTCGCGCGGACGCCTATTCTTTGGCCACGCCCTGATCGCAGGTATCACAGCCGTGGTGATGATGGCACTTTCGGCACTCGGTTTTGGTCTGGTTGCCCAGTCTGTGATGGACAGCCCCATTCCGATGGACACAGTGCTTAGGATCGCCGCAAACTTCATTCCGCCGCTGCTATTTGTGGCCGGCTTGGGGCTGTTCCTGGTCGGGTTCGCCAAGCGCCTGGTGGGTCTGAGCTGGGTTTACCTAGTAGCAAGCTTCTTCATGGTGTATCTGGGCGGCATCCTTTCAATCCCGCGAGCCGCCATGCGGGCCACACCATTCGGCCTGATCCAACGCTGGCCGCAAGAAGAGTTCTGGCTCTGGCCCGACATAGTCCTGATAGCCCTAGCCGCATTCCTAACAATCGCAGGCCAAGCCGCCTACCGCTCCCGCGACATAACCGCCTAGCACTCGCCTCCCGCGCCACTAG
>JAIRRT010000085.1 GCA_031255835.1 Bifidobacteriaceae bacterium | reverse complement strand
GCCATCGGCGGCGATTCCCCGGCGGGGCAGTATCTGGCGGCCCGCGGGGTGCAGCGAGGCGACTTCAACTCCTACGGGTCAAGGCGCGGCAACCACGAGGTGATGGTGCGCGGGACGTTTGCCAACATCCGGCTGCGCAACCAGCTAGCGGACAGGACCGGCGGCTACACGCTGAACCACCTGACCGGTCAGGTTGAACCGATCTACGATGCCGCGGTCAGCTACGCCGCCGCGCAGGTGCCGCTGGTGGTGCTGGCGGGGCGGGACTACGGCTCTGGGTCTTCGCGCGATTGGGCGGCCAAGGGGGCCAAGCTGCTGGGCGTGCGGGCTGTGATTGCCCAGAGCTTTGAGCGGATCCACCGCTCGAACCTGGTGGGCATGGGTGTGGCGCCACTGGAGTTCCAGCCGGGTGTTTCCGCGCAGACGCTGGGGTTGGATGGGTCAGAGGTGTTCGAGATTGAGGGGCTCGCTGCGGTGAGCGCTGGTCAACCGCCGCGCACGGTCCGCGTGACGGCCCGGCGGGGTGGGGGAGAGACCATCAGCTTTGACGCCATCCTGCGGATCGACACGCCCGGTGAGGCCGACTACTACCGTCACGGCGGGATTCTCAACTACGTGCTCCACCAACTCGCCCAGGCGGGCTAGACGCGGGGTTTGACCACCGTGGTGAGGATCGCGCTGCCGGGGCCGCTTTCTTCCCAGGGGGCGGTCTGGAGCAGCACAGCGTAGGAGCTTGTGGCGAGCCCGCGGTGGACTCGCAAGGTGGCCTCGGGCTCGGAGCCGGGGGCAGCGAAGAACGCCGCCGCCGCAGAGACCGTCGGGTTGTGGCCCACAACCATCACGCACATCGACTCCGGCGGCACGTCCCGCACGGCGTCCACAACCTCGGGCACGTAGCCGCGGTACAGCTCATCGCTGTAGCGGACCAGCGGCTCGCCCCCAACCTCCCGCGAAATGATCTGCCACGTCTGCCTTGTGCGCGCCGAAGATGAGCAAAGCACAACGTCAGGCACGATGCCGTCCCGCGCCAACCGACGTCCCGTCACCTCGGACTGGATGCGGCCCTCGGATGACAACTGGCGTGCAGCATCCGACCACTCGGAGGTGGAGGCCCGGGCGTGACGCAGTAGTACAAGAATCGGTCCAACCGCCTCCTCACCGGGTGGCTCACCGGTGGAACGGAGGGGGTAAGTCATCACTCCATTGTGCCCGAGCGTGGGCGCCGTGCGGGTGAGGCGCGCGGAAGACCGCTCAGGCCAAGACTGCCCGGCCTGCGCCTGCTCAGCCCATGGCATGCACGCCGCCGTCCACATGGACTATCTCTCCGGTTGTGGCCGGGAACCAGTCTGAACTCAAAGCCAGCACCGCGCGAGCGGCCGGTTCAGGGTTGGACACGTCCCAACCCAGCGGCGCACGCTCGGCCCAGGTGGCCTCCATGGTCTCGAAGCCCGGGATCGCCTTGGCTGCAGTGGTGCGAATTGGCCCAGCCGAGACCAGATTCACCCTGATGCCCCGTGGCCCAAGATCGCGCGCCAGATAGCGGGCTGTCGCCTCGAATGCGGCCTTGGCAACGCCCATCCAGTCATAGACGGGCCATGCGTAGCGCGCATCGAATGTCAGCCCAACAATCGAGCCGCCAGTGGCCATCAGGGGGCCAGCGGCCACCGCCAATGACTTCAGCGAGAATGCTGAGGTCTGCAGGGCTATCGCAACATCAGGCCATTCAGTTTCCAGGAACTGTCCGCCCATTGCCCGGCGCGGAGCGAAGCCGATCGAATGGACCACGGCGTCCAAGGTGTCCACATGAAGACGGAGCCTTTCCGCGAGGGCGTCCAAGGCGGCATCGTCGGTGACATCCAGGTCGACTATGGGGACCGGACGGGGCAGGCGCCGGGCGGTCGCTTCGGTGAGCCGCGCGCTGCGGCCAAAGGATGTCAGCACCACCTGGGCGCCTTGCTCCTGGGCTCCCTTTGCGACATGAAACGCGATAGAACCATCGGTCAACACGCCGGTGACCAGCATTGTCTTGCCATCTAGAAGTCCCATGATCAGTGACCCATGCCCAATCCGCCGTCCACAGGAAGGACGGCTCCGTTGATGTATCCGGCTTTGTCAGAAACGAGGAAGGCGACCGCCTCGGCCACATCGGTGACATGCCCAAACCGCCGCGCCGGAATGGCCAGACGGTAGGCGTCGCGGCGCTTCTCGGGAAGCTCGGCCGTCATGTCGGTTTCGATGAAACCGGGGGCAACCACGTTGGCGGTGATGTGGCGCGGGCCGAGTTCACGGGCCAGCGAGCGCGCCATTCCGACAAGCCCGGCTTTCGAGGCTGCGTAGTTCACCTGCCCTTCACCGCCGGCCATTGCGATGACCGAACCGGTGAACACAATCCGGCCCCAACGCGAGCGCAGCATTCCAGGAATGGCGCGGCGGGCAGCATAGAACCCGCCACGTAAGTTGACATCGAGGACAGTCTCGAAGTCGGCATCGGACATGCGTGCAGCAAGACCATCGCGGACGATGCCGGCGTTCGCCACCAGGATTTCCACCGGTCCGTGGGTGGCCTCGGCCTGTGCAAAGGCGGTATCGACATCGGACACATTGGTGATGTCGCCTTGCAGGGCCAGGGCGCCGGGGTGCTCGGTGCCGCTGCGGTCAAAGGTGGCGACTCGGTGGCCGCCGGCCACGAGGAGATCAGCTATGGCACGGCCTATTCCGCGGCTGGCTCCGGTCACAAGGACGCTTCTGGAGGTGAACATGGACGCCTTTCGGTTGGACTGTCTTTGACGTTAGCCGAGGGGCCGTGCTGGCGCGGCGGGGAGAACCTGACAAGTCGGGTGGATGAAACTGTAGGAGTTCGCCGTCCGGCGGCCTGGCGGCCCGGGTGAACAGGGTGGTTGGGCGTAGCCTCGGGGGCCATGACCCAAGTTCTCCGATTCGAAGGCGTGTCGCTCAGACGTGGCCGCGCGGCCATCCTCCAGTCGATTTTCTGGAACGTCTACGAGGGCGAGAACTGGGTTGTGCTGGGGCCCAACGGCGCTGGCAAGACGACTCTTCTGCAAATCGCTGCGGCGCGGATGCACCCGAGTTCTGGGCAGGCGTGGGTGCTGGGGGAGCGGTTGGGGCGGGTGGACGTGTTCTCGTTGCGGCCGCGGATAGGGCTGGCGTCAGCTGCCCTTGCGGAGCGGATCCCGGCAACTGAGACGGCGTTCAACGCTGTGATGACCGGCGCATATGCCGTGACTGGCAGGTGGCGTGAGGCGTACGAGCACCAGGACGTTGCCAGGGCGCATGACCTGTTGGCGGCCTTTGGGGTGGAGAGCTTTGCGGACCGCCGGTTTGGCACCCTGTCCGAGGGCGAACGCAAGCGGGTTCAGATAGCCAGGGCCTTGATGGCTGATCCGGAGATGCTGTTGCTGGACGAGCCATCGGCCGGGCTGGACCTTGGCGGCCGCGAGACCCTGGTGGGCGCTTTGGGGGAGTTGGCTCGTGACCGCCGCGCCCCGGTGATGATCCTGGTGACACACCACGCTGAGGAGATTCCGCCCGGCTTCTCCCACGCTGCCTTGATGCGGGACGGCCGGATCACTGCTAGCGGCCCCATTGACGCGGTCATAGATGACATCCCGCTGTCTCAGGCGTTCGGTCTACCGCTGAGCGTGACTCACCGATCAGGCCGCTGGGCTGCTACTGCCGTCTGAGGGCGGGGACTGGTCGAAGAGTTGGCCTGACCCCACGCAGCCGTGAGAGGCATTGATGGCCAGCGATGGGATCTCACACACCAGGTCATTGGGAACACCCAGCTCGGGGTCCTCGACTGTCAGATCAGTCAAGGGCGTTTCACCAACGTTGATGACCTCATAGGTCCACCAGATAGTTGCGCCCACCGGATGGAGCGAGCCGGATGCGGACTCCCCGGCTTGGCCTGTGGCCAGCAGTTGCGCATAGGTCGGGTTCTGCGTGCCCTCCCACAGCCATGCCCGCTTGACGATTCTCACTCCAGGCTCGGGCGGAGGTGGGTCGGTATCGAGGATCGTGACGGACGCGCTGGGCAGGAACAGCCCATCGAAGTCTGGATCGGATGAGGACACGGTGTGGGCGATGGTGGCGGACCTGTTGCCTGCACGTGTGTTATCGGCAACGGCCGTGACGGTAGCGGTGGTGGACATCGCGGCACCGAGCAGAATGGGCTGGTCCACGGTGACATCTCCGGTGACGGTCGGCGTGATTGTGACCGCGCCCACGGGCGGGATGGCGCTAAGGATGCTGTACTGCTCCGAGGTGACCGGGTGGTCCTCCACCTCAATCTGGCTGGGCGCCAGGCTGAGCGGGTTCTGGAAATCGACCCAGTTGTCTCTGGCATGGACCTCCATGGCGCCGCCGGCAGCTGCCGTGATGGTGCCGATGAGATCGGCCACGGCGCGGCCGGAGTCATTGACGCGGACGTTGACCAAGATCTGGCGCGCGGTCAGCCGGGAGGTGGAGACCACCGCAGCGCCTGGGGCTGTGGAGCTGGACAGGCCAACCTTGTTCGGTCCGACATCGTTGATTGGCACTTGGGCGCTCACCAGGAAGCGAATGTTGCGGCGCATGGTCTGCGCCGGCTGGTCCTTGGCGCGGGAGATGTTGACGGGCGGCAAACAGCCTGACGGTGCCTTGGGGATCCCAACGGTCCGTGAGAACTGGGAGGACTCGAACACTCCTGGGGTGGAGGTACTGCCCTGTGTCTGCACCCGCAGGAAGCCGTTGGAGGCCGCGTGGTACGGCACCGTGATCTCGGTGGGCTCGTTCGAGGTGATCTCTTGGGTGCCGAGATAGACCTCCGCAGCGTGGCCAGGGGTGTAATAGACGTCGATCTCGACTGGGAGGGTTGGTTGGGTTCCTCCGTCGGGTGGAGAGACCGTCAGCGTGGCTTCGCACGCGGTCTTGGAGGCGAGAGGCTGGCTCGGAACCCAGGTGCGCACCTGGTGGTTGGCATACGACTTCCCGTTGGCCACCAAGAAGGACGCCTTTACTACGTATGTCTCCTCCGCCTCTGCGGGGTTGGTCTGGGACACGGACTTTGGACCGAAGGAATTGCGGCGAATCGTAGCGGTAGTGTCCTGGTTGGCGCCGTCGAGTCCGTGCTGAATGACGGACCGAACAGGTGGGTCGTTCTCCTTGCCGGTAAACTCGGCGTTGAAATAGTTGTCTTCAATGACTAGTGCGTCGGACTGGCCGGAGACTGTCCCTCCCTGGGAATACACAATGGATGCTCCTGAGTGTTTGCCATCCGCAACCAGATTCTCAAAAGTATTGCCTGCGATGGTTGAGTCTCCCAGTATCCGCGAGTCCAGGAGAGTTACAAAACCGATCCCTTTGAAAGTGTGGGTTGCGTAGTTGTCGACAAACTGGTTGTGAACAATCCGCAGGTTGGTCAGGGCAGGCGAGTCTTTTGCGAAGATCGGGATTGCATAGTGGTTGTTCTTATAGGTGTCGTACTTGAACGTGCCGTCGAATCCAGTGAAGGTGCACTCCGAGATGGTGAGGTCCTTCACGGGCAGCTTGCTGGAGAGATCCACACCAGGGCCGCCGCAGTACCCACCGCCGGAGAAGCTGCATGTGAGAAAGGGCGCAGGACCGTGGTGCCAGTCGAACAGGACGCGTTGGATCCTCAGCCCGACAACCTCCCGGCGCTCGCCAGATGTCCGCATGTCCAAGGGCCGCACAACAACTCCGCCAACCCCATCCGTGGTACCGGTACCGACGCGCTCCATTGTCAGATCCTGCAAAGTGACGTTGTGGGCGCCGTCGAAGACCCGCACGCCTTCCCTCATCGCGCCGGTTTGAAGCTGCTCAAACGTCCCACGCTCAACCACGACCCCTGTGGTTTCCGATCCGACACCGATCCCGATGCTGGAGGACACGATGTTGCCGAAGTTCCTGATCGTGACATTGCTGGCCTGGATGTAGAACACAATGAACGCGCGAGCACTGGCGCCATAAGTATTGCCAAAGTCGAGGCGGCCAAGAAGATCAATCGTCATCTCTGTTTCCACCGAGTAGACTGCGCCATGCGAGGTCTTGTCTTCGGAGACGATCCTTTGGACCATCAGGTACTCGGATTCAGTCTCGGTGTAAATGCCTGGAAGACTAACCGTCCCACGGGTGAAGTCCTCCGCGACGGTCACCAAGATGTTGGCATCGCTGTGGGCCTTGCCCCAGGCATTGGCCTCTTGGATCGCGGTCCACAATGCGCACGTTCCGGCCGAGGTGGCGCAGATGCCGTCGCCCTTGTTGGCGTCCTCACCTGCCAGGCTGGACGAGTTGACCTCGAACACCTTGTCGGTCTCTTGCCCGCCGTTGGCTGGTACAGCTGCGAATGGCGCCAGGCCGGCCGCCAGCGCTGCCAGAAGCAGGCCGGCGAGTCCGAGTCTGAAGCTGCCGCCAAGACGCCGGGGCTGGTTGTTGGATTGTCGCGACACGAGGATGAGTCCTGGACCTTCCGTAGTGGTTGAACGGGACCAAGTTGCTGGTCCCATGCCTGTGTCGTAATCAACATCCAGGCCTGGCGTCCTATTCCACCCCACCCGAATGCACGCCCAACACTGACCCGGCACCTATCTGACCAGCGAAAACTGACCACAGGCGCCCAAAAGTGACCGCAGAAAACCGATTGAAACTGCGGTCACCTCTGGGTTCGCGACCCCCCCACCCGTAATCAGGGGGTGACGGTTATGGGGTACTTCTTGGACTTGGCTCCAGCTTTCACAGTGATGACGGCCCGGCCAGGCGCCTTGGCAAGGAGCCGGCCAGTCTTGTTGGCCGTCACAACGCCTGCCTTGGAGGAGCGGTAGGTCACCTTGGCCTTGACGGCGCCCGCCGGAGCGTACTTGCCGGCCGCGTAGGCCACCTGACCGACTCTCATCGTCTTGGGCACGCCACTAGCGTTTGCCCTGGTCACAGCCACACTACGGGCCGAGCGAGCGAGCACTCGGACGCTGATCTTGACCTTCGCGGCACCAGGAGAGGTCACCGTGATGGTGGTGCGCCCAGGCTTCTTGGCTCTGATCTTGCCCTTGGCCGTCACAGTGGCGATGGATCGTTTGGAGGACTTGAAGGACACTTTGGCGGCTTTGCCATCGGCCTTGTAGGCGGCAGCCGGAATGGTCAGGGAGCTTCCCCGTTTGAGCACCAGCTTCGTCTGCCCCACCTTCACCCTGGGGGACTGTGCCGGCCCGGTCTGGGGGACCAGGTCACCGCCAGAAGGCGTCGGAGTGGGTCCAGCGCCATCGGACGGGGGTGAAGTGGGGGGTTGGGGAGGTGGGGTGGCCCAACGCGTGACGGTGACGGTTGGCTGGGGTTGGCCAGAGGGTCCGGAACTGCCTCCGGGGTCCGGTGTGCCGCCATCGGGCACCTGGATTGGGATACCAAGGTCGTTTGCGGCCGAGGCGAGCCAGCCGGTCACTTGGTCTATGTAGGCCTGGGTGGCGTCGGAGGGGTCTCGGACTATGAACTTGGCTAGCGCCAACTGCTGGGCATAGTGCGCCCAGGCTTCAGGGTCGAATCCAGCTGGATCGGTTGGCAGGGCGGCAACCAGGCTGGCAAGTGATGTCGGATCGCCGCGCAGTTCAAGGATGTTGAAACCGAGCTGGAGCAGCAGGCCTGCGGAAATGGTCAGCCCCTGGTTCCGGTAGGCATCTAGCGCGGGGCCGCGATGGTCGGTAACAAACTTGTTCCAACTGGACACGGTGTAAACGGACTGATCGAGCTGGTCGGCGCAGTCGAAGGCGGCAACGACCTGGGCGTCTGTGACCGCCATGATGCTTTCTGGCAGGCCACTCAGGCACTGGGCGGCGGTGGGGGCAGGCTCGGCGTGGGCAGCGGCCGGAACAACAACCATTGCGGCGAGGCAAGCGATGGCGGCGGCGGCGAAGGCGGGGGAGCAGCGCTGGCGAATGGACATGGTGGGCGACCTCTCGACGGTGAGGGTTGGGGGACGTACCACCGTGGGCGGGCACCTATCAATGGCGCCCGCCCACGGTGGCAACACACTACCGGCTGGTAGTAGTCGATGCGAGATTGTGTGGGTTGCTAGGCGGGACGGTATGCGAGCAATGGTTGCGAGATGAGCTTGGCTTCTAGCCCTTGACTACCTTGGACTTCGAAGCCCTGACCAGCTTCTTCATGCCAGCCTTCTTACCGGTTACCTTGACAGCGATCTTGGATCCGGCATCGGCCGCCTTGACGGTGTAGACCGCCTTGTTGGCGCCCTTGATCGCCTTGCCGTCGCGGTACCAGCGGTAGGAGACCTTGGCTCCGGCAGTCCACTTGCCCGCCACGGCGCGCAGCTTGGCTCCGGCCTTTGCTGTGCCCTTGATCTTGGGCTTGGCGCCAACCAGCTTCGTGGCTGCTGGCGCGGCGGCGCCAACCGCTTCAGGTGCTGGGGCGCTGGCTGCCTGGCCGGCCTCATTAGCAGTGCCGAGCGGCACCACTGACGTGGAGGCTGGCCTGGATCCGGCTGGCTTGAGTCTTGCCGCGGCGATCTTGACTACCAGGGCATCGTAGGCCGTGTTGACCTGCGCCTGGCTGGCGTTGACGTTTGTCGCGACGGACCAGGCTGCTGCCCGGGCCTCAGCCAGACCCACCAGGGTGGTGGGCTGATACTGCGCGGCAGCGGCCAAGATGGTGTCCGCCAGCGAGATCGCGTTGTTGATCGCCTGGGTGTTGGCCCTGGGGAGCAACGCCTCGATGGCTTCCAGCAGCGCCGCATGGGCTGCGTCGAGGGAATCAGCATCGGTGCTGGTGGCCAGCAGGGCCTGCGCCGCCTGTAGGGCAGATTCGACACCGGCCCACGTGGACGGCGTGTACTGCGAGGCGATCAGGCTCTCAGCGAAGTCAACCAGCGCTTGCAGACCGGTCGGGTCACCCGCGTAGACCAGCTCGGCGATGGCGTTTTGCAGCGCGAGAGTTGCCTGCCACACCAGCGCATCGCTTGTCGGGTCAGCTGCCCGCGCCACCGCTGCGCTCAGCGCAGTGGCGAAGTCGGACCAGCTTGCTGTGGTGTATTCCGCCTGGTCAAGGGTGTTTGCGTAGTCGATCATGTCCTGCAACAGCCTTGTGTCAACACCCCGAACCAGGTCGCGGTGCGTGGCGGCCAGTGCGGCATAGGCCACCTCGGCCTGGGCCGGATTGACGCCAGTCTGCGCGGCCAGCGCCGATGCAGCATCCCAGGCAGCCTTGAACGGCGCGAAGGATTCGGGCGTGTAGGCGGCCTCGTCGGCAATGAACGGAGCGTAGTGGGCCACGGCAGCCCGCAACGCCCGCATCGGACCAGTCTCGATGCCACCCTGCGGCGGCTCGGAGGACTGCCCAATGTAGGAGACCAGGTTGGTGAACTGATCCGAATACGGCTCAATCACAATCCCGGAAACACCCATGAACTCAGCCAGCTCGGCGAACTGGTTTGTCTGGGTGATGTAATCCAGAATCCGCATGGCCGAGCGCTGCAAATCGCCCAACCGCATGGATGCACGGAAGTCACCCTTGATGGTGACCGTGTAATCCAGCACGTCACCGGTACCAGAATCCACAGTCCCAGGAGTAAGGACGATGCCGGCCCTCTCCTCAGGGGTGAACGCATAGGCCTCCGGAGGCGGCGGGTTGCCGGCAGGCGGATTGAGGATGTTGTAGATGTTGTCATACAGGTCCTGAACCGTTGAGCCCGAGGGCGCACTGTTCACGGTCCGCACGATGGTCGAGGCGCCGGTGGCGCTGGGAGCCAGCGAGCCGAAGCTCCAGGTCCAGTTCCAAAGGCCGCCCTCATTGATGGCGTATGAGCGCCTGGGCAGACCGTCGTTGTTCCATGTTGGCTGAGTTGGAATGGTCAGCGAATTGATCGTGTTGATGTTGCCGCTTCCCGGCTCAATCAGGTCATTTCCGCCGTACATGTTGCCCAGCTGGTTGCTGCAAGACGCCCAGTCAGTCATGACAACGCCTTCGAAGCCCCACTCTCCACGCAGGATGTCTTCCAAAGCGTCATAGCCTGCGGCTACGCACTCGCCGTTGACCCTGTTCAGGGCGGTCATGGCCGCCATCGGCTGGGCCTGCTTGACCACAATCTCGAATCCCTTGAGATAGATCTCGCGGGCGGTGCGTTCTGTCATGAACGAGTTGCCGCCTGTACGGCCGGTCTCCTGGTTGTTGCCGAAGTAGTGCTTCATAGTCACGCCAACACCTGGCGAGGACTGCACAGCCTTGGTGATCACAGCAGCGCTCAAGCCGCTGACCAGCGGATCCTCCGAGTAGTACTCGAAGTTGCGGCCGGCCAGTGGATCGCGGTGGATGTTGAGGGCCGGCGAGAGCCACAAGGTGACGCCGTACAGCTCCATTTCCTCGCCAATCGACTTGCCGACTTCCTTGACCAGATCGAGGTTGAACGTCTGGGCCAACATCGTGGCGATCGGCCAAGCAGTTCCGAACTGGTAGCGGCGCTCGCCGTTGACGGTCTGGACCTGGGTGATGCGCATACCGGCCGGGCCATCCGCCAACGTCGTTTGGGGGATACCCATGGCTTCCAGCGGCAGCGGAGATGTTGCCGGTGTCCCAGAAGGACTGGCCACAGACGTTGTGTAGCCGGCCGATCCAGCAGCCGAGGTGACGTGCGCACCGGACTGCTGGCGCGAGCCGATGACAATCTGTCCGAGCTGGGAGACGCTCAGGCCGGCCACAAACTGCTCCAACGTGTAGGAGCCCTTTGCGACATCGAACATCGTCTTGGTCGGGTCAACTGTCACGCTGACTGCTGTTTCACCCTCGGTGGACTTCGGAACGTAAGGAGCTCCGGTGCCCTGCCAGTCGGTGACCGAATCGTCAAGGTAGGCGGTTGTGGTGGAAATCTTGTCGCCATCGACGGCGTAGTAGGCCGAATCCTGCGTGACGGAAACGGTCTGGTCATAGGGAGAGGCATTGTTCGGGGTGACAAACCCGGTGGTGTTCAGCACGCGGTGCGGTGCGGAGTTGAGCTCGGCCTGCTCGCCTGGATAGGTGTAGAAGTTGGCCGGATTAGAAACCAGATAGTTGTCAAGGTCCTGGTCACGCAGCTGTGGCGAGAGCTGCTCCACGTCCAGGGTGGTGTCAAGCTGCACAACGCCCACAATCTCGGTGTCGCGCGAGGACTGCCCAACGCGAATCGGGTAGCGCCCAGAATCCATGCGCCAGGTCGATGTGGCCTCGTAGTAGGAGGACATCTCAAAGGTGGGGAAGGAGATGGTCAGCTTCTGTGAGGCGCCTGGGCCCAGGATGTCGGTCTTGGAATAGGCGGCCAGTTCTTGATACGGCTTGTCGATCAGACCGGCGCGGACGGGTGCGGAGAAGTAGACCTGGACAACCTCTTTGCCCGAGTAGACCTGGCCAACGTTTGTCACGGTCAGGTCAAGGGTCACGTTGTCCATGTCAGCCTGGAACCTGTCAACCACGATGTCGAAGTCGGTGTAGGACAGGCCATAGCCGAACGGATAGTTGACCACGGACTCCGGGTCGGTTGGATTGATCGTCTTGTAGAACGAGTCGAAGTAGCGGTAGCCCACGTAGATGCTCTCGCGGTACCACTCAGTGGCGCTGACTCCGTCAGCATTGCCGAACGTCGCCGATGCCGGGTAGTAGGAGTACTGCGATGCCAAGGTGTCCACCAACTTGCCTGATGGCGCCACTTGGCCGGACAGAACGTCCACCAGCGCCCGGCCGCCTTCTTGGCCGGCCTGGGAGAGCAGGAACAGCGAGTCGAGGGCCAGTCCGCCGGACGGATCGGTGATGGCGGCGTTGATGGTCTTGTAGAACGTGGTGTCGACCTGGCCGCCCACGTTCAGCACAACCACCACGTTGTCATAGGCCTGAGCAACGATGTTCAGGTTCTGCAGCTCGTTGGCGCTCAGTGGGTACTGGGTGTTGGCGTTGTTGTAGCTCCTATCCGCGAACTCCCCAGACGTGCGGGCAATGACATAGACCGCCGTGCTGGTTGGCTCAGTGGGCTGTGCTTCAGCCGCGGTTATGGCTGGGGGATTGTGGTACGGCGTGGTGTCGCCGCCGAACCCACCGCCGCTGGTGGTGCTTGCGTAGCGGGCCAATGTGCCGGGTTGGGTGGTTACGTTGTATCCGGCGTCCTGGAACCCCTGAAGGATCGAGATGTTGTAGCGGTTGTTGACCGCGCCAGAGCCTGTGCCGCCCTTGACGGTGGTCTTGACGCCCTGACCGAACAGGGCGATGTTGCCCGATGTCGCGATGGGCAGCGACCCTCCGTGGTTCTCAAGAAGGACCATGCCCTCGGTGGCGGCCTGCCGTGAGAACTGGGCGTGCTCCAGCTCCATTGCCTGCGGCTCATCGGTTGTCAACCAGCCCAATGCTGGCTGGCCCCAGGGGCAGGCGAGACCTATTGCCACCCCCAGTGTCAGTGTTGCCTTAGCGAACTTCCTCATTGCTTGCCGAACCTCCTGATTGTTCGATCTGTTGAGTAGTGTCGAATGCTTCTTTACAATCCAGTTGATTTCATTCTGTCTGGCGCTGGGCGCGCTCCAACAGGCCGGGCAGAGCTGTCACCTCCCGGCCAAACCAGGGGTGCCGGTCGCCAAAGACCGGCCGAGGAATGGCGTGAACCGTCCTGCATTGGATTGCGCGCAGCGGCCTTCTAGCACGTTACAGTACCGCTAGGCCCTACGCAACCGTCTCGGCAAGGACGTTTGGTGAACAAGGCCGAGGTACGGCATCGTCCGCCAGCAAGGTCAGCCCCCCGCGCCGGTGCGTGATCCCCTGCCAAGCCCCACAGACCGCCCCAAAACCCGCCACCACAAGAGGCGGGGCGGGGGATCGCCGACGGGAGAGTGTTCGTTCTGAGGGCCGACATCGGCGTCGCGAGCAGGCCGCGGCCGTGCGTGG
>JAIRRT010000083.1 GCA_031255835.1 Bifidobacteriaceae bacterium | reverse complement strand
GGTCCTCTTCGGTGTTGCCGGCGGGGAAGAGGGGCTCGGCGGGAGTTGGCGAGGGATGCACACCTGACAGCACGGTCAGGACTTGGCGAGTCGTACGATGACGGCGCTTTGCCCTATCGACGTTTTGTTTCGCAATCGGATCGGCAAAGGACAGCGTGAATGCGCCGGCGGCTGCCGCCCACGTCAGTGCGGCCGCAACCACAGCGAGCCCAATCAGCACGAACGTCATTTCAGCTGTCCCCCTTTGCCCTCAGGCACACTACCGACGATGGCGGTCACGGCCGGCCTTACCAGCACAAACGTCATTTGGGGTGTCCCCCTTTGCCCTCTTGGTCGGTGGCGGCTGCCGCGGTCACTGCTGCTACGGCATCGTCGGCTGTTTCTACCACAACTAGGAGATCGGAGTCATTCGGTCCGATCATGTGGCGCGAGGTGAGGGGGCCGCGAATCCACTCGACCAGCGGGCCCCAGAAATCCTGGCCCACCAGGACAATTGGGAAGGACGTGACCTTGGACGTCTGGACCAGGGTGATGGCCTCGAACAGCTCGTCCAACGTGCCGAAACCGCCTGGTAGAACCACAAATCCGGTGGCGTACTTGACGAACATCACCTTGCGGGCAAAGAAGTAGCGGAAGTCGACGCCGAGTTCCACCCAGCGGTTCATGCCCTGTTCAAAGGGGAGTTCGATGCCGAGTCCCACCGAAAGCCCGCCGGCCTCGTGGGCGCCGCGGTTGGCTGCCTCCATGGCGCCGGGACCGCCGCCGGTGATCACGGCGTACCCCTCGCGCACCAGGCCGCGGCCGATTGCCCTCGCTGTGACGTAACCCGGGTCGGTACTCGGCAACCGAGCCGAGCCAAAGACGCTGATCGCTGGGCCTATCCCGGCCAGCGCGTCAAACCCGGCAATGAACTCCGACTGGATCCGCATCACGCGCCACGGATCGCTGGAACGCCACGACTTGTCACCGTCACCCTCCTCAAGCAGGGCCTGATCGGTCGAGATCTTCGGGATGAGCGAATCGCGCAGCAGCACCGGCCCCCGCCGCAACTCCCGCTTATACGGTTCAGCGGCTGGAGCGGGGGCATTCGGGTCGGTCATGTTAGCCACTCCTGGAGTATTTGGGCGAAGGTGTCGATTTGCTCCGTGGGGCAGTGTTCATTGTCGGCGTGGGCTAGGCCGGGGTCGCCTGGGCCGCAGTTCACCGCCGGGATTCCGAGCTCGGCAAATTGCGCCACGTCGGTCCAGCCCACCTTCGCCACAGGCTCGCCCAACCCATGCCGGGCGACAACCTCGGCAAACACCCGAGCCGGCTTCGCGTCCAGCCCAGGCCTCGCGCCCGGGGCCCTATCCACCACCTCCAGCTCGACAGGCGGGAGGATCTCGGTGAGGTGAGTTACGGCATCGTCCACTGTTTGGTTGGGGGCAAACCTATAATTTATGGTGACAGTGCAACAATCCGGTATGACATTACCCGCAATCCCCCCGGAAATACCAACAGCATTGAGCGACTCGCGATACTCCAGCCCATCCACCTCGACGCTGCCGGGCTGGTAGCTCGCCAGCCGGTCCAGCAGCGGCGCCGCGCCGTGAATCGCGTTGACCCCGAGCCACGCCCGCGCCGAATGCGCCGCCTTGCCGCGCAGCGTCGCCACCACGCGCACCGACCCGTTGCAGCCACCCTCGATCCTGCCGCTGGTCGGCTCGCCCAGCACGGCAAACTCCCCCGCCACCCAATCCGGATGCGCCCCGATCACGCGCCGCAAGCCATTCAGATCACGCGCGACCTCCTCGTTGTCGTAGAAAACCCAGGTGACGTCGCGCTTCGGCCGGGTCAGCCGCGCCGCAACGTGGGCCATCGCCGCCAGCCCACCCTTCATATCCACCGCACCGCGCCCCCACAAAATCCCGCCGCCGATGCCGGCCCCCACCACCCCGCCAGCCGGCACCGTATCGAGGTGACCAGCAACAACAACCCGCTCGGGGCGTCCAAGCTGCGTCCGGACCACCAGCGTGTTGCCGTCCCGCAGCACCTCAAGATGGGGCAGGGGGTCAAATGCGGCATGCAGCGAATCAGCCAGCTCGCGCTCCTCGCCCGATGGCGAGGCGATACCCACCAACTCCAAGGCAAGTTGTGAGGGCCCCCAGCCAAGATCCAAGCTCACCCCCGAAGGCTACCCTCCCCACCCCCACCCCCGCCCAGCCAACCCCCGCCAGCCCGAAGGTGGACTTGAGCGTCAGGCGCTGTAGCCGGCGCGGACTTGCGCAATGGCCGCCTCGGTGAGTTCGAGCAGGAGGGCTTGACCGGCATCGTCGGTGTTACCACCGGTCTCGAACAACCAGTACTCGAAGGCGGTTGACCAGGCGCCCATGATGGTCTTGGCCATAACCTCAACTGCCAACCGATCAGGATTGTCCATCCGGGCGCAGACCCCCTCGCTTACTTTGGCGCAGACGGCAGTGAGTACCGACGTCCGCCATGCAAGCCCAACGCGGGCAGCGTTTTGATCACCCTCCAATGCGCCGCTGACCAGCTCAACCGTCGGGTTGAACGCCAGCTGCGGAACCGACGCGGCGAAAGCGTCAAAGGCCTCCGCCAAAGTGGCGAAGCGAACGCCAGGAGGCCCAACCTGCTCGACCCAAGCATCGGCCCTGTCCATGAGTTCCTGCGAAAGCGCAGCAAGAATGGCTTCTTCGACCGAGGGGAAGTGGTTGAAGACTGTCCTGCGGGAAACGCCTGCGTGACGAGCCAGATCAGCCGAGGTGAAGCCGCCAAATCCGTGCGCCGCGATCAGCTTGCGCGCCGCCTCCAGGATTGCCCGCCGGTTGGCAACCCGCGGCGGGACATACTGCGGCGCGCCAGTTGGGTTGGACGGGGCGGAGGCGCCGGAGTCGTGCGCCGGGGCCGCTGCTCCGGCATCGCCAGGCGCCGGGGCGGGCGGAGTGGCCGGCCCAGTCGGGTCCGGGGCTGGGTGCGCGCGAGTGACCACGCCGCGACACTACCTGAATGCGCAGCCTCACCCATCAAAACCTGCCTTAGCCTCGTTACTTGCGCATTGTGCAGTTTTGCGTATAGTGCATCTAACCGGCTGGATTGTGCGCTGATGCAGGCTGCGCCATCCAGCCTCTTGCGCCGTGACGGACACCCCGCCAGGCGACCCCCATGTGAGAGGACCACTGATGATCCACCGATCTGCCCCATTCACCCCAACACGCGGCCGGGCCGCACAACAGCCCGCTGCGCCCATTCGCCGCCATCGTGGCGCCACCACCGCCACAGCTGGCCTCGCCCTGGTTGCACTGGCCTTCACCGGCTTGACCACCCAACCGGCATCGGCCGCATCGCCCGCCCAGGCAGCCCCTGTCGCTTCATCCATGGCCGCCCTGGCCGAGGATCCGTCCACCGTCACCTACACCAACCCGATTCTGGGCGGCTACTCGCCAGACCCCTCAATCGTCAAGGCACACGATGGCGGGTTCTACCTGATCAATTCATCCTTCGGTTCCGCACCTGGCATTCCGGTTCACTATTCCGAAGACCTCGTTCACTGGGAACTGGTGAGCTATGCCGCCTCTCAGGCGAACATACAGCCCGGCAACCTGGCTGCTTCCCTCGGATGGGGAATGGACGGGCTGTACGCCCCAACAATCCGTGAGAACAACGGCACCTACTACATGGTGGTGACCAACTTCTCCAATTTCTCTGTGTTCATCACCACCTCCACCAACCCGAAGGACCCAAATGGTTGGAGCACCCCACTCACCCTGACGCTTCCCGGCTACGTCAACCTCGATCCCGATCTGCTATTTGACACGGACGGCAAAGTCTGGCTGACGGCTTCCCAAATGGGAACCATCACGGCAGTCGAACTGAACCTCACCACCGGCCGCTACATCGGCAGTCCAGTGCCGCTGTTTGGCGGAATCGCCTCGGAAGCAGAAGGACCCCACGTGTATCGGATAGGCGACTATTACTATCTGTCCCTGGCCGAGGGTGGCACAGCAACCAACCATATGCAGACCATCTCCAGACTCGATGCCTCCATAGGACTGGCCAATTCGACACCAGCAGACTGGGAAGTCGCGCCCATTCGGATCAACACACCAGGTGCTGCCGTCAACAACTACGCGTTGGTCAGGTATGCCTTGGACAACAACCTGCTTTCTGACGGCAACCCGCCGTTCAACCCGATCATCAACAACGGCACCACAGGCGAGATCACCCAAACCGGCCACGCCGATCTTGTGGCTGATCAAAACGGCAACTGGTGGTTGGTGTTCCTTGGGACCCGGCCCGAGGTACTGCCCAACCTGGCGCGCGAGACGTTCCTCGCCCCTGTCACCTGGGTGGATGACTGGCCGGTTGTAAACGGCGGCAACCCGATCACCACGACGATGACGGGCCCCAGGGTCGCCCCACCCCACGCCTTCACCACCACCCCGCGCGACAACTTCAATTCGGCCGTCCTTGATCTGCGCTGGAACTACATGTATAACCCGCTGGACGATGCCGTTTCCCTCACCGCAAATCCAGGATTCCTCACGCTCCAGACCCGCGGCACTCTCACCCCGGCAGGTAACACCAGCTCGGCCACCTCAGGCCGGTCATCGCTGGTGGGACAACGCCAGCGGGACAAGGAAATGACGTTCACCACCAAACTCGCTTTCGAGCCAGTCAATGATGCAGAGCGGGCCGGCATTGTCATGTACGGCAACGGGCCCTCGCCCTCGCGCGGTCCTGGGTCCGGCACAACAGAGTTCACAATCCAGCGGGACAATGGCGCAAACAGGCTTTGGCTCAACCTGAATGGTGGCGGCCAGACGCATCCAGAGATCACAGCTCCATTGGGCTCAGCCACTGAGGTGTGGTTGCGCGTCAAGTGCGACAATGAACAATACGAGTTTATCTATTCTCTCAACGGAGAAGACTGGACCACTCTGGCCATAGCACCTAGCAGCGACGTTGTCGCATTCCCCGGGTTTGCTGGGATCTTTGTTGGTCTGTGGGCAACCAGTGGTGTCGCCAATGTTGACACCAATACTCCGGCTTTGGTCGATTGGGCCGAGTATCTTCCCTATGCAAACACCGATCTCAGTGGCCTGACCGGCGCCATCGCTGCTGCAGCCGCGCTGACCGGCACAGATTTCACCACGGAATCATGGCAGGCACTTCAGGACGTAATCGCCGCAGCCCAGATCCTCGCGGACGATGGCGGACCCCAAACCGATGTGGACAGCGCAACCGCCGCCGTGCTGGCGGCCATCGCCGGCCTGACGGTCAATCAACCAGAGCCATATGACGATTCAGCCATCCGGGCCGCTCTGGACGCCCTTGCCACGGCCGTCGCCGCCATACCGACCGCGTCCTACAACGACGCCGCAGTCAGAGCAGCCCTAGACGCCCTGACCACAGCCGTCGCCGCCATCCCAACCCAGGCGTACAACGACTCCGCAGTCCAATCGGCTCTGGCCGCCTTGGCCACAGCCGTTGCGGCCATCCCGACCCAACCGGGCGAGACATACAACGACGCCGCAGTCCGGGCCGCCCTCAACGCCCTGGCCGCAGCGGTGGCCGCCATCCCGACGGACCAGCCAGCCCAGTACGATGACGCCCCAATCCGCCAAGCCATAGCTGACCTGGCAGAACAAATCGGCCAGCTGGGAACCACTCAACCTGGCCCAGCCCAATCCACCTATGACGATTCAGCCGTTAGGGCATCGCTTGTCGCCCTGACCAACTCGATTGCCGCCCTGTCAGCCCAGGCTCAGCTGCCCGCCGCACCACCCGCGCCCGCCACCATCAAGGCCGGCAGCGTGAAGGTCACCGGCACGGCCAAGGTTGGCAAGAAGCTGACCGCCAAGACGGCCAGTTGGACCGCAGGCGTCAAGCTGACCTACAAGTGGTACGCCTCAGGCAAGGTGATCAAGAACGCCAAGGCCAAGACCCTCAAGCTGACCAAGGCAATGGCCGGCAAGAAGATCAAGGTCAAGGTAACCGCCACCAAGACCGGCCTGGCCGCGGCGGCCAAGACCTCCAAGACCACCAAGAAGGTAAAGAGCTAACCACCATGCCGTGAAAGTGCGGCTCAACCAGGCTGGCCCCACCCCCTAGGCTTGTGGGCATGAGTGTTCGTTTTGCTTGGGGGGTTGGGCTGGCTACCTTCACGGCCGATGGCGCAGCCTTGGACACCTGGTATCCGGCGCCTTCGCTGGGACCTGCACCTCAGGCCAACCCGCCAACCGATGCGTTGCCTGCCGCTGTTGTCGATCCGGACCGGCGTGTGCGCACCGTCCATGTGTTCCGCCAGATTGATCTTGACACCCCGCCGGCTGATGTTCCGGACGCCTACCTGCGCCTTCACCTGCTTTCCAACCGGCTGGTCCGCCCAAGGGAGCTGAACCTCGACGGCATCTTCACCGTGCTGCCCACTGTGGTTTGGACCTCGGCCGGGCCCTGCGCAGTCGAGGGCTTTGAGTGGACCCGCGCCGCCATCGCCAGGGCCGGGCGCGGCCCCGTGACCGTCCTGGCCATAGACAAACTGCCCCGCATGGTCGATTACGTAATACCCATCGGCGTGCGCATTGCCGATGCCTCGCGGGTGCGGCTCGGCGCCCACCTGGCCGTCGGCACAACCGTCATGCATGAGGGCTTTGTCAACTTCAACGCCGGCACACTCGGCGCCTCAATGGTGGAGGGACGGATTTCCCAAGGCGTCGTGGTGGAGGCGGGGGCCGACATCGGCGGGGGGGCATCGATTATGGGGACGCTGTCCGGCGGCGGCAAGCATGCCATCCGGATTGGCGAACGCTCGCTGGTGGGCGCCAACGCAGGCATCGGCATCTCGCTCGGCACGGACTGCGTGGTGGAGGCCGGCACCTACGTCACCGCCGGCGCCAAGGTCACCCTGGTTGACTTCCCCGAGCGCTCCGGCCAGGTGGTCAAGGCCGCTCAACTCTCCGGCGAGGACGGCGTGCTGTACCGCCGCAATTCCGTCACCGGCGCGC